>JAKFEJ010000069.1:0-13276 GCA_036675745.1 Chitinophagaceae bacterium | reverse complement strand
ACCGCGTAGGTTATGGTGATGGCATTGGCAAAAGAGCATGGATCATTGATTCAGGTATTGATTTTGACCATCCTGATCTGACAGTAGATATAACCAAAAGCAAATCTTTTGTTAGCGGAGAAAGTTCGGCGGATGATGAGAATGGACATGGCACACATGTAGCTGGTATTATAGGCGCAAAGAATAATACATTCGGGGTGTTGGGCATTGCTTCAGGCGCTACATTGGTTTCACTAAGGGTGCTGGATAAAGAGGGTAACGGACTTTTGTCTTCCATTATCCAGGCATTGGCTCATGTCAACATGCATGGTTCTCCCGGTGATGTGATAAACCTGAGTGTCGGAGACGATGAAGGTATTTCAACGACTTTAGACGACCAGGTTAAAAATACTGCGGCAAAAGGAATATATATTTCTATTGCTGCCGGTAATGAAACAGCACTGGCTAATAAATATTCTCCCGGCAGAACCAATGCGGTCAATGTTTTTACAGTATCCGCAATTGATAGCCTTGATAACTTCGCTAAGTTTTCTAATTATGGAAATGATGTTGTGGATTATGCGGCTCCTGGTGTCCGCATCTTATCCACGTTTACAAATGGCCGTTATGCCTACCTGAGCGGCACATCCATGGCGGCGCCTCATGTTGCGGGGTTATTATTATTAAAAGGAAATAGTCTTACCAGCTCAGGCGCTGCAAAAAATGATCCGGATGGAACGCCTGATCTTATAGCTCATTATTGAATACCGCTATATACTTTCTATTTAATACTATAGTATGAAACAATACTTTTGCATTGAACAGAAAACAGGGATTATTGCCAATGACATTTAAAGAAAAAATATACGAAAGCTATCTCCGGATACTGGAGGATAAAATTCAGTTGTTTCAAAATACACTGAACGAATTAAGGGAAAGCAGTAGTAATGAAACAAAGAGCACTGCGGGAGATAAATATGAGACCGCTTTAGCTATGCTTCATATTGAACAGGAAAATACCAATCAGCAATTGAAAGAGGCCGTAAAGCAAAAGATCCTGTTCAGCAAAATTGATCCTGCCGTGTCAACATCGAAAATAATAAACGGAAGTTTGATCAAAACAAACAAAGGTTATTTTTTTCTGAGTATCGCCTTAGGTAAAACGGTGGTTGATGGCGTTACTGTGATTGCTTTGTCCCCCCATTCTCCTTTGGGTCAAAAATTAATGGGATTAAAAGTAAACGATACCACAGGGATAAACGGTATAGAGTATTTAATTGAAACTGTTGTTTAATAATTATCACAAGTCTTTTTGTATTAATCCTGTTGCTTATTTTGTGTAGCATGGGATTAGATTTGCAGGAATGTCAGTAAACATGGATAGCTCAACTCAAATCATTTCACAAACAAAAAAATGGATCACCGATGTTGTAATAGGATGTAATTTTTGTCCTTTTGCAGCCAGGGAACTAAAACAAAATAAGGTTCATTACCAGGTAGAGCATGCAACAGAGCTAAAGACTTGCCTGGAATCATTTTTCCAGGAATGTGTACGTCTTGATAATGACAAAATGATTGAAACAACTTTACTGATCTTCCCCAGTGCATTTCAGTCTTTTGATGACTACCTTAACCTGGTCGGACTTGCCGAAAATCTGATCAGCAAAAAAGGATATGAAGGCATTTACCAGGTAGCCAGCTTTCATCCACAATACCGCTTTGCTGATTCACCTGCTGATGATGCAGCCAATTATACTAATCGTTCGATATACCCGATGTTACATTTACTGCGTGAAGAAAGTATAGAGCAGGCTTTGCAACGATATCCCAATCCGGAACAAATTCCTGAACGTAATATCCGTTTTGCCCGTGAAAAAGGAACCTTGTATATGAAAATGCTAAGGGATGCCTGTTTATAAATCAGTAGTGTGTTATGAAATGTAATCATTCAGCATAGACCAACTATTCTTTAATGGGAATTCTGACATTCAGGGTACAGCCTTTCCCGGCTGATGCCTGTATATCAACCGTACCGTTATAAAATTGGGTCCGCTCATGGATATTTGCTAATCCGATACCCTGTCTTGTCTGGTGAGGGTCAAATCCTTTTCCATTGTCTTTGATCTCAAGATTTACAAACTCGTCATTGGATTGAATGGAAATTTGAGCAGTTTTCGCCTGGCTGTGCTTGATGATATTTTTAAGTTGCTCCTGTACGATCCGGTATAAAGTTATTTTTTTTCCCGGCGAAAGCAACTCATCGTGGATATCATGAACAAAACTGATCTTCAAAGCGCCGGTCATTTGTATGTCTGTGACAATAGCATTGATATTTTCCGCCAGGGTTTCTTTTTTCAATTGTGGTGTCACCAGTTCTTTGGAAAGTTTACGGATCTCTTCTATTGCCATGAGCAGGTATTCAATGCTTTTTTCTTTTAATTGTTTTTGCTCTGATCCGGAAGGTTTGATTCCGTCAAAAAACAATTTAACAGTTGATAATATCTGGTTGACATTGTCATGCAATTCATGACCGATCCTGGTTCTTTCTTTTTCCTGTACCCGGATAACCGTTTCTGAGATTTCTTTTTGCCGCTGCAGTCTAACATCAGCCAATTCATTTTCCAGTTCTTTAAGCATCGACACATCCTGCAGGGAGCCGATCATTTTTACAGGCAATCCATTTTCATAAACAACGAATCCTTTATCCTCTACATGCTTATAACTTCCATCGGCGCATTTGAAACGGTATTCATCATGCCAGGATTGCTGCAAATTATCTGTTGCTTCTTTTATTTTATCAGCTAAACGGTTTCGGTCGTCGGGGTGAATACGCCGCAGCCACCACGAAAGCCCTTTTGAATTATCTAACTGATAACCGATCATTTCCATCAGCGTATCATTTCGGAACATCTGCCCCGTTTGCATATCCCATTCCCAAATAGCATCTGATGTAGCACGGCTAAGATGCAGCATCCGTTCATGTGCATCTTTCAATTCTTTTTCCAGCCGGCTTTTATCAGGCAGATTAACAGCCTGGCCGCCTACCATTTTTTTTCCGGAAACAGAATGAATAGGGAAAATAGTGATATGAGAGATAGAATGGTTACCATCCGCCCATTTGATCTTTTCAGTGGCCTGGGCCGGTTTACCTGTTTCGAAAACTTGTATATGTTTTTCATAAACGGCACGGGCTATAGCAGGCGGTACTATATCTGTGATTTTTTTACCAATACATTCTTTTTTATTTACACCAAAATGATTGTAAAAAGCGCTGCTTGCAAAATGGAGATTAGTGTCTTCATCAATTACCCATGCCAAAGTAGGTGTTTGCTCAAAAAAAGCACTGATCAACCCTTTTCCTTGCTTAAGTTCCCGGGATAATTGACGCTCAGAGGTGATGTCAATAATACTGGATACAACGGAAAAACAATTGCAGGCATGTTCTTCAATAAGCGGTTGCGAGTTAAAAAGTATCCATTTTTTCCTGCCATTTCGCAAAGGTATAACGAGGGTTTGAGTGTGTGATCGTCCGGTTTTGGTAGCTTTAATAAAAGGAGTTTCCTTAAAAGCTACGGGTTGATCATTTTCATTTGTAATGAACCATTCATTGTTCCAGAGATGTTCAACATTTTTAAGGTTATATAAATTTTCCAGCTTTGTATCCAAAATGCTTGCGGCTCTTTGGTTAGCGGCAATCAGTTCGCCATTTATATCGTGAAAAAGAAGACCGTTAAACCCTTCTACAATCAACTGGCAATTGTTTTTTAATAGCTCGTTGAAACGGTTCATTCTTTCATCATCTACTAACTTATAACCAATGCACAAATATTTCTTTTCTAAACCAGCCCCTCCTTTCAACTGGTTTATCTGCCATTTCATTGGATGATAATGCCCGTTCTTTATATATAATTCGAGACCACTGTGGTTCTTGTCATCGCCTGCTTCGAGTAATGCGTTTTTAAAATCACCAATATGTGAAGGATGGACCAGGTCAAAGAAATTAGTAGATACCAGGTGGGACTTATTCAACTCCAGGTTTTTTCTCATGGTGGCATTCGCACAACTTATCTGACCCTTCTCATTAATCAGGGTAAGAAACAGATCGGTTTGACGATCGGTATTACCGATGATCTGCTTCAAAGTTGTCCAACTCGTTTTTTTCATTCAGGATATTTTTTAAACATCGGTTTTCCTGATATATTTCATTTCAGAATTATATCAAAACAAAGATATATGGACCGGTTTTACAATTCCGGCAAAAGTAAAGAAGTATAAGCCAGAAACCCATAGACATATATAAAGATTGACTGTAGTTAAAACAACTACATAAAAACGCTTAGTATTGGAAAAGGAAGTATTATCCCGCTATTTATTAATCATTCGTCTTATTCCGGCTCTTTTTCTAGGTTCAGGATACGCCTTATAGCTTTTACTAATCCGCCAGGTAAGGAATCCTTACTTATAAAATCATCGGCGCCGGCTTTTAAAACACGGGGTGCATATTGTTCTGCGGGATATGTGCTAAGAATAACTACCGGTAATTTCTTTTTTGTTGCTTTAATTTTTTTGAGGGCTACAAATCCACCTCCACCGGGCATAGCCAGGTCAGAAATAACCAGGTCCCAACTATCAGATGAAACTTTTTCAAGAAGCATTGTTGTGTCGGTTGCTTCTTCAAGATAAGCCCCGGGAAATTCCTCCTGCATTATTTTTTTTAATGCCTGCATAACTACCGGGTGATCATCTGCAATAATAATCCTTAGCATATAGATATAGGGCGTGGATAAGCAGAGAAACCCGCTTTAACGCCGGTTGCAAAATAGCTATTCAGCAGGAAGGTACTTGTAGCCTGAAGGTTTTAAATAATGTAGAGTTTATACTACAAATAATCCTTATTTGTTTGTTTCAAATAAGTTTATTTTCAAGCGCATAGCGTGTAAGCTCTGCATTGGACCGGATACCCATTTTTTCTAAAATACGGGAACGATAAGTACTTACAGTAGTAGTGCTGAGGGATAGCTGGCTGGCAATATCAGAAACGGATTTACCGGATGCTAATAATTTAAATACATCAAACTCTCTGTCAGAAAGGAGTTCATGGGGTTGTTTATTGTTATTATTATGAAAAGCGTCTGCCAGCTTTTCTGCTATAGAAGGTGTAATGAATTTTTTTCCAAGTTTTACGGTTTGCACTGCCTTGATGATATCGTCATGTATACTCTCTTTCTGCAGATAACCGGAAGCACCTGCTTTTAAAACCCTCAGTGCATACTGATCTTCCGGGTACATGCTCATGATCAATACCGGGAGATCCGGTGCCACCTGCTTTATATGAGTCAGCGCATCAAGACCGCTTCGCCCTGGCATATTCATATCACAAATGACAATATCCCACTTATTACTTATCACTTGTTTTAATAGTCCTTCTGTATCCGCTACTTCACCAATGATGGCGGAGGGATACTCTTCCAGCAAAAGTTGTTTTAACCCTTTGCGAACAATAGCATGGTCATCTGCAATAAGAATTTTTATCATGAGTCAGACTTTGTTTTTACAGGTTCGGTTTCTGGTAATGGAACAATAACAGTTACGGTAGTGCCTTCACCCGGGATGCCGGAAATACTATATTGACCACCCATCATCTGGCTTCTTTCCCTCATTCCCAGCAAGCCCAATGTTTTTTTAACGCCCTTCTTTTCTTCAAATCCCTTTCCATTATCCCTGATCGTCAAAATTAACTGCTTCTCTTTTTGCACGAGGCTCACAATTACTTTTGTTGCTTCTGCATGTCTGGCTACATTAGTCAATGATTCCTGAAAAATACGGAATATCCCAATTTTAAGAGAATTAGATAAATGTATTTCCGTTTCGGGAATATATAATTCTTTTAAAATACCCGAACGCCGTTCAAACTCTTCCATATGCCATTCCATGGCGGCCAGTAAACCAAGGTCATCAAGCAAGCTGGGTCTGAGTTCTGATGCAATACGCCGTACTGTTTTCACTGTAGTGTCTATGACAGTAAGAATTTCACTCAACTTTTCTTTTGCCAGTGTATTAGCCGGTTCAATTTTTTTATTTAACCATGATACATCCATTTTCAGTACGGTAAGCAGTTGTCCCAGTTCATCGTGAATTTCACGGGACATATGCAGCCGTTCCTCTTCCCTGGCATTCTGAAGATGTCCTGTCAGTTTTCGGATAGCATCATAAGATTCTTTCAGCTTTTCTTCAGCAATATGTCTTTCAGTTACATCGTTGGCCAGTACAAGACGGGTTTGTTGTCCTTTATAATTGATATCGTAGGTAACAATATCAACATAAAGTATAGTTCTGTTTTTCTTTTTATGGCGCCATATACCTGCATGATGAATACCACGAAAAGCTGTATTGGTTGCCGCCTTAAACTTATCTATATCTTCTTTGGGCCTGAAATCATAAACAGAAAGTTGTAGAAATTCTTCCCGTGTGTACCCATATTGCAACATGGCAGCATTGTTCACATCAACGACATTATACTCCGGCAGCTTCAGCATCCACATTGGTAGTGGATTGCCTTCAAAAAGAAGTTTGTATTTCTGTTCGGAGGCGATCAGTTCTGCTTCCGCTTTCTTTCTTACGGCAATATCAACCCCGTTGCCTAATAAACATGGTTTACCTTCAAAGTTGATCAGTACTGCTTTGAAGTAGTATGGTATTTTTTCTCCATTCTTAGTTAAAAAACTTGCTTCTGCATCATTAATGCCTTTTACAAATACGCCTTCAATTCTTTCAGCGATATAATTTTTATCGTCGTTATCAAAAAAATCAGTGGGGTGCATACCTGTTATTTCTTCGGCCGAATAACCTGTGGCCTGTTCAAACTCTTTATTCCACCGGATAAATTTTCCATTCGCATCAAAGAAGTAAAATACGCCGGGGAGGCTATCTATTAATTTGTCCGCAAGGTCTTTTGCTTTCCTGATCTCTGTTTCTGCTTTCTTCTGTTCTGAAATATCCCGGATAAAAATGGATAAACCATTGGGTGATGGATAAATAGAGTTTAACATCCAGGAATCAAACTGTGCATAATAGTCAGTGCTGCTGGTGTATTGCTGTTCACTCATGGCTTTGGTAAAAGCATCATAAGTAACAGTGCCGGTCAATTCCGGAAATTCAGTCCAGATGTTTTTTCCTATCAGCACTGCCGGGTCCTGGTGAATGAATTCACCGGCTTTTTTATTGATATAAGTAAAACAGAAATTCCTGTCCATCGCAATGAACCCATCCGTGACCCGTTCAAATATTTCCGTTAGCTCACTTGTTTTATCCTCTACCTGCCGGGAAAGTTCTTCATTAAACGTTTTTAGCTTGTCTTCTATTTGCTTCCGTTCTGTTATATCACGGATAAAGCCGACAAAAAATTGTTTTTGATCCAGCGTTAATGGCGATATCCTTAGTGAAACGTCTACTTCCGACAGATCCTTTCTTATCGCCCAAAGATCAACCGTTTTGCCAAGAATGGTTGTCTGACCGGTAGTAAGAAAACGTTTCAACCCTTTTTTATGCGCTTCTCTGAATTGCTCCGGGATTATTAATTCACTCAATAATTGGCCTTTTACTTCTTCTTCTTTCCAACCAAAAAGTTTTTCTGCCTCAGGATTCCATTTAGTTACTATTCCATCGCTATCCATAAGTATTACCGCATCGGGAGCATTATGGAAGATGGCCTGTATATGTAGTTCGCTATCACGCAATGCATCTTCCGTTTGTTTCTTCAGCATATCCCGCTTGTTCAGTAAAAATGCATTGTACCAGGTAATACCAGCAAAAATGACAATAATGCTCAGTACGTAAATCGCTGTTCCAAATTCATTATTATAAATTCCGGCCCAACTTCCCTGTAACCGTAAAAGCCCCAAAACAGCAGGCACAATGATTGCGGCAGGAATTAATAAACGTGCCATTATACTGCCGCTTAAAACACTGGTAAACTCCTGCATTATCCCCTTACCGGAATCTGAAAAAAGAAAAAGAAGAGAAAAAAGAAAAAAACATAACGCAGTAGAAGGAGCCATGGATATATGAATAAGAAAGCTGTAAAAGCTTTTCACCTGGTACAGGTATCCCAGTAAAGAAAGCAGGCTCATTAAAGCGATAGCCAGTATTACATAATGAGAGAATTTATAGTTGGATGCCGATTCGTACTGTATTAGCAACAATGAGCCACCGGCCAATATAAAACAAGCAGCCGTAACCGGCGCCATGCGGTTAGGAATAATACCGCCATTTTCTTTCAATAATTTATCAGTATATAACAGAGAGTCTGCCTGTAAACTGAAGCCAAAAACAAAATCACCTAATTTAAGAAGCCCTGCTATTATTACTAATGCGGCCAGAATGTAGGCTATTTTTTTTGAAGCAACTCTTTTAAACAACCATACGGAAAAGGCCAACAAAATAAAGCAGATAGCTGTAAGGGGATTCATAGCTACCGGCGGCAGAAAAAAGGTTTTCAAAAGAATTATATCAAACTGCCAGCCCGCTATTATCAAAAAAGCAATTGATATAAGCACTATAATGAACCGGCTGGCCCATTTCTGCAATTTTTGATCTAACACTGTATCAAGAGGTAACTGCATAAAAAATTTATACCTGTTTCCGGAAGCTTATAGCACCGGTGTTCATATAATTATAAATTATTTTGCTACGAAGCTTAACAGAAACCCTGCTGCTTCACCATCAGAAATTAAACCCTTTATTCTATCCTGTTTTCTTCAACATACTGAAAGGATACAGAGATCTGAATACTAAAAATGGCAGCCAATGTAACCAGGTATTGATCAAACCATTAAGCTTTTGATTTACAACTACAACTTAACTCATTTACCACAATAAAATAAAGACAATCATGATTTTTCTTGCTATATAATGAAAGTTGATCCGCTATTTAAGCAAAAACACTTATTAAAACAGGAATTACAAATAAAAAACCAGCGCAGCAATTTGTAGCTGGATGGCATTTGATGATCAAAACAATTTCCTACATTTGATTTCCTTTTAAGCAACGAATATGAAAATGTTTTAAGGTTCGCCCCCATTGTAATTTCAGAACCTGCACCTAAAAACAACAATTAATAAGCAACCTCCCGTTGCTATATTTCATTTCGTTTATTTCAAAATAAATTAATCATGCCACAATTAATAACCTCTTCGAATAAGGTCTTTGGTTTCTTTACATTAATAAAACAGGCTATTCGCGGTGATCAAATGGATTATACACAGGGCAGCATCCGCAAGGCGGTGATGATGCTGGCAATCCCTATGATCCTGGAGATGAGTATGGAAAGTGTGTTCGCTCTTGTTGATCTGTATTTTGTCGGCCATTTGCCTCAAAGTGATAAAGCACAACAGGTGGTAGGCCTTACAGAATCTGTTATTACCATTATCTATTCAATAGCCATTGGCATCAGCATGGCCGCCACTGCACTTGTAGCAAGGAGGGTTGGTGAAAAGAATCCTGAAGCGGCGGCAAGGGCAGGTGCACAGGCTACCACCTTGTCAATCCTCGTAACCATTATCCTCAGTATTGCCGGTTTTGTGTTTGCTAAAGATATACTCAGGATCATGGGTGCTTCGGAAGAAACGGTTGAATACGGCGTTAACTATACCCGCATTCTTACAGGCGGAAGTATGGTGATCATGCTTCTTTTTCTTATCAATGGTATTTTCCGTGGCGCCGGAGATGCAAGCATGGCAATGAAAAGTCTTTGTATCGCCAATGTCGCCAATATAATTTTATGTCCCTTGCTGATCAGGGGGTGGGGACCGGTACCCGCATTTGGATTGACCGGCGCAGCAATGGCTACTACTATCGGCAGAGGCATTGGTGTGGTCTACCAGCTTTATCATTTATTCAATGGCAAGAGCATTATTAAAATGACCTGGTCTTATCTGAAACCGGATTGGAAACAGATAAAACAGATCATCAATATCGCAGCACCGGGCACTTTCCAGTTTTTGGTAGCATCAGGAAGCTGGATTGTGTTAACGGCGATAGTGGCACAATCCGGTGAAACGGCATCCGCCGGTTATATCACAGCCATAAGAGTGGTCATGTTCTTTATTCTGCCTGCCTGGGGTTTGAGTAATGCTGCCGCTACGTTGGTAGGACAGAACCTGGGTGCACAACAACCGCAGCGTGCAGAAGAAAGTGTTTTAAAAACAGCTAAGTACAATGCGATCTTCATGGCTGTTGTCACTGTGCTCTTTTTTGTAACAGCTCCTTATATCATTGGTTTTTTTGCAGAGAAGGAAGACACAAAAAAAATCGCCATTGAAGCGATGCTGATCATTAGTTCTGGTTATGTATTTTATGGAATCGGTATGGTGATGGCCAATGCATTCAACGGAGCAGGTGATACAAAAACACCTACCATCATTAATGCGATCGGGTTCTGGCTCTTCCAGATACCGCTGGCATTTATTCTTTCAAAAACACTGAAAATGGGGGCAACAGGTGCTTTCATCGCTATTCCGGTTGCGGAGACAGCTATAGCTATTGCCGCTTTTATTGTATTTAAAAAAGGAAGGTGGAAGCAGGTGAAAGTGTAAACCAGATACCGGTTTGCTGATGCCCGATACTGTTAGCCAGCAACCAGTTAGTATTTTTTCTTTGTGTAAGATCAAAGATCAACGTAAATATTCTTGCCCCACAATGAAACAATACTCAATTGCTTTTAATTTCTAAAAAGCTAATACTATTTTTACTTTCAATAGCGTTTGCTATTATTGAAAAACCGTACCTGCCTGAAAAGCTATATAATAATATCTGCTTATTGTTTGTTATTTGCATTGCTCAGTATATCCTGGCTGCCTTTGCAAGAACAAAAAAACAAGGAATTCGCCTTACCAGGGTCTCCCATCTTGTATGGCTCTACCCGCAAAAACTCTTCCGCTGAAGAAGTTGATTTATATAAATCGCTAAGACTAGGTGAAAAAGGCTTATCCAGGCAGGCTTTTGAATATGCATGCAAGGGCTATCGTCGTTTATTGAAAAAACGCATCATCAGCAAACAAGCATACCTGGCAATTTGCGATTTCAGTCAATCGTCGAATAATAAAAGGTTGTACCTGGTTGACATGATGAGTAACGAAGTAGTATTGAATACCTATGTAGCGCATGGCCGCAATTCCGGCGGTGAATTTGCTACCCGTTTTTCTAACCAACCCAAATCATTGCAAAGCAGCCTTGGCTTTTATGTAACCCGGAATAGTTATTATGGAGAACATGGCTTATCGTTGAGGGTAGTGGGGCTCGAAACCGGATACAATGATAAAGCAGGCAAACGCAGAATTGTAATTCATGGGGCCGACTATATTGGCGATGACTGGTTGGAACAAAATAATTACATGGGGCGCAGTTATGGCTGTCCCGCCATCCCAAGAGAAGAAAGCAATTACCTTATTAATACTATTAAAAACGGGAGCTGCATCTTTATTTATTATCCTTCAAAAAGATACCTGAAAGGATCAAAAATATTAAACGGCTGATTGGACACAGACACGGATGGATGATAACAAAAGGCCCGGCTAACCCTATGGTCGGGCTTTTTTGCTTTAAAAAAGCCACGTTTTTTTTGGAATAAGCTTGGGGACTTTCTTTAAACTTAGCAACGGGGCAACTTCTCAACTATCCAGTACCTTTACAGTTCATGTCACGTTTTAATCGTAATGATACCATAAACCTTTTATCCAAACTTAGCTTTCGGAGAGCATGGAATGGAATAAAAGTTTTGAGCAGTTTTTACCTGAGTAAATGGACGAAAAAACCCATTCAATGGGGATACCCGGTTTCTATTTCGTTTGAACCAACTACTTCCTGTAATCTTCGCTGCCCTGAATGCCCAAGTGGACTAAGATCTTTTACAAGACCTACCGGGATGTTGCAAAAAGATTTTTTCAGTGAGACCATTGACCAATTGTATAAAGACCTTTTATATCTTGTTTTTTATTTCCAGGGAGAGCCTTACCTGAATCCTTCTTTCCTGGATATGGTTAAATATGCCTCATCAAAAAAGATCTATACTGCTACCTCTACCAATGCACATTACCTGACAGATGCTAATTCAAAAAGAACCATTGAAAGCGGTCTTGATCGTTTGATCATTTCAATTGATGGGACAACACAGGAAACCTACCAGCAATACCGGGTAGGCGGTAAACTGGAAAAAGTGATGGAAGGGGCAAGAAATATTGTAAAATGGAAAAAAGAATTGAACAGCAAAACACCCTTTGTTGTTTTTCAATTTTTAGTTGTAAAACATAATGAACACCAGGTAGAAGATGTAAAAAAACTGGCAAAAGAAATTGGCGTTGATGATGTTTGGTTTAAAACAGCTCAGGTTTATGATTATGAAAATGACCCCAATAACCTGATCCCTACAATTGATAAATACAGCCGCTATCGTAAAACAGAAAATGGAACTGAATTCAAAGGAAAGCTATCCAATCAATGCTGGCGGCTGTGGCATGACCCTGTTATTACGTGGGATGGACTGGTAGCTCCCTGTTGTTTTGACAAAGATGCGCAACACCGTTTGGGAAATCTGAAAGAAAAATCTTTCAGGGAAATCTGGAAAAACGGGGAATACACCAAATTCAGGACACAGATCCTGAAGGGAAGAAAGAGCATTGACATCTGCGCCAACTGTTCTGAAGGAACAAAGGTCTGGAGTAATGATTAGCCATTAAACCAACTACATATATGCAAATGCCTTCTTCCATTTCCACGCGGTTGCAATACCAGCATAAATCATTATTAGATATCCTGGACGGTTTGTCCGATGAACAGATCAGGCGGCAACTGAATCCCGGCAAATGGTCCATTTTCGAAAATATCGTTCACCTGCAAACTTATCAGCATGCTTTTATAAGCCGCATCCGAAAAATTCTTGATGAAGAAAATCCCGTTTTTACTGTTTATACAGCAGAGGCCGATCCGTTGTTTCATGATAATTGTTCCAAATCCAGCCGTGAAGTAATGCAGGATTTACTGACTATACGTAAAGAATTATCAAATGGCCTTCTTTCTTTCAGGGAATCGGACCTGGCAAAGCAAGGTTCTCATCCCGTTTATGGAAAAATGAATTTGTTACAATGGCTGAATTTTTTCCTGTTACATGAAGCTCATCATCTTTTTACAATCTTTAAAATGAGCGCTGAACTAAAAAAAGGTAGAGGTTAAGATTAAGGTTAAGAGCCGAAAAAGAGAAAGAGGAGAAATGATTCAAGGGATCTCCTCTCTTTTATCTCTTTT
>JAKFEJ010000390.1:0-1880 GCA_036675745.1 Chitinophagaceae bacterium | reverse complement strand
TTATTTGCTCAGTTGTATCTCGTATAATTCAGGCCACTTTTTACCGGTAATATAAATTTTTTGAGAAGCTGAATCGTAAGCGATACCGTTTGGCACATCCACCAACGGATCTTTTGCTTTTACACGGTTCCATATATCAGTAACATCTATTTTTCCAACAATAGTTCCGCTTCCCGCATCAATTTTTAATATATAAGGCGCCTGCCATTGATTGGCATAGATATAACCGTCAATATATTCCAGCTCATTTAAATTATACGAAAGGCTCCCTCCTTCAGTGATCGATTGCGTTCTTAATAATTGAAAAGTAGAGGGATTATAATAATATAGATTGCTGCTTCCATCACTGACAATTAATTCCTGCCCGTTGGTGGTAATTCCCCAACCCTGGGTATCAATTTTGAACTCTTTTACTTTTTTAAAATCTTTCAGGGTATAAGCAAATACCACTTTTTCCTGCCAGGTGAGTTGATAAATGGTATCATTCAGAATAGTGATCCCTTCCCCGAAATATTTGGGGTCAAGAGAAACCTTTTTTTCGATCTTTCCATTATCCAGGTTCACCTTTAGCAAATGCGACCGCCCATACTCGCCTGTACCTTCATACAGGTTTCCTTTGTATTGTATCAATCCCTGGGTAAAAGAAGAAGTATCGTGAGGATAGGTTTTTACAATTGAATAACTGATAAACTTTGGCGATTCAGGAATGCCATTGGTATCTGCAGAAACGGGATTACTGTCATTATTATTACAAGCTGCCAAAAGAGCGAGGGCAGCGGCATACAAAACTTTTTTCATACTTGATTTTATTGATAGTGGCGGATCTTGCTGTACAAAAATAAGGCTTGACTGGCTTTGATGTTGTTAAACAAAGCGGACGCTTTAAAACAGCCTGGATATTAGCACGCAGCTTGCCCCGCTCTGCGGAAGATGGCACAAATTAAATTTCAAAGAGCGGGGTATAGGAAAAATACGATAGAAGATTTCCTTTGTTTTCTAAATAAAATTTCTATATTTGAGGGATAGTATCACATCTCCGGTATCCACCCTTTGAATTCATATCCCCCCGAATACCAATTTTATTTCTGATTCCTTTAGCGCTATTTCCAATTCCACATGAATGCTCATGGTCGATATGTATTGCCATGTTTAATCGTACACCTGATTTACTGAGCTATGCGGAATTACATCTTTACCCTTTTACTAGTAATGGCTACTTCCAGCCAACTGGTTGCACAACGTGAATGCTTTTCTTTTAATTATGAAGAGCAGCAACTAAGAAATAATCCTTCTTTAAAAAATAAGATAACAGAGATAGAAAGCTTTATTCAACGTAAATTGAATGCTGCAAAAGATATTGCCGGCAAACCGCATGCAGGTTTCATTATTAAAATTCCCGTAGTAGTACATATAGTATACAACACCGCATCACAGAATATCAGCGACGAAAAAGTTTTCAGCCAGATACAGGTTTTAAATGAAGTTTTCCGTCGTCGCCATGCGGATACAGTCAATACACCGGAGCGGTTCAGATCGGTAGCCGCTGATTGCGGAATAGAATTTCAACTGGCTATTTCTGATCCTCAACGCAGAAATACAAGCGGCATTGTTCGCAAGTACACACCCGTCACTAAATGGAATGCGGATGACCAGGTGAAATCTTCCGCGAAAACCGGGGATGATGCATGGGACCCGCAAAACTATCTGAACATTTGGGTTTGCAACCTGGATGGGGCTGCCGGTTATTCAAGTTTTCCCGGGGGGCCAGCATCCGAAGATGGAATTGTGATCGCCTATAATGTATTTGGAAAAACTTCTAAAAGCGGGTATGATATGGGTAAAACGGCTGTACATGAAATAGGTCATTGGCTGGGTTTAAG
>JAKFEJ010000399.1:0-1885 GCA_036675745.1 Chitinophagaceae bacterium | reverse complement strand
TTTTTTATTCTATTTTTTATTCTATAAAAAAGCAAAGCGGCTCTAAATCTTACCTTATTTTACTTGACTTTATTCTACTTGACTCGTTGACTGTTTAAAGGTACGATATTTCCATTTTCAAAGAACTCAGGGGTTGTTGGGCTAACTCAATTCAGCAAAAAGCAGTGACCTTTTCACTGCTTTGAAAAAACCTAGGCCTGCATTAACTGCCTGATATCGCTGCCTAGAAAGTAAACCCTTGACCTTATTTTTACCCTTTTCAGTTTGCCGTGTTTTATCCAATCGTAAATGGTCGGTTTGGTTACCTTAAAAAGGGAGCAGATTTCCTGAATTTTATATAAAGGCTTCTCTGTGAGGCCTGGAGTCTCAAGGGAAGCTATTGGAGGCACTTCTTTTTGATTTCTGGTCACTTCCTCTCTAATTATTAACCTAATCTGCTCCCAAAACTCTTCAGGCTCATAGGGGATTAAAATTGGTACTGATACATTCTTTTCCATACGCACATTTTCATTTCACAATCCTTTCAGGTAAACAATGCTATTATTAAAAGAGTTAGATGAAGGCAAATACGTTATATAGCCAAATTCCTGGAGGCTGTTCATACACTTATTATAAGTATAACGGGCATTAATTTTGGCAGCCTTCATTATGGTTGCTCTTGTAATAATAACAGGGTTTATCCCACCATTTATATTCCACTGTTGCAGTAAAGCCATATAAATGCTGATATGAGTGCTGCCTATTCTTGCATCATCTGCAATAGCCTGGTAAAATCCTGATAATGGAGGAAAGAGTTCCATGCTGCTTAATCCTGGTTAGCCCTGTTTTTGTTCCCTTTTGCGGACTGATTTATCCTGCGCTTCTTTAACAAGCCACTTCCCATTGAACCGTTCGCTTCATCGTTTTTACTTTCAGTAGTAGCATCAACTTGTTTCTTTTTTAAATGCATTTGTTTTTCAAGCCATTTATTTTGCAAAAAGCGATATGCCTCATCAACAGATATTCCAACACTATTTTCAGAAAAGTAAAACCGTTGACTAACATCTGATTTATTCCTTACAGAAGAAATACTTCCAAACATTTCGTGATACGGGACCTGATTCCAAAACTTCAACTTAAGAACAGATGCAACGGCTTTGCCTTTTTCATCTTGCTCAAGTGTTGCTAAGCTTTCAATAACAGATTCAACTTTTGCCTCCATCTCCCAGGTTGCTTTATCGTTTGGATCCAATTTCTTTTTTTCATCAAGATTAAATGCGGACATCCAGCTTATAGTTGTCATTTGCTTTTCAAGGTCTGCTATGTGAATCCCGGCAATTATTAACTCCTCAAAGATGTTTTCCTGTTTTAATGTTACATCATAATACAGCAACATATAAGCATCGCTTTTCCTTTGCCTCTCAAAATAAAACCGGAACTCCAATAGCTCCTTATCCTTTGCTATTTTGTGGTTCAAATAAAAAGTATCAGGTTTAAAACAAATCCTTTTCAACAGCAAACTTCCCAAATTGTCAAACCCTAAAGACTGTAATTGGCTTGCCAGTGCGGTTATACTTTGAATATTCATGGTAATAATGCTGAATGTTAGAAAATGGTTCAGGGATGCACTATGACACCCCTAAACCTTTGCCTTTACTCTCCCTTTTTTTCGGCAAGAGGCTTTGCCCATTCTTCTTTTCCGGTTTTTCCTTTTCAGGCTTAACCCCTTGCTTCAAGTCTTTTTTTTTATCATTTCCCATGTCCTCCTTTATTTCCTTGCTGCCCTTATCTATGCCTGCTTTATATTGCTCCAGGGATTCTTTGGCAACCATTTTCATGTTAGAATCATAAAGGGTCACTTTTTTGTACTGTGGGTCTGCTTCCATAAACATTTTGTGGCTGCTGC
>JAKFEJ010000608.1:0-1885 GCA_036675745.1 Chitinophagaceae bacterium | reverse complement strand
GCTTCCTGTATCCAGCCTTTGCAGGTAAGTTGATTTCCGGTTGGTGTTTTGTATTTGACAGAATCGTATCCGGTTTGAGTCGTTGTGTTCATGTGGCTATTTTTTTCGTCACGCAAAGAAGCAAAGAAAACACAAAGGTGCAAAGATTATTTGTAAAGCCTCTCCCTCCTTCTCCCTCTCCGGTTGGAGAGGAAGCGGTGCCGTATATCTTTAATCAACTTTATAACTACCACATCAGCTTTGGTTCTTTACTCAGCATTTGTGGAGAGCATTCATTTTCTCAGTTTCTTCGAAAAGCGTGGGCTGTGTGTTGATGGCTTCCCCAACCGGGGGAAGTCGGCATCACCTTCGGCAAGCCTATGGCGACCAAAGGAAGGGGGCCGGATGGGCTTTTAACAAAAAAAGCCCCCGCCGAAGCAAGGGCTATTGAAATATTCCATAAAAAAGGCTCTGATAGGTGTTTTACTACTATATAGAGTAGCCAACTTTAAAAAACGTTGGCTACACGGGAAGATTTATTTACCAACTACTTTGTAGCGTACACTGTTTCCCGATGTTACTTCTTCATAATACACATCACCGGGTGAAACAAAATATTTATTTCCATTTACTACTACTGTTTTACAGTCAGCTGGCAATTCGTCTATAATATCTCCTACATAAGGACCATCGTCGGTATATTCTTCATCGGTATTAAGTTTTCCATTTTTACCTACTACGGTGTACCATATTTCATCATTATCCTTTATCTCTTCTTTATAATAAGTACCATCGAGTTCATGGTATTTCTGCTCATTGATCACTACTACTTTGCTGCCATTGGGAAGTTCGGGTACCGATGCGCCTAACGGAGCATCTACTACTTCATATTCATCGGGCCTGCTGCCGGGGCGATAATAAGCACCGCCATAATAATAGTAAGGATCGCCGCCAGCATATACTCTTCTGTAACCACGGGGAAGTATATTAATATGAATACCGATCGGTGGAGCTACCACACGGAAGTAGCTGCCATAAGGACGATAGTAATAACCATTGGAATAATGAAAACTGATGCCGCGGTAGGGAACGACGATGCGTGGACCTGCAATATGTACAACACGCTGACCACGATAGGGACCATATCCATATCCACGATGGTGACGGTAGTTGCGGCCCCGTTGTGCATCAGCATCCTGTATGATCAATAAAGCGATGGCTGTTATACAAAAAGAGCGTAGAATTAATGATTTCATTTGATTATTTTTTATTGTTTTTAGCCAAATGGATCCGATAGCTATCGGATTCGCCAGATAATCGTCCCTGGTGGGATAAACATTATCATGGCTCATTTCATATATTTCGGTTTTAATTACAGACTAAAAGTAGAGTATACAGTTTAAAAAGATTCTTAAAAGAGAGGGATAAAGAGAGGATTTAACAAATTGGAAGAGATGGACGGCCTCATCCTTCTTTCCCTTCCCCCAAAGGGCTACGGTGTGGACACAAATATTTTTGGCACACGGATGACACGGGTTGGACGGATGATAACGGATTTTTTATCCGCCGCGGCGGATAAATCTGTGTTTATCCGTTTTTGTTTACCGCTTTTTATAGAAATAGGATATGGTTTTACCAGGTTTAAATCAACAAAATCTGTTCAATCCGTGTCATCCGTGTTCCTGTATTTTGTATTCGAAGATGTGTCCCCCCAAAGGGAAGGGGCGGTGCTATATTACTAATCCAAACTTTTGTTCTTCCACATCAGCGTCATATCTCTACTCATCATTTGTGAAGAACCCGATTACTATCAAACTCTTCGCCAAGCGAGGGCTGTGTGTTGGTGGCTTTCCGCCGCGGAGAAGGTCGGCATCGCCTTCGGCAAGCCTATGGCGACCGAAAGGAT
>JAKFEJ010000160.1:0-1885 GCA_036675745.1 Chitinophagaceae bacterium | reverse complement strand
CAAGATCCAGGAAATGTTCAATGGTCAATGCTCAATTTTCAATATTCAAAGAAGAAAAGTCCATAACTAAACGACTTTGGGGAACAGGGATATTCTATTTTGAAATATATTTATCTAAATAACCGCACATGAAAAGAGAATTAGCATCCTGGTACAGCCCATCCCTGAATAAAGACATGCCTATTGCAACCTATGGTGATTATGGTTTTGCCCTGTTGCTGGTTCCTACTGCGGCGGCTGATTACCTGGAATATGAACGCTTTCAATTACTGGATACCCTGGCCCCGTTTATTGATAGCGGCAAAGTAAAAGTTTATTCGATTGACAGTATCAATAATGAAAGCTGGATGAACAACAATATGGATCCCTGGCAAAAATCGGTAAGGCAGCAACAATGGAATAGTTATGTGTATGATGAAGTCATTCCTTATATCCGGAACGGGAGTAGCTGGGAAACGCCGGTCATTACCTGCGGAGCTTCATTTGGCGCTTTGCACAGTATGAATTTATTTTTAAAAAGACCTGATCTTATCAATGGCGTCATTGCAATGAGCGGGGTATACGATCTTACAGAATATACCAAGGGACATTATGATGATAATGTTTACTTCAACAGCCCGGCGCACTATATTCCAAATCTTGCAGATCATGCTATACTGGAACAGATCCGTCAAAGCAAGCATATTCATATACTAACCGGCAGCGGCAATTATGAAGATCCTGCTGCAAGCGGCCGATTTGCCAAGCAATTATACGATAAAGGCATCTGGTACGAGTTGGATATCTGGGGCGCCGAATGGCCGCACGACTGGGAAACATGGAGGAAAATGCTGCCGCATTATTTGGGGACGAGGTTTTGATATTATTTATTAATGGGATAAGAAATTGGTGGTTGCAAGGCTGATATGATATATTCAATCCAGAAAGACAATGAAAATCAACAAAACATTTTTTTTCCTATTCGTTTTACTGACACTTTTATCCTGTGTAAACAACAGTACAAGAGGACAAGTAGCTAGTAATCCCAAAAAGTATGATATTAAACCGTTTGAAGTAACTATTTTAAACAGCGACTATTCAATGGCATATTCAGTATTAACAGTTCTAACTGAAAAACAGCTCAAAATTATTTTTAAAAGCGACTTAGTTGGAGAGAAAGACACTCTTCTTTTTTTTCAATCTTTGAAACCATCTGACACATTACAACAAATTAGTGAAATACATCTTAGCGAATTGAAAGAGTACTATTCAAATCAATGTATAGATGACGGCTCACAAGTGACAGTAACCTTAAAAAAAAATGGCAAGACAAAATCTGTCCATTTGAGTAATTACTATCACGATGATATTGGGGAAATAATCTATTTGGCTAATTCCTTAGTCCCTGATAAATATAAAGTCTGGTATGACAAAGAAAAATTGATAGCAGATTACAAAAGGTGTAATTGAATTGAGTAATTACAAAAGATACTATACGCAATGACAAAAAATCGGTGTGTGCCTTTTTAGCTATTAAGGAATCAATTCTTTCAACAACCTTGTAAATTCTTTCCCCTCTATCATCCTCGCACCAAAACTTTCCAGGTATTCGGTATAAACCTGGCAATCTATCAATTCAACGCCTTCCTCTTTTAATAACTCCACATATTTTATAAAAGCATAACGGGAGGCATTGCTGACTTTACTGAACATGCTTTCACCAAAAAAAACTTTGCCGAGTTTAATTCCATAAAAACCACCAACCAGTTCATTATTTTTCCACACTTCAGCACTATGCGCATACCCCAGTTTGTGCATTTTTAAAAAGGCTTTTTCTACTTCATCAGTGATCCAGGTACCATCCTGGCCGGGACGGGCAATTTTTTTGCACTGGACGATTACTGCT
>JAKFEJ010000024.1:0-13381 GCA_036675745.1 Chitinophagaceae bacterium | reverse complement strand
TGGGCTAATTCCGTCTACAATCTTGTTATTACAACCACCTTTTTTCCTATTTATTTCATCGCAGTCACCAAAGGAAATAATGGAAATGATAAAGTAAGATTCTTAGGAAGGGATTTTGTCAACTCCTCTCTCTATGATTATATTCTCGCTACCGCTTATCTGCTCATTGCTCTTTCTTATCCTATTCTTACATCTATAGCCGACACGAGAGGTAATAAGAAAAATTTCATGCGTTTTTTTTGCTATATGGGAGCATTGGGATGCAGCCTGCTTTTCTTTTTTGATAAAACTAATTTAGGATTTGGAATCGTTTGTTTCATGATGGCTGCAATGGGTTTTGTAGGAAGCCTGGTCTTTTATAATGCTTACCTGCCGGAAATAGCGGCGCCGCATGACCGTGACCGGATCAGCGCTAAAGGTTTAGCCTATGGTTATATCGGAAGTGTACTCATGCAATTAATAGGTTTCGCACTGGTACTATTTATGAAAGGACAGGAAGGCAAAGCCACCCAAATCACTTTTTTACTGGTAGGAATATGGTGGGTAAGCTTCGCCCAGATCGCTTTCTCCCGTTTACCGCAACCTGATAAAAAAGAAATAAAGAAAGGAAATATTTTTAAGGAGAGCTTTGCGGAAGTAAAAAAAGTATTTAACGAAGTCCGGCACCTGCCTGTATTGAAAAGATTTCTCCGCGGATTTTTCTTTTATAGTATGGGTGTGCAAACAGTAATGCTGGCAGCTACCTTATTTGGCAGCAAGTTATTAAACCTGGAAGACAGCAAATTGATCATTACTGTTGTGCTCATCCAGCTAGTAGCCATTGCCGGCGCTATTGTTATGAGCCGTCTTTCTGCAAGGTTTGGCAATCTCCGCGTACTGATGGGCGTTGTATTGCTATGGATCTTTATCTGCGTAGCCGCTTACCGCATTGCAACAACCGCAGAGTCATTGCATCCTTTTCATGAAAAAATTAATATATTGAAAGGTCAGCAACTGGTTGCGGAACAAAACAACAATACATCATTAACAGCTTCTATTAGTAATGAGCTACTGGTATCACAAACGGAGCTGCAACCTAAACAGCAACCGATCGAATATGGTTTTTATGGCTTAGCATTAGCGGTAGGGCTTGTCATGGGCGGCATACAATCCTTGAGCCGTTCTACTTATTCTAAACTAATGCCGGAAACAAAGGATACAGCCTCCTATTTCAGCTATTATGACCTTACTGAAAAAATAGCTCTTGTTATTGGTATATTAAGTTTCGGATATATTGAAGAATTTACAGGTAGCATGAAAAATTCAGTCTTATCCCTGGTTATTTTTTTCGCTATCGGGCTTGCCTGGCTTTACAGCGCCTTATCCAAACAAAAACAACTATCATCCGTTAGTTAAAAGATATTTACTCCAATGAAACTCTATTCAATCAATACCGGTTATTTCAAACTCGATGGCGGTGCCATGTTTGGCGTAGTGCCAAAAGTGATCTGGAACGAGATCAATCCTGCGGATGAAAACAACCTGTGTTCCTGGGCTCTTCGATGCCTGTTGATAGAAGATGGAAACAGGCTGATACTTGTTGACAATGGCATGGGTGATAAACAGGAAGCGAAATTTCTCCGCCATTATTATCTACATGGTAATGATTCATTAGATAAATCATTGACCAAACATGGTTTTCACCGGGATGATATCACCGATGTATTTCTTACCCATCTTCATTTTGATCATTGCGGTGGCAGTATAAAAAAGGAAGGAGATAAACTGCTACCGGCTTTTAAGAATGCAACTTACTGGAGCAACAAATATCACTGGGAATGGGCAGTTAATCCAAATGACAGGGAAAAAGCTTCTTTTCTGAAAGAAAATATTTTACCTATACAGGAAAGTGGGCAATTGAAGTTTGTTGACAGTATGCAGTTGACAGATGACAGCACGAAGACTACGATAGTTTCAGAAACATTACCAGCAGTAGACTGGGAATTGGCTTCTACCAAAATAAGATTTGTAAATGGCCATACAAATAGCATGATGTTGCCACAAATAAAATACAAAGACAAAACAATTGTATTTATGGCTGATCTGTTGCCCTCAGAGGGACATATACCCATTCCTTATGTAATGGCCTATGATATGTTTCCCCTGACTACATTAAATGAAAAAAAATCTTTCCTGAAAGAAGCCGTCGAAAATAATTACATACTTTTCTTTGAACATGACCCGCTTCATGAATGCTGCAACCTGAAGCAAACGGAAAGAGGTGTGAGACCCAAAGATTTTTTCAAACTGGAAGAAGTCTAACGCCTTTTAACAAGGGCACTCATCGGGTAACGGAGGTTCTCATAACTCATCATATCTATTTTTACTTTACCTACGGAGATCGGGCTTTCTATACGAACGGGTATACGATTCTCATCATCCGTAACCCAGACGGTCATATTTTCGCCGCCTTCAAAAATGGTTCCTTTTATCAGGAGTGGCTTAAACTTGATCGCCCTGAATTTTCCGTATTTTGTTTTAATCGTTTCTCTGCCCAGGAAACGGATATACATATTAAACACTTCATTATCCAGGAACATAGAAAAAGCGATCTTATCATTTGGCTGCAGTTTTGAAAAATCTACATTGCGGGCATAAAATACGGAACTAACTACATCCTGTATACATGTGGGCACTTTAAAAACCCCATCATTAGTTATAGCGGTATTAGCTGTTTTATTGAACGAAACGTTCTGGTATTTTTTATAACCACCTTCATTTACATTACGGATAAACTTCAGCGGCTGCATGGTAGTAGTATCAACATAGGTTTCATACCTGTCCCTTACTTTATAGATCCAGTCGTACGACGAGTTGGTTTTTCCCTCGCCTACTATATGATAGACAGGTTTATTGTTCAATGTTTCCAGTGTATTGGTAAAAATAGCGGTGCCTGCATTTACATATACCCCGGCGACAGCATAATAAACGGTCATGGTAACTTTTTCTCCTGCTTTGAATGCCGTATTTTTAATAGAGCAGGAATCCTGGAAAGGGGTTTCCGCTTCGGTAGAAAAAGCCATCAATGTTATAGCCGGTATTGCAATTAATTTAATTATTCCATTCATGTGTTAATTTTATTTTTTTTTGGCCATCCCGAAATGCTTCGGGACAAGCTATGTAATTCACCATAAAAATTTTCATCGCAGTTGGCATAAATTGCTCGAAAATTTTTATGGCTCATTTCATTACAAATCAATCTATCTTTTTAGGTCATGTAAACTTCCGGTAAATAAAATCGTTTTATTGCCATTTATATGCCACGAAATTTTACCCGGGTGCAGCATTCTTATTTTTTAAATTTTTCCTGATACTCAAAATTAATAAACTGCCTGCCAGGGCAGGAATTATTAAATTAATAAACCATATACTCACAGCCGTTAGCCCTATACCCAGGCTATTCCCGCTAAACATACCCACCAGCATCAGGCTGACTTTTCCCCGAAGACCAAGGTCAGTAAACAAAGCTATGGTAGGTATGACCGCTAATATCAAAAAGGAAACACTAACCGTCCACCAGGCTTGCCACAAGGAAACATTCACATCAAACAACTGGAACAAAAGATAATATTGTATGATGAATACAATAAACCTTAATGCAGATAATGACAATAATTGCAGTAGTAAAGTTGCATTAAACTTTTCTAATGTCTCAATAAGCCATGCCCATTTTTTACTTCCCGGTAGCCTGTCTATCCAACTAACGAGCCAGGACAACCTGAAATAAAATAGTGTTAAAATAAATACACCGATTGCTACGCCCCATACTAAAATATCCAACCAAAAAGAAGAGATCAATTGGTTTGTTTCAACAGGTGCTCTTAAAATCAGTAACCCTGCAAACCCCATCATCAATGTAACAATCAACTGGCTGATACTTCCGGCAATGGTCAATGAGATGGCCTTTAGCCTGTTCCCTTCATTCATGTACAATACTCTCCCCAAATATTCACCTACCCGGTTAGGTGTGGTTACGGAAAAAGAAACGCCGGATAAAACCGCTTTGAACGCAGTAAAAAAATCAACTTTCTGAATTTTCTGAACCGCTAATTTCCATTTGATCGTTTCAACAGACCAGTTGACCAGCATTAACAGCAATACCATTACAAGGTTTCCTATTTTATAAGTGCTGAATGAGCCACGGATATGCCGCCATGATTTTTCTAAACCTGGTTGCTGCTGCACCTGGTGATAGATGGAATAGGACAACCATATAAAAAGCAATGGCCCCAGGAAATAATTGATAAAGACCCTGATATTTTTGTTTTGCCGGTTCGTTATTTGCATAATGCCCAAAAAGAATCTTTGCTAAACCTATTCACCCTGTTTTTTGTAGTTTCGGGCTGAATTTTTTTCTTTATTCGGTTTTAATAATTCTGTAAAAATACACTCCGGCTTGCAAAAGACTGCGAAAATAATACTTGGCATTGACCCCGGCACTTTAATTATGGGCTATGGCATCATTGAAGTTACTGGTGAAGATGTAAGACTGAAAATGATGCATGTACTTAAGTTGTCTTCTCAAAAAGATAATTATGAACGGCTTCAACTTATTCATAAAACAGTAGAAGATCTGATAAAAAAATTCAACCCGCATGAATTCGCCATTGAAGCCCCTTTTTTTGGAAAGAATGTACAGAGCATGCTGAAACTAGGCAGGGCGCAGGGCGTAGCTATTGCCGCTGCCATGAGTGCAGGTTTACCCGTTACCGAATATTCGCCAAAGAAGGTAAAACAATCAGTAACCGGGAATGGAAATGCTGATAAGGAACAGGTTTGGAAAATGCTTCAGCAATTACTTTCATTAAAAAACGAACCTCAATCGTATGATGCCACAGATGCGCTGGCTGTAGCTGTTTGTCATCATTTTCAAACAAAAACAGTATTACTAAAAAATGGAAAAGGATTAAAAGGCTGGGATGATTTTATTAAGAAGAATCCGGGGAGAGTGGGTGGAGTGAAGGTTGATAAGTTGAAAGGTTAATAAGTTATGAACTATTGAATTGATCCGAACAATATTTTAACTATATTTTTTGTACCTAGCCGCATTACTGTCCTGAGCTTGCCGAAGGATCAGCCCGGTTGCGTCGCACTCTTCAAGGTTCTGTTCGCTATTCAGCATTTTTGTAGCATTCCAAAATCTTAAGTTCTTAGCTTATCGAAGGTAATGGATTGAGAAATTCAGTTAAGTGTCAGCAACCTTGTTAACCTATCAACTTGTTAACTAATCAACTGTTCACTTGTTCAACTGATCAATTATCTTCTTCTGTATCTCTCTCATTCTTTCTTCCGTCACTTTCAATTTGGGTTGAGTAAAATTAAGATCATTGGCCGCATTGATGGGAATAAGATGCATATGCGCATGCGGTACTTCAAGGCCTACTACACTGACGCCACAGCGGTTGCAGTCAAAAGATTTCTCAATGGCCTTTGCAATAGGTTGAGCGAAAACCAATAACTCCTTCAGGTATTCTTCGGGCAGATCAAATAAATTATCTATCTCTTTTTTGGGAACTACCAATACATGTCCTTCACGTAAAGGGAATATATCCAGGAAAGCAAAAAATTTATCATTCTCCGCAATTTTATAACCGGGAATCTCCCCGGCTATGATCTTTGAAAATATTGTCATACCACCAAACAGTTTTGATTTGAATGAAAAAAAATAATAGTAGATGCGTCTCAGCATTCCTCATTGTTTCTCCTGCAAATCTATCAACTTATAATAAAACTTGTCTGAACAGATGATGGCAGGTTCCCTGTTTCCGGTTACCAGTTACATGTTACAAAATGTCCCAAAAAGAGTTTTATAGTTTAAGTGACCGGGAACCGGGAACCAGAAACTGGTAACCGGAAACTATTCGTATCAGATATAAAATCCGCCTTTGTGTTTATAATGCTTAACCCGGTTACAATCTTTTTTGGAAACTGCACAGGATGATAACGTAAACAAAACTACCGCCATTGCGATAAAGCAAAGAAAGATATTCTTCATTTTATAAATTTTTGAGAGTACAGGAAAGTGTTACAGGAAAATCAAAAAAAGGATCGGTAGAGTTTCTTCATTGTGCAGGAGTTAAAAGTAATAATTTATCTCCGTTATAAAAGAAAAGAGCATGCTTTTTCTTATTACCGGGCTTATCATTCACCCGTATTATCGTAAAACCACTAATTTATCTACATTTACACCCTTAAAAACTTAAACCAATTATTATGAAACATGCCTTTTTCTTACTTAGCGCCGCAGTGTGCCTGTTGATTGCGTGCAACAACAACAAAAAGCCCGGGGTTACGGTTACCAGTGAAGATGGGAAAACAACTACTACTATTCAGCCCAACGACCTTGCAAAAGTTTCGGATGATTTTCAGAAGAAAACGGAAGAATTACAAAAATTATCTCCTTATACACTTGACCAGATGAAGGCCTTGTTGCCCGAAGAATTAGCTGGTGCAAAACGTTCTAAATTTTCCGCTAACAGTGCAATGGGAGCAGCCTATGCTGAAGGAGAATATCCCATCAACGATTCTGCCAGGATTGAATTAAAGATCTTTGATTGTGCAGGGCAGGCTGGTGCAGGCATTTATAGTATGCAATACCTGGGAATGATGAACTTTCAATCTGAAAGCGATGATGAATACACGAAGACCGGTGAGTTCAAAGGAGGAAAAATTGTTGAGCATCATAACAAAAGAAACAACCGCTCTACGCTTACTTACCTGGCAGGAGATCGCTTGCTGGTAACCCTGGAAGGAAGAAAGACAGGTATAGATCTGTTAAAACAGGTAGCCGGAAACCTGAATTTGAACTAATCCTTTTATTGCCAGCAAAAACACCCTGTATCCCAGGGTGTTTTTTTATGTCTTAAAAATTCCGGATAGTTGTTTATTTAGCTCATTCTTTTTTCAAACCCGTCGCCGCTATATTCAATCCTGTTTCAAATTTTTCACCCATCAATGCCGCAATAGTCTCCGCTATTTGCACCTGGTATAATTGCATATCTTCTTTCATTTCACCCAGCGGTTCAATAGTTGGGCCTATCAGCGCCAGCCAGGTTTGTGAGGAGCCGCGGATAAATGAACTGTGTGATGACCAGTTTTTATTGCGGTTGCCGCGTCCGTGATCCGTGGTGATGATAAAACTGGTATTGTCTTTATATCCCGGTGTGGTTTGTACCCAATGCCATAATTCTGTCAGCATACGATCCACTTTATTGGCTTGTTCCAGGTACAGATCATAACGGCCGCTATGTGCATACTCATCTGTTTCTCCCAACCCCAGGAACATCACTTTAGGTTTATGCTGTTGTATGTATTCTTTAGCGGTTAAAAAAGTAAGCAGGTCATGTCTTGTACCGCCTTTATTATAAACTGCTTCTGACTGCACTTTATTAATTATATTTTGTTTTGCCGAAACCGATTCGCCATCCATATTTTCATAACCACTGTTGATCAGCATACCGCTTCTTTCTTCATTTAAGATATATGGAAAAACATCCCAGGAAGTAAAAGCCACTACCTTTCCTTTGAATTCTTCTTTTGTATCCAGCCATTCCAGCACATTCACATTTTTATTCAGCTTCTTTTTGTTGGAGGAAACCAACAGATCGGTATTGCCTGTAAATATTTCGTTGTAGCCGGGATAAGAGAAGGTATAAATATTAGCTGTGTTTACTTTATTATCAAAACTTCTATTCCCATACAACTGTCCCTTTTTAGCCAATATGTTCCAAAAAAAAGGCATCAGTTTCTGACGCCTCTCTATTTCACTGTCTGCCCAGTACAGCATTTTCATGGTAGCCGTATCCTGTGTATGTTTTGTATTATTGATAAGAGAAGCATCAGCGCCGGTAAATATTTCCTGCCAGCGAAATCCATCAATGGTAATGATAAAAAGATTTGGGCTGGGTTTTCCTGCAAAAAGTTCTTTTGATTTCGATTGTTGCGAAGATGCAAGGTAATTTCCTGGTTGCAGCAAGGGCAGCGCTGAAAATAAAATGATACCGGTTAAAATGTTTTTCACTTACGGAGGTTTTGCAAAGAAAGAAAGTGAATATGAACAGGGTGTTAAGCGGTAGTCACCTTATTGTTAAAAGCATCCCCACTTTCAAATTTGTTTTCATCACACAGACTTAATACTCCGTTAATGATAAGTTTAAATAAGATGATAATCTTTACTAAACCATCCGAATGCAAAAACGTCCCATTGATGTAGCAGTAGTATCAGATCTTCACCTTGGCACTTACGCCAGCCGTGCTAAAGAATTCGTCACTTATCTGAAAAGCATATCTCCACGCCTGCTGATCCTTAATGGTGATATCATTGACGGCTGGCAATTCAGCAAACATTATTTTCCTACGGTGCATATGGCCGTGATACAGGAGGTCTTTCATCTTCTTTCCAACGGCACAAGAGTGATCTACATTACCGGCAATCATGATGAAATGCTGCGTCGCTATTCTGATATACACCTGGGCAATTTTCAACTCACTGATAAAGTAGTTATTGAGATCAATGGCAAAATGACCTGGGTCTTTCATGGCGATGTATTTGATCATACTACCAAAGGCCAGGCAAAACTCTGGACCAAACTGGGAAGTAACGGCTATGCATCGCTGCTTGCTTTCAACGGTTTTATCAACAGGCTGATGAAACTGATCGGGAAGAAAAAACTATCGTTATCTAAAAGGATCATGCAGGAATTTCATAAAAGAATGGTCAATATTGAAGCCTTTGAAAACATGATAGCGGAACTGGCTATCGAAAAAAAATACGACAGTGTTATCTGCGGCCATATTCATCAGCCACAGAAAAGAGTTATTACAACTGACAAAGGAACCGTTACCTATCTCAATTCGGGGGATTGGGTAGAACACCTGACGGCGTTGGAATACAAAGATGACGACTGGCATATTTATTCTTACGACGAAGCCGGCATGAAAGCCGCTGATGTGCCGTCGGCCAAACCACAACCAGAAGTAATGACCAACGAAATAGCTATTTATCTCCATTCATTAGCAAAGCAGGCAGCAGCGATATAAAATTTCAATTTGTAGTAATTATAAAAGGTTATAAACCTAAAAATAAAAAGATGAAAATATTTTACGCCGTACAGGCAACAGGCAACGGGCATATCAGCAGGGCTATGGAACTGCTTCCCCATCTGCAGCAATATGGGGCCGTAGATATTTTTCTCAGCGGCAATAACAGTAGTCTTTCTTTGGATGCGCCGGTAAAATACCGCAGTAAAGGGCTCAGTTTATATTATAACTGTCATGGCGGTTTGGATTTCTGGAAAGTATTCCGCGGATATGAACCTTTCCGGATAAAACAGGAGATCAACCATCTGCCTGTAGAAGATTATGATCTTATCATCAACGACTTTGATTATATCACCGCGGCTGCGTGTACCAAAAAGAAAATTCCTTCCATCAACTTCGGCCACCAGGCCAGCTTTCAATCTGTACATACTCCCCGCCCCACAACAAAAAGTGTTGCCGGTGAATGGATATTGAAGAACTATGCGAAAGCAACACAGTATATCGGTTTGCATTTTAAAGCTTACGATGATTTTATTTTCACCCCTGTTATTAAAAAGGAAATACTGGAAGCCGAACCTACGGATGGAAATTATATTACCGTTTATCTTCCATCCTATTGTGAGCCACAACTAACAGAAATATTCCAGGCATTTCCTGACATTCGTTTCGAGATCTTCTGTTCAGATATCATCCAACCCAGGCGGCAGGGAAATATCTATTTTTTACCGGTGAATAAAGCTTTGTTCAATCAAAGTTTTATTCATTGTTCGGGCATCATTACCGGCGGCGGTTTTGAAACACCGGCAGAGGCCCTGCATCTTGGTAAAAAAATAATTACGATCCCTATCCGCAGCCAGTATGAACAACAATGCAATGCGGCTGCATTAAAGCAATTGGGCATATTAAGGCTGAAAAGTATTGATGCTGATTTTAAAGATCGCCTGTACAACTGGATGAATGAAACCAGGACACTTAAAATGGATTATAGTCAAACCATACCTCAATGCATGGACTATCTTTTTTCAAAAAATCATTCTGTATACATAGAAGAAAATGTCGTGGAGCAATTGTAGCGCTGATCATAGGCGAGTGCAGGCAGCTAAATATTTTTTACCATACAGGCTAATCTATATTACCAACACTGCTCCCAGCATTACTTCAAAACTTTATCTATTTCAGCATCGCCTTCCTCGTCTTTGGTTTTATGATAATCCTGTTTGATCTTTTCTTCCAGTTGCTTTTCATCTTTTATATTCCGCCTTACGAGGAAAACGATTAATGCAACGGCTGCAATTCCAAAAAGTATCAGTACCGGCCAGTTCATTGGTCAAAGATTTATGCAAAGATAAATACACCGCCGGGCATGCTGTGTTAAGTTTTCACACGAAGGAAAGAATAGTATGACCAAAACCCTTATAGCAAGCTTACAAAGTTATACGCTTCGAAGATCTGAGTTATTTGAGGACGGATATTATTCATCCAGGTATTTATTGTTTAAATCTAAATGCCGCCATTATCTTTTCAAAAATGGCATAGTTAGGATATATACCGCTGAATTTTTCAGCACCGGGTCCATATGAAAAAACAGGGACCATAACACCTGTATGCCCGGTAGTATTAAATTTGGCTTCAACCTTTCCCGAATTCATATCCCCATTTATAAGTGCCATACCGCCGGTTTCATGATCAGCGGTAATTATCACCAACGTATTACCGTCCTTTTCCGCAAAGTCAAGCACAGCGCCGATCGCTTTATCAAAGTCAACCATTTCATTGACTGTATATGCCGCATCGTTTGCATGACCGCCCCAATCGATTTGTGAACCTTCCACCATCATAAAAAATCCTTTTTTATTCTTTTGCAGAATAGTTAACGCAGTTTTGGTTGATTGCAGCAGTTGATCACCTCTGCCTTCTGAAACTTTTGGTGGCTCTGCATCCGCAATAAACCCGGCCAGTTTACCAGAAGTAATTTTTATTATATCTGCTAACGTATCTGCCACCTGATAGTTTTTTAGTTTTAAACTATCCACCAAATTTTTCCCATCTTTCCGTTGGGTAAAATGTTTTCTTCCACCACCAATAAATACATCAATATCCGTTTTTAAAAAATCGGCGGCTATCTCCTCCACCATTGCCCGTGATGGCTGATGCGCAATGAATGCAGCAGGTGTTGCATGAGTAATGGAACAACTAACAACAAGACCGGTAGCCAGCTTGTTGTCTTCTGCAATTTCGAGGATCGTCGGATGTGCCACCCGTGTAGCATCGACGCCGATGGCGCCATTAAATGTTCTTTTACCAATCGAAAATGCCGTGGCGCCTGCGCCGGAATCGGTTACATAATCACTATCTGATTGATTTTTGTGAAAGCCGGCATAAGTGCAACGCTCCAGGTTCAGGGTGCCTTTGTTGGCTGTTAGCCCCGCATAGATCTGTGCGACGCCCATCCCGTCACCAATCATGAGAATAATATTTTTTGGATGCTTCTTTTTTGTATTGGATTGAGTAACCCCTGTTGAAACAAACACAAGGGAAAGTAATAAGTAGCATATAATTTTTGACTGCATATTGATCACCAGTATGGTATTTTGATAATTAAAAAGTTATTGCCATTTAATTTTAACAGGCAGGAAATAAACCCTGCAACCAACCTATTTATTTAGTTTCAATTCAGCTAAGACGGGGTAATGATCTGAAGGAAACCTGCCGTGATAAGTATCCGTCAATATACCATAACGTGCTACGCTGAAATGTTTTGAGATAAAAATATGATCAATGATATCCTTTGACGGGTTGTTCGCCTGAAAGCTATTAAAACTCCCGTTGCTGACATAGGGATTTTTCACCTGCAGTAACGCATCCTTTAGCAAGCTGCTGTTATTGATAAATGTGTACCATTCGCTCTGGTGATTGCCATTGAAATCGCCTGTTAACAGTACCGGTTGATTGCCTGCTATGGTTTCAATTTTCTGCATGATCAGTTTACTGCTTTCTTTCCTTGCTTCTATACCACGGTGATCGTAATGTACATTGAATACAAAAAAAGTTTTCTTACTGCTTTTTTCTTTCAACTTTAACCAGGAGCAGATACGATTGATCTTTGCATCCCATCCAAATCCCGGTTTTTCCGGATGCTCGGAAAGCCAGAAATCGCCGCTATCAACAACATTGAATTTTTCTTTCTTATAAAATATGGCGGAATGCTCTCCTTTTGATTTACCATCGTCCCTGCCAATGCCATACCAGGTATATTCAGGTAAGCCCTTTTGGAGATCGTCCAACTGGTTTCTCAATCCTTCCTGTGTGCCTACTATATCAAACTGATGAAAGCGAATAAGAGCAGCGGCTACAGGCGCCCTTTCTTTCCAAAGGTTGCCGGAATCTTTTGGATTATCGTATCTCAGGTTAAACGTACCGGTGACGATAGTTTGCGAAATGGCGCTGATACAGAGAAAGCTCAACAATATTGTACCTGTAAATATCTTTTTAATCATCTTGATTTTAATTTATCACGGACAAAAGATAGGAATTTTTGTTTTGGACGTAGAGACAAGGCATGCCTTGTCTCTATGTTTGATTACCATTCGGGATTTTGTCCGAGATTCGGATTAATATTAAAATCATTTGTAGGTATCGGATACAGGTATTTTTTATTTTCCCATACCCTTGTCACATTATTGAGCCAGGTTAGTTCACCGGATACATTGTTAGAAAGCCGTTGTGGGTTTACTGAGCCATTTGGCAGGTTGGCTGATACATTGACAAAGGTTACACCGCTAATGGGAGCAGGCGCTGTTCCCTGGTAAAACAATACATCATTTTTGCCATCGCCATTCAAATCCATTGCTGTATTCAATGCAGGCACATAAAAACCCTTCCATGGAGTAGTAAGGAGTTCGCCTTTTTTCCAGCGCATCAAATCTGCAAACCGAAGCCCTTCCCATGACAGTTCAATGCCCCTTTCTCTCCTGATTTCCAGGATAACCGGATCAGCTATTTCAGGAAAATAGTTTGCTTGCAGGTATGTATCAATCATGGTTGGTTTTGCTGTTAATCCTCCGGTAATACCTGCTCTTGCTCTTAACGCCCCGATGGTAGCAGCCCAATCAGCATCTTCTAATGTTCCTGATTCAGCTTTTGCTTCCGCATAATTCAACAACACTTCTGCATAACGGAATAAGCAGATAGAATTATCATTGCGGGTACCACCATCATAATAGTCATCATCCAGCGTCCATTTTATTGGCTGGTAGCCGGTATAAGTATAAGAAAACACTGGTGGTGCAAACTGTGATGTGCC
>JAKFEJ010000183.1:0-1897 GCA_036675745.1 Chitinophagaceae bacterium | reverse complement strand
CTTAGCAGCCAACCTAAGTTCTTCATCCATTGTTATTGCTGGTGTTTCATACTCCATGCACAAATACACTTTCTCCAAAGAATTCAATTTCATGTGCGGGCAATCATTGCAGGCGCAACTATTGGTAGGCGGGGCGGGGATAAAAGTTTTATGCGGAGAAGCTTTCATCATCTGGTGAAGAATGCCTGTTTCTGTAGCTACAATGTATTCTTTCGAATCATCGGTTTGGGTGTATTTCAACAAACCTGTTGTAGAACCAATATAATCAGCAATGCGCAATACAGGCTCTTCACATTCAGGATGCGCAATGAATTTTGCATTGGGATGTTTTACTTTCAGTTTGGTGATCTTTTCCAAACTAAATATTTCATGTACCATGCAGGCGCCATTCCAAAGCAACATATTCCTGCCGGTTACTTTATTGATATAAGCTCCCAGGTTTTTATCCGGCGCAAAGATTATCTTCTGATCTTTTGGAAAACTCTCCACAATTATTTTTGCATTGCTACTGGTTACGATCACATCACTCAGGGCTTTGATGCCGGCACTGCAGTTGATATAACTCACCACCACATGATCAGGATGCTGCTCTTTGAATTTTTTAAACAAAGGCGGTGGACAACTATCGCTCAATGAACAACCCGCTTTCAGATCAGGGATCACTACTTTTTTGGTTGGGTTCAGGATCTTCGCCGTTTCCGCCATGAAATGAACACCTGCAAAAACGATCATATCGGCGGTTGTTTTTTCCGCCTGTTGTGCCAGGCCCAAACTATCCCCGATATAATCCGCCACGTCCTGGATATCCGGCTCCTGGTAATAGTGGGCCAGCACCACCGCATTCTTCTCTTTTTTCAACCGTTCTATTTCGGCAAAAAGATCAAGTGTTGGGTCCAGGTCAATGTCAAGGAATCCACGGTTATCAACATTGGCTTTGGCGGCGGCGAGTGTTTCTGTGTTCATGGTTTCAATTTTTTAAAATCCTGCGTCCTGAATTTGTCGAAGGGTTGAAGAATGGGAGAGCAATATTCCATTAGCTTTTCCAATTTTTCAAAAACATTTTCAACATTCTCTTTTGTATTATAATAAATGTATTAATACAATATTTATAAAAAAAGCTATTACTATTACGGCTGTGAATTCGTGGATAAGAACTTTTACAAAATTATTGTTTTTTCATAATCCACATTTTTTACCGGGTAATCCACATCCTCCTTTATTGCTGCTACCGGGTATATTAAATGTATCCACAGTAATGTTAAAACAGTTTAGTGTAAAAAGAGTTTATATTTTTCAATCCTGCTTTTGTGGATTCTGATAGAACAAGTTGCCCAATCAACCGATTTTCATCTTTCTTTTGGCACCTCCGGATAGTTAGTTTCCAAAAGTTAGATTTCATACTAACGTTTCACACGGCATTATTAACAATGAATAGGAGATATCAACATGCCTTTGGGAGTAAAAAACCGCGAAAGAGGATGGAATATCAGCGAACAGATAGTAGTAAATAAGTATATGATACTGGTTTTCTATTGTCACCTATCCACTACCTTCTTGTCCGGATATCCAAATCAACTGCAAGAGGGTCAATATAAAATCAGTTAATTTTATCGGTCTAAAAAAATCGCCATATGAAGTACTTAAAACAGGTTTTTGTTGCTTTTTTATTGTGTATTGCATCCCTTGCGAAGGCTGATGAAGGAATGTGGCTGCCTTTTCTGCTGGAAAAGCTGAATGAAAAGCAGATGAAGGGCATGGGAATGAAGATCAGCGTTAAAGACATTTATAATATAAACAAAGGAAGCCTGAAAGATGGAATAGTAAGTTTTGGTGGGTTTTGTACCGGCGAAGTGATCTCTGCGAAAGGGTTAATATTAACCAACCATCACTGCGGCTT
>JAKFEJ010000441.1:0-13398 GCA_036675745.1 Chitinophagaceae bacterium | reverse complement strand
TGAAAGGCCTGTTTGAAAAAGTTGTTTTGCTTTTTCGTTGTCAATACCTGTGTATAGTTCGCCAAGCAGGGTAAAGTAAAAGTGATTGTCATGCAGATCCAGTTTTTCGGCTTCTGCAATGGCTTCTTGTTTCCCATTTGCTTTTGACAGGGCATAGGTTCTGTTGAGTGCCGCTATCGGCGAATATTCTATTTGCAACAGCCGGTTATAAAGTTGTAAAATGCTTTCCCACTTTTCTTTTGTATCAGCTTTGATCGTATGCCAATACGCAATACTTGCTTCTAAATGATATTTTGAAATTTTAACTCCCTGTGAAGCCTGGTTAAGAAAATATACTCCTCTTGTAATCAGCTCGTGATCCCACAGCGATTCATCCTGGTCCTGGTATAAAATGATTTCGCCATTTTCTTTTTTTCGGGCGGGAAACCGTGAAGAGTGAAGGCACATTAAAGCGAATAAGGCGTTTACAGCCGGTTGATTTGTTTGCTCGTTTTCAATCAGCAAATGTGTTAATCGCATTGCCTCCAGGCATAGGTCTTCCCGTAAAACGCTGTCCTTGCTCTCGGAATAATATCCTTCGTTGTAGAGCAGGTATAGGGTTGTTAAAACCGTTTCTAATCGCTTGTTGATATCTTCTGCAGGTGGGAATTCAATTTTCACTTTTTCAAGCCGCAATTTTTCTTTCGCCCGGTAGAGACGTTTGTTTATCGTTTCTTTATTGAGTAAAAAAGCATTTGCAATTTCTTCAATGCCAAAGCCGCACAGAATACGAAGTGATAAACCTATTTGCGCCTCTGTTGAAATGGAAGGATGGCAAATGGCGAATAACATTTGTAATTGACTGTCGGTAATATTTTTGTCGGATAAGTCAATTGCAATTTCCAGTTCAGCAGGTGATGAATGTTTTATTTGCGGAACAATTTTTTTGGTAAAAATATGACTGCGGGTTATGTGATTTTTAGCCTTGTTTTTGGCAACTGTATAAAGCCAGGCTACGGGGTTTTCGGGAATTCCCTTATAGGTCCAGGTTTCAAGGGCTGATAAAAACGTTTCACTTGCGATGTCTTCCGCCACTTCAATATGTTCAATACCCAGAAGTTTACAGAGGACAGATGTTATTTTCTGGAATTCTGTCCTGAATAAATGCGGTATTAATTCCTGGTGTTTCATAATAAATAAAGCCTCTGCAAAAATACAGAGGCTTTATAGCTTTAGTGCAAGCCATCACCTTTTGCAAGTTTTCTTACCTCTACACTATTGCCTTCTCCCTGCAAAACAGGTGAACCCTTTGCAAACTCTACCACTTCATCAACAGAATTCGCTTTAACAATAATGTACCCGCCAATGGTTTCTTTTATTTCGCCAAATGGTCCATTGGTAACAATATTATTTGACCGTACAACCTTTGCATCTTCAAAAGGCAATCCATTGCCTCCACTGAATTTGTTTTGAGCGGCAATACCTCCTATCCAATCCATAGTTTGTTTCATCCAGGTTTGTATCTGTTCCGGGGAAGCAACCTTTTTGCCATCCTCGTGTCTGAAAATTAACATGTACTCTTCCATTTGTTTAATTTTTAATTGTTATTGAATATATCGGTTATACATCAATAACAAATGAGAAGGCGGTAATTGGACAGCTTCCGAAAAATATTTTTGGAACCGGGTTACGCCAGGCTATTATGATTTGATGAAGACAGATCAGGGTTCTAAAGGCATGCGGTGAGTATATTATAGCCCATTCTTATAACCCATAGCGCTGCCTGGTCTGTATTTTCCCGTTATAATCCCCTAAATTCAACTTAACTTAGAATTGATATTTGCCACATATGAGAAAATATATGACAGGAGCATTGCTTTTTCTTATTGCTCTTAATGCTTATTCACAGCAATTGCAAAGGCCAAAATTGGTTGTCGGCGTAGTGGTGGATCAGATGCGATGGGATTTTCTCTATCGCTTTAATAATCGATATTCAGATAAAGGTGGTTTTAAACGATTGATGAATAAAGGATTCAATTGTAACAATACCCTTATCAATTATACTCCCACTTACACTGCCTGTGGTCATGCCAGCATCTACACCGGCACTGTACCATCTATTCATGGCATTACCGGTAATAACTGGTACGATAGTGAAAAGCAGCAATTTGTTTATTGTACAGATGATACCAGCGTAACCAGTGTGGGCAGCGCAACAGCAGCGGGAAAAATGAGCCCGGCAAATATGCTTACCACTACTATCGGTGATGAATTGAAACTGGCTACTAATTTTAAAAGTAAGGTAGTTGGCGTTGCATTAAAGGATCGGGGCGGAATTCTGCCGGCAGGGCATAGTGCGAACGCTGCATACTGGTATGACAGTAAAACCGGTGACTGGATCACATCCTCCCACTACATGAAAGAATTGCCGGGTTGGGTAAATGATTTCAACAAGCAGAAATGGGTGGATAAATACTATATGCAAGGTTGGAATACGCTATACCCGATCAATACCTATACACAGAGTACGCCGGATGAAAACAAGTACGAGGTAAATACATTGGGCAAAGGATTCCCCTATGCGCTTTCATCCTTAGCAGGAAAAAATTACAACCTTATTATGGCCACGCCGTTTGGCAATACACTCACGACGCAATTTTCAAAAGCAGTTATCGAACAGGAACAAATGGGTGCAGATTCCGTTACTGATTTTCTTGCCATCAGTTATTCATCTACGGATTATATCGGGCATTCATTTGGTCCTAATTCCATAGAGACGGAGGATACTTATTTAAGACTGGATATGGAACTTGCTGAATTGCTTGATTACCTTGATACAAAAGTGGGTAAAGACCAATATGTATTATTTTTATCGGCAGACCATGGAGCGTCTCATAATCCCCGGTTTTTAAAAGACAATAAAATACCTGCAGGCAATATAGACATAGAGAAGTGGGTAACTGAGATGAATACCGCTTTAAACAAAAAGTATAAGAAGCCTGATCTTGTTATTGCCATTATCAATTTCCAGGTCGTATTGAACCTGCCGGTTATAGAAGCCAGTTCAAAATTGAAGCTGGAAGAAATAAAAGCATGGGTTGTTCAATACCTTTCAAAACAGGAAGCGGTAGCTAATGTTTTTGCAATAGATCAATTGCAAACAGTAGTACTGGACAGCACTATTAAAAAAATGATAACAAACGGTTATTATAAAAAAAGATGCGGCCAGGTACAGTTGCTGTATAAACCACAATGGATGGAAGGTTTTGAAACCGGCACTACACATGGCTTATGGAACCCCTATGATGCGCATATTCCGCTGATCTGGTATGGCTGGAATATTAAGCCCGGCGCAGCTGACAGGCAAATGTATATTACTGACATCGCTGCTACATTGGCGGCATTGCTAAAAATACAGGTGCCCAGCGGATCAATAGGAAAGGTGATTACAGAAATAGCGAGATAGTTGATCCGGATGCTGCCTGTTGCTGATAGCTTGTGTTTTCCTTCTTCATTGAATAAGAACTAAAACTAACTGTTATGAAATACAAAGAATGGGTGGCCATTGTTGCCTTTTTCATTGTTACCTGCCCCTGCATTGCTCAAATCAAGAAGATTGATGAAAAGAAATTTTTCAGGGACGAGCAGCCGGTACAAATGAAATTATCAACTGACATTAAAAGTTTATTGTTAGAAAAAACAAATCTGAAATATGTAAATGCTTCCATTTCCTGTATGTTCCCGGACAGTACGGTAGCGGAGGACCAGGTAAGGATAAAGCCCCGCGGGCATTTCCGGAAAGATAATTGCCGGCTCACGCCAATAAGCATCAATTTTAAAAATGAGGGATCGCAGGCATTTTCAAAACTAGGCGCTTTAAAAATGGTAGTAGGTTGTGGCCCCGGAGATGTAGATGAGCAAACCCTGTTGAAGGAATACCTGGTTTACAAGATCTATAATCTTTTAACGGATATGAGTTTCAGGGTGCGGCTGCTGCATGTAGATTATCATGACACAAGGGGGAAAGTAAAACCATATACTCAATATGCGTTTCTACTGGAAGATATGGATGACCTGGCAAAAAGAAACAAGTGTAAGAAAAAAGAAAATGTCAGGTATCCTCATCATTATATCCAACGGGAGCAGGCCACGTTGGTTTATTTATTTCAATATATGATTGGCAATACGGATTGGTCTGTTCCGTATTATCATAACATCAAAATGATGGTTGAAAAAGCTGATACGCTTTCTAAACCTTATCCTGTCCCATACGATTTCGATATGACCGGGTTGGTAAATCCGCGGTATGGTCAGCCTCCACCCGACATGGGTTTAAAATACCTTACGCAACGCTTGTACAGGGGATATAAACGATCATTGGAAGAGATAGAAACAGCACTAAAAATTTTTTTGGATAAAAAAGAAGCCATCTATTCGCTGATAACAGAGTTTGAGTTTTTAAATAATGCAGGTAAAAAACAAATGACGGCTTTTTTAAATGGTTTTTTTGATGACATTAGCGATAAAAAAGATCTGAAATACATATTTGTGGATAATGCATTAGGACAATAATATTCCAGGGTTTATTTAATAATTAAAAAAACATGAAATGGGCCATAATAATGCTGATCACCAACCATGATTTTTATTTAAGAGGTTCCTCCCGATAGCTATCGGGATAGCTAAAAAATAATAAAAAATATACAGATGAAACTTACTACTGAATTATTACGGGACACCGCCTTGTATATAAAGGATTATTATGACGGTCATTTTACAGAGCAATATTATTTTCATCATTACGACCGAACCATGAATATTGTGCGGAACTGTGATGCATTGGCGGTGAATATGAAACTGGGAAAGCAGGAATTAAAACTTGCCCACCTTGCTGCCTGGTTCCTGGAGCTCGGTTACAGCCAGGATCATCACAATTACCAGGCAAAGTCGGCAGAGCTGGCAAGAAAATATTTTAAAACCAAAGACCTGGAGGACGGCATATTTGAAAAAATAGAAGAATGTATTCTTTCTACACGGGTGCCGCAGCAGCCGGTATCCGTCATTTCGCAACTTGTATGTGATGCAAGCATGTACCATTTAGCGGAGAAGGATGCGGTTCAGCAGGCTGATGCATTAAGGGCGGAGCATGCTGAAGTATCACAGACCGCATTTACCGACGAGGAATGGCTGAATGAAAACATAAGATCAATCAGCAATCATTTTTATTTTACCACCTGTGCACGGGATTTATTTCAAAAAAGAAAAGAAAAAACACTGGCTGCTTTCCAGGCTAAGCGGGAACTGCTTCATACTCTTCAGAAAGAAAACGGCGACTTCGCTTTACATACCCCGGCAATGAATAAAAAGGCCGTTATGGAAGAAGAGATAAAACTGGAACGCGGAGTAGAAACGTTTTTCAAGATCACTGAACGCAGGCATATGGACTTGTCAACAAAAGCGCATGATAAAGCCAGTTTGCTTATAAGCGTGAATGCTATCGTTATGTCAATTGTTTTATCCGTACTCATTACCAAGCTGGAAGAAAACCAATATTTATTGCTTCCTACGCTGTTGCTGGTCATTACCTGCGCCGTTACGATCGTTTTTGCTATCATATCTACCAGGCCCCGGATGATTGGCAGTCATTCAAAAATAAAGTCAGGAGATGACGATGAGGTAAACATTTTATTCTTTGGAGATTTTGCTGACTTATCATTGGCGGAATATAAAAGGGTGATGAAAAATACTTATAAGAACAGGATCGAGTTATATGATAGTTTGTCAAGAGATATTTATTACCAGGGCGTGGTACTGAAGTGGAAATTTAAATACATCAATATAGCTTATAACATATTTATGTACGGGTTCATTTTTACTATTCTTTCTTTTATTACAGCATTTGCCCTTCATATCCGCTAGAGGCAAACGGGACACGATCGGAGAAAAAAAACCTTGCACTATCACCCGATTTAAAAACAGTTAAAACCCCGTACCCGCCACGGCGGCTACCGAAGGTTCATTCAACAGAGGCTTAAGCCTTATATATTGCCGGCAGGCTGATTGTAACCGATTGTGTCTGCTATAATGATTTGTATTTGAAGATTACTCCACCTGTCATTAGCGGCTCTGAAGAGATCAATGACAGCTTTCTTTCTGGCAGTCCTTTTGGAAACAAATATCTTCCTTTACCTGCAATAACAGGAGCAATGCAAATTCTATATTCATCAAAGAGGTTTTCTTTGATCAGAGTTTCAGACAAGTTTGCGCTACCAAACACATACATGTCTTTATTGCCCTTCGCTTTTAGTTTAGCGATTTCATCTGCTACATTTTCTTTTATTAAAATTGAGTTATTCCAATCTACGGAGTTTAGTGTTCTGGAACATACTATTTTGGGAAGCTTATTCATAAAATCAGCAATTTCCCCCTGAGCGGTTTTCCAATAGGCAGCCATGCCTTCGTAGGTAGTGCGACCAAATACCAAATAGTCAGTAGAATTTAATTGCTCTAAACTGAAACGTTCCATTTCAGAACCCCAAACTATTTCAAGGAAAGGAAGTTCCCAATTTTTTTCTCCTTCAAAGTAGCCATCAAGCGTGATGATATTCCACATTATTAACTTGCTCATAGTCGTTCAAAAGTCTTATTAGTTTTCAAAATTAGCCGGTATACAATTATTTTTTTTGCTACCTGGTAATCTTTTTGATGAACGTCGATACCTACATAAATCGTTTTCCCACTATAGTCAATGATTGTCCTACCTTCGGATGTGGTTTCGGTAGCGGCTGAAGTTTGCTGTCTCATAATTGAAAATTTTGAGGTTAATTATCAGCAAAGTTCTTCATTGCAGCCGTGATTTGATTCTCGGACTGCCGCTGCGCCGGAACCTTTTACATATAGACTTATATGTTGGCGGCTGCTTTTTTTGTCAAACCGCTTTCTTCAATTCTTTTGTCGCCGTTTTAATAAATTCTTCCTTGTCTTTTTTTACTTCTTTCAACATTGCTTTTCGTTCGGCTGGTATGGTGAAATACTTTTCTGCCCACAATTGCATTTCAATCATTACAGGCAGTAAATCAATTCCTTTTTGAGTGAGCTTGTATAAGACTTTTGCTTTGCTGTCTGGGTGGTCTGATTTGGTAATTATTCTGTTTTCTTCAAGTGCTTGAAGTCGTGAAGCCAAAATATTGGTCGCAATTTTTTCGTCTGATTTCAAAAAGTCGCCATAAGTGCATTGTTTTGCGAACATTAAATCCCTCACAATCAGCAATGACCACTTGTCACCCCAAATGTCAAGGGAGCAACTAACGGGACAATCTGATCTTTTTTTACTGTCTTTCATTATTTTTCTTTAAAATCACTTGCAAAACGAAAGTTGTTTGTATATTTGAACTTGCAAAATGCAAGCGAATTTACGAATAGAATTTAAAAATACAATGGAAAACGACAGAAAAAGAATCCACGAGTGGTCAAATCCCTTAGAAATGGCAGAAAAGGTAAAAACAATGTCGGGCTTTGATTTTTTGAATGGCATTTTAAATGGCGAATTACCACCTGCACCCATTGCAGAAACGTTGGGTTTTCACCCATTGAGTCTGGAGGAAGGAAAAGCTGTGTTTGAATTTGAACCCAGGGAATTTCATTACAATCCGATTGGCAGTGTTCACGGTGGTGTAATTACTACCGTGTTAGATACGGTTATGGGGTGCTCCCTGCAATCAGCATTGCCACAGGGTGTAGCCTATACAACATTGGAACTGAAAGTTAATTTTCTCAAAGCAGTTACTATCAGTGACGGTAAAATGAAATCCACAGGCAAGATTATCCATTTGGGAAAAACCACCGCACTTGTAGAAGCCGATCTTAAAGACGAAGCAGGAAAAGTGTATGCACACGGAGTATCAACTTGTATGATCTTCAACATTAAAGAATTAAAAAAATAAAAGCATGAACAAACAAGCAATTTTTGAGCCGTACAACCTAAACGGCCTATCGTTAAATAATAGTATGGTTATGGCGCCCATGACCCGCAGCCGTTCTGCTAATTCTGAAACGGCAGCCACAGAACTGACGGCACTGTACTATGAACAACGTGCTACGGCAGGGCTTATCATTACAGAAGGCACTTTCGTAAGCCTCGATGCTGTTGGAGTAATGAACGTCCCCGCCATATACACCAAACAACATATTGAGGGCTGGAAATTGACCACGGATGCGGTGCATCAGGCAGGTGGAAAAATTTTCGCTCAACTATGGCATACAGGAGCTTATTCCCACCCTGATTTGTTAGACGGGAATTTGCCTTTGTCTGCTTCAGCTATCAATCCAAACCTACAGGTGTTTACGGCAGAAGGATTTAAGGAAAGCGTTACAGCAAAAGCAATGACGTTGGAAGACATCAAAAAAACGATAGCCGATTTCAAACAAGCTGCAATCAATGCCTTTGAAGCAGGATTTGACGGTGTTGAATTACACGGTGCTAACGGCTATTTGTTGCAACAATTCTTTTCTAAAAATTCAAATAACCGAACCGATGAATATGGCGGTTCTGTTGAAAATCGTGCCCGCATTCTTTTTGATATTTTAGACGAGCTAAAGAAAGTGGTTGATATGGCAAAAGTAGGCGTTCGCTTTAATCCTTCGCTTCACGGCATTATGGGTATTACCGTTGATGACGAAACTATTGCGGTTTATGACTACATCGTGAACAGGTTGAACGATTACGGTTTGGCCTATATCCACCTGACAGAACCTTTTACCGATGTTTCGGGCAACCCAGATGCCATACAGGAAGTAGCCAAACACTTCCGTAAAATTTACAAGGGTACCATCATGATCAACAGAGGTTTTAACAAAGAAACGGCAACAAAAGTATTGAATGATGGCGATGCAGATTTGGTATCCTTTGGAACGCCTTTTCTTGCCAATCCCGATTTGGTGAAACGGTTTAAAACAGATGCACCGCTTAATCAGCCCGACCAGGCAACATTTTATACTCCGGGCGAAAAAGGATATACGGATTATCCTATAATCAGCGAATCAGTTTACTATTTAAATACTTAAAAATGAAAATAACAGGGAATACAGTATTCATAAGTGGCGGAAGTGCCGGAATAGGATTAGCCATTGCAAAAAAATTAAGTGCCGCAGGCAATAAAGTAATCATTAACGGACGTAGTGAAGAGCGTTTGCAAAATGCGTTAAAACAGTTAGACCATGCTGCTGCCATTCAGGGCGATTTATCGGTAGAAGCCGACAGAGTTCGTGTTGCAACACAGTTAAAAGAACAGTACCCCGATGTAAACATTATTGTAAACAATGCGGGCTCTGCCTTTGCGTATCTTTTAAGTGAAACCACCAATGCACATGAGAAAGCAATGATTGAAATGAATACCAACTATTTTGCGGTAATCCATTTTACAGAATTAATGTTGCCTCATCTTTTGCAGAAAACAGCAGCAGCAGTTGTAAACATTTCCTCCATGTCAGTTTTTGGCAGCCACAAATTTATACCGACTTATGGAGCTACCAAATCGGCATTGCATAGTTATACCGTTGCGTTGAGATATACCTACGAAGAACAAAAAAATATTCAGGTATACGAAGTATATCCACCATTGGTAAACACAGAATTTTCTGCAGAAATAGGTGGTGCAAACGGCATTCCTCCATCTGAAGTAGCAGACGAATTGTTTATTGCTTTAGAAAAAAATCAGTTTGATGTACCTGTGGGTGAAACAAAAAAATTGTATGCAGCAACAGAGGAGGCATTCGCAAAACTAAAAAACTAAATATTATATAAAATGGCAACAAATAAACAACCGCACAGTAGTATTTTAAAAATATGGGTTACTGCGACCATTCTGTTGTTCTCAACAAGCATAATTTTCGCTCAATCCTCAAAATCAAATAAGATGACAAAAAAAGAAAACAAAAAAAGCGAATACACACAGGAGACAGCGCCAACGCAGTATATAGAAGTGGATGGTGTCAAATACGCTTATCGTTCTTTCGGTCAGAAAGAAGGAACACCTTTGGTATTCTTTATCCACTTCGTAGCAACGATGGATGACTGGGATCCGGCATTGATCAATCCGCTCGCAGAAAAATATCCTATTCTTCTATTAGATAATAAAGGAGTAGGCGGATCGGGAGGAACAGTTCCGACATCGGTAGAAGAAATGGGCGATGATGCCGCTAAATTAATTCAGGCGCTCGGATATAAAAAAATCAACCTGCTTGGTTTTTCCATCGGAGGCTTTATTGCACAGAACGTAGCTGCCAAACATCCGGAATTGGTGGATAAACTGATTCTTGCAGGAACAAGCCCCAAAGGAGGAAAATATATTACGGACATCTTGCAGCATGTAGAGAAAGCACGAAAAGAAGAGCCTGATAATCCCCGTTTGAGTTTGTTTTTCCCAAAAACAGAAAGCGGCCGTGCCGCCGGATTAGCATATACTGAGCGTCTACAAAAAAGAAGAGCGGAGATCCATGTACCTCATTTAACCCAGGAAGCCATCGCCAATCAGGCACAAGCTATCATCCGATTTGGAACGGAAAAGGACGAAAATTTCAGTGTGATCAAGTCGATTAAACAACCAACATTAATAGTGAATGGTGACAACGACACGATGGTCGCCACATCAAACTCTTTGGATTTCGTTCAGCACATACCAAATTCTAAATTGGTGATATGGAGCAATTCCGGTCATGGGGCGTTGTATCAATATCATGAAGATTTTGTGAGGGAAATAGAAGACTTTTTGAAATAATAGTTCAGTTAAAGAAGAATATGAAAGCATACAGCATAAATCGTTACAGCAAGGAAGACAAACTTCAACTAACAGAGGTTTCAAAACCTGTTGCCAAAGAAAACGAAGTTTTAATTCAAATCCATTCGGCAAGTATCAATCAATTGGATGTAAAACTAAAAAGTGGTGAGTTCAAATTGTTGTTGCCTTATAAATTTCCATTGGTTTTAGGACACGATCTTGCAGGAGTAGTAACGGAAGTTGGCACAAAAGTCAGTCGTTTCAAAGTTGGCGATGAAGTTTTTGCTCGGCCTGCCGATTTTAAGATTGGCACATTTGCAGAATATATTGCTGTCAATGAAAATGATGTTGCATTGAAACCCAAGAACATAACAATGGAACAAGCGGCTTCCATTCCGTTGGTTGCTTTAACGGTTTGGCAGGCGTTTGTTGAAAAAGCAAAACTTAAAAAAGGTCAGAAAGTGTTTATTCAAGCAGGTTCTGGCGGTGTCGGAACGATTGCTATTCAGTTGGCAAAACATTTGGGTGCAACTGTCGCCACAACCACAAGTGCCGCTAACTTTGAGTTAGTCAAAAGTTTGGGTGCTGATGTTGTGATCGATTACAAAACACAAGATTTTGAAATGATTTTGAAAGATTACGATTTGGTGTTGAACAGTCAGGACGAAAGAACATTGGAAAAATCGTTACGAATAGTAAAGCCTAGTGGAAAAGTAATTTCCATTTCAGGACCACCCGATGTATCTTTTGCAAAAGAAATTGGTTTGTCGTGGTTGATTAAAACAGTCATTTCTTTTTTGAGTAGAAAAGTTGGAAAACAAGCGAAACAACTTGGTGTTGATTATTCGTTTCTGTTTATGCAAGCTAATGGAAAGCAATTGTCTGAAATTGGAAAGTTGATTGAAAAAGGTGTCATTCGTCCTATCATTGATGAAGTTTTTCCGTTTGAGCAAACGAATGAAGCAATGTTCTATGTCGCAAGTGGTCGTGCCAAAGGAAAAGTGATTGTCAATGTCAAGTAGTTTTATCGGTTGAACGGTGTCGTTAAAGTTGCAGCTAACGGCAAGGGCTTTCTGCTGTGCTGGAAGTCTGTGTTACTTCAGCCCGGACCGTCGCTGAGTAAAGGTAAAAAGCTGAAAATATATACCAAAGCTCGGGTATGTTCGTTCAGCTGGGACTGCACCTGAATAGCTTTATGTCGATGAGGATATGTCCTGAAGCCAGCATAGCAGCAAAGGACCCAATGTTGCCTGCTGCCATATGTCAGCAAGTTAGTTGTGTTTTGCTTTGTGAAAATTGTCAACATATTCAGCTAAGTCAAGCAAAGGTTTTAAATCTTTAAGTTCATCTTGTTTGGTCGGCATATTTTGAAAGTCATAGTTGCGAACTTTTGTTACACAATCGTACTCACCTAAAATATTGTCAATAAGCAAAAGTCCACCATAAGCAATTTGATTATAATTTTCCTCTGTTACATTGTTAGCATAAACGATAATGTCAAGACTGTCGCCTGAAACTACTGAGAAGAATTTTATTTTGTCTGGATTGAGTTCGTGGTCTTGTGCTTTTAAAACCATTCCTTTTACTTTGTCTGATGGCATTCTTTGTCTAAATGCAACAAAAGTCCAGCCTTCAATTATGGGTGCTTTCTCAACAATTTCTTTTACGATTGGAAATAAATCTCTATTTCCGTCCGCCGAAACTGTGACGTTGATAATATTATTTTTTGGTGGTTCAAATTCTATTGCAAGTCCGCTTTGAATTTTCTTTGCACTGTCCAAAACTTGAGTTAGTGTTTTGTCAGGATTTTTTTGAAAATCACGAAGGTCTTTTTCATTTGCTTGAAACCACTTCCAAAATTTTTCAATGGGGTCTTGTTTCTTAAATAGTCCGAACATATCTTTTTCTGTTTGCTTTGGTGTTTGAGAATTACAGCCAATAAGTCCTAACGTCGAAATGGAAATTAAAAATAAAAACTTTGTCATTATCCTTGAATTTAATGCTGTGTCCGTAAGGGTTGCAGGCAACGGTAAAGGCTTGGATGTGGCGGCATTTGAAAATCGTCAGCCCGTAACTGCTGCTAAATTTATAAATAAAAGTTCATTGTTTATTTTATTGCTCTGCGTTATTCGTCTGGAACAGAAGCCGAATAGCGAAATTAAAAAAAAGAACCTGCAGAACGAATCCTGCAGGTTCTCTTTTTATAAAACTTAACCACTTAATACCTCGCCGCTTCCCCCGCTTTTGGCATGGAGGCTTTTATAAACTCCCTGATATCTTCATTACTTGTTTCAAGATCCTGTTTGCGCAGGTACATCATGTGGCCACTTCTATATCCTTTCCAACTCAGCCTGTCTTTTAACCGGCCACTGGGATCCATTTGCCAAAGACTGTATTTCGCATTGAAATAATCACAGGCGCCATCATAATAACCGGATTGCACCATTACATGCAAAAAAGGATTTTGTGCCATCGCCTGCCGCAGGTTTTCACCCGTTCTGTCGCCGGTTCTGTCCCAGGGGCTTACATTGCCAAACATATTATATTTAAGATCTGTTTTATAATCCAGTTCATTTCGGATATACATATTAATGGCCGGCGTAAACGAATGCAGCCAGGAAGTAAGCTCTGCATTAAAATCAGG
>JAKFEJ010000446.1:0-1906 GCA_036675745.1 Chitinophagaceae bacterium | reverse complement strand
TACAGCAGTTGGTATTTTGACAGCCCTGTGGATTCAACCATGCGATATGAAACTTATATAAGCAAAGAAGTTCCGGAATATATTGATGCGCATTATCCAACGATCAAAGACCGCAAAGCAAGGGCTATTACCGGTTTGAGTATGGGAGGGCATGGCGGGTTGTTTATAGGCCTTCGTCATACGGCTATTTTCGGCGCCTGTGGAAGCATGAGTGGCGGTGTTGACCTAAGTGCTTCACGCAGTAAGTATGATATTGTAAAGCGTATCGGGGATACGATATCCTATGCTGATAACTGGAAACAATATTCAGTGATCAATATAGTAGAAAAAAAGCCATCGGACTCACTGGCTATTATTATTGATTGCGGAACAGAAGATTTTTTTTATGATATTAATCATAACCTTCATGAAAAAATGCTCAAACTAAAAATCCCGCATGATTATATTGAAAGGCCAGGAAAACATGATTGGAATTACTGGAGTAACGCAGTGAAATACCAGTTGCTTTTTTTCAGGGATCACTTTAACAAAAACCAAACTCCATAGACTTAATGACCCGTACTTCCATCCCTCACTCTCACTTTTTTCTTGCCGGCATTTTTCTTTTCAAAATCCAATACTGCTTGTGGTTTAACAAGTGTTTTTTTCCTCACTGAATCTGACTTTGCTTTTGACCCTGTGAAATCTATCGGTTTTAAGTCATCGTCATTACCTGCAGCTATACCATCATCAGTCTTTAGCTTATCTATCCAGTAATCTTCTGTTTTTAAGATCGTTCCCCATTCAGGATCATAATAGGTCCAGGTTCCGTGTTTCATTGTCCGGCCTTCTACTTTTACTATTACCTGGTCAACTACTTTTGCAGGGTCCAACGGATCCAATACGTCTACCGTGTCAAATGTTCTGCCCGGCTCTATTGCCCGCCAGGTTTCCTCACGCATCAACCCTCCCCTTCTTGTATAATATCTTGACTTCCCGTCAAGACTTCCCCAACGATAATTCTCTTCTGCCAGTTTATCCCCCATCAATGAAAATTTCACCCATTTGCCATCCCTTTTATCATCTAAAAAATATCCCTGTTCGTCATAACCCTGTTCTCCTCTTAAATCATCCACATGTATCACCCAAGGGCCTTGTTTCCTTCCACTCATATCCACCCTGTTGAGCGTATCACCCCGTACACTGATGATGTAGTCTTTCCACTGACCAAAGGAACTGATGGAGATAAGTAAGCTCAATAAAAAAACAAAACGCATATCAGGTGATTTTACTTAACAAATAACGTCAAAAAACAGCTTTTATGTTCCAAAAACCAAACCAATTTATACTTCACATCGGATAAGTTTGTGCATTGCGTTACCGGTTCCCGGTTACCAGTTGCAGGTTGCTCAAAACCGAAAAGTACTTTACAGTTTAAGTAAACCGGTAACCAGGAACTGGCAACAGGGAACTATAGGACATTTCATGTTATCATGAGCCTTATCTTTTTAACAGATTAAAAGATCAAAAAGAAAAACACATTGGCTATTTTGCATCTAATGAAACAATTACTATTTATATTTTTCCTGGTCAGTACGTTGGCTTCCTGCCGCAATATGAAGGATCCCGTTTTTAAAGGCATCGAAAATGTAAAAATGGATAAACTGAATTTCAATGAGCCTGCCGTAACCCTGGATATGCGGTATCATAATCCTAATAATTTTAAAGGGCTATTAAAACAAGCCGAAGGCGATGCCTGGATGGACAGCACTTACCTGGGCCATTTTATAGTTGACACAACTGTAAACATTCCCGCTAACAGCGAATTTACCGTACCGGTAAAACTGGCAGTAGATTTGAAGCAAGTACTCAAGCATTCACTTGTTGCATTTTTAAATGAAGAGGTAACCATAAAAATAACCGGGAA
>JAKFEJ010000017.1:0-1920 GCA_036675745.1 Chitinophagaceae bacterium | reverse complement strand
TTCATTTCTACACTACAGGCTTCTCTTTACGGCAAAAACATATTTCATTATTATAATTGATGCAATCGCCAGGTAATTTCCTGGTTTGCCACTTGTTTTTGCTTTTTATTCCTTTTAAAAAACAGGTGTCAGTGATTGTGTTCCAAAATCATTTTGTGAACGGAAGAATATAGTATCCCCTATCTGAAGAACAATCCAAAAAAACCCCATGAAAATTTTATAACCTGATCACGGTTTATAATCAATAAATGAACTCCACCGTTCAAAATATTACTACTGCTTTATCTTTAAAAGAAAAAGGATCCTCACTCCTTTATTTTTTTGCACGGTTATTTTTTGGGGTTTTATTGTTGGTAGCATTGGGACTTAAAACGAATGCACAAACCGCTACAATCAGTGTCAATACTGATTCAGTATGCGAAGATGCGACGACTGAACCAATTGTAACTTTTACAGGAAGCGGCGGTACTCCTCCATATATTTTCCATTACACAATAGATAACGGGACAACGCAATCAACATTAGTTACTAGACAGAGTGTTGGCGATACTATCTTACTTAATGCTCCAACTAGTGTATCTGGAGATTATACATATACACTAACAAGTGTTGATGATGCCAGCAGCAACACAATCGTTACCGGGCAAGCGGTAACGATAACTGTAAATCCTTCTCCGAATAATGTCAGTAATGGATTTACCAATGCCGGGGGTAATGTCTGTTCCGGGGGTACGGGGTCATTGACATTCGATGCCAATGATGAAACCTTTCCTACCGGGGGGAGTTTTACAGTGAAATATACAATTGAAGGAGATCCTGCTATCTACGAACAAATTATTTCTTCTGAGAGTCCAACTGCTTTTAATGTAACACCACCTGCAAACCCGGGTACCTATACTTATACTATCGTTGAAATAGAAAATAATGTTACAGGTTGTATTAGTACGTCTGGTTTTACAGATGCTACTGCTGCGATAACCGTTGGGCCATTACCCAACAATGTTCTCGATGCTTCGGGTGGGTTTATAGGAAATTCCTTTTGTGTTAATCCAGGCGGGCAGGGACAGCTCACTTTTAATGCCGACGATGGGGAATTTAATTCAGGAACTATTCAATATACTGACGGAACGACAACTTGGAGCCAGGCCATTCCAAATGACGGCTCATTTACTTTCAATGTTGCGGTGAACCCAAGCGGTGCAGGAGATCATGTTTATACTCTTGTTTCCATTACAAACGAACTTGGGTGTACGAGAACATCAGGTTTTGCAGATGCCACGGCACGCATTAGGATAAACCAATTGCCAACTGCACCGGATGCCGGAGTCAATCAAAACAATTGTAATAATGGTTTATTTGCATTGGCAGGAAACAACCCTTCTATAGGTAATGGTGTTTGGTCTGTAGTGAGCGGTAGCGCAACGATTACTTCTCCTACATCGCCAACAAGTACGCTAACAGGCCTGCCTGTTGGAACAAGTGCCACATTGCGCTGGACGATAACAAACGGAACATGCGTTTTGTACGACGAAGTGGTGCTTACCAATAATACATTGCCAATTGCAACTATTAGTTCTTCAACGAATGTTAGCTGCTTTGGTGCCGCCAATGGTACAGCTACGGCCGTTGGCGGCGGAAGCACTGGGCCATATAGTTATAGCTGGAATACATCGCCCGTGCAAACAGGTGCAGTTGCCACAGGCCTTGCCCCTGGGACATATATTGTAACTGTAACAGATAATAATGGTTGTACTGATACTGAAACAGTAACAATAACACAACCTGCTGCTGCGTTAACTGCTTCCATCAATACTTCAACCAATGTATCATGTAATGCTGGTACAAACGGATCTGCAATTGTTACAGCTACGGGCGGTACATCTGGTTATACTTACAGTTGGTCACCATCAGGTGGCACCA
>JAKFEJ010000096.1:0-1922 GCA_036675745.1 Chitinophagaceae bacterium | reverse complement strand
CCTTTTGTAAGCGTTCCGGTTTTGTCAAAAATAATTGTAGTCAAATTTCTTGCGGACTCAAATGCCGTACGGTTCCGGATCAATAAGCCATGTGTAGCGGATAAACTGGTGGATATGGCAATCACTAAAGGGATTGCAACACCCAATGCATGCGGACAGGCCGTAACCATCACCGTTACCATTCTTTCCAATGCAAAGGCGAGATCATTTTCTTTGTTGAACCAAAAAATAAAAGTGATAACACCTACTGTAATAGATACAATCGTTAACCATTTGGCTACTTTATCAGCCAGGTTTTGTGTCTTTGATTTGGAAGCCTGGGCAGATGAGACCAGGGTAATTACCTTGTTCAGGTAACTGTCATTGCCTGTGGCTGTAATTTGCAGTTTCAAAGCGCCATCTCCATTAATAGAGCCACCGATAACCTTTTGCTCTTTTTCTTTTTTTACCGGAACACTTTCCCCCGTGAGCATACTTTCGTTAACGTAAGAACTTCCATCCAATACCAATCCATCAGCAGGGATTTTTTCGCCGGGTTTAACCAATACCTTATCGCCATTTCTCAATTCTTTCAAATCAATGTCCACTACTTCCCCATTTCTTTCTGCATGCACTGTTGATGGTAACAAAGCCACTAAACTTTCCAACGCTTTTGAAGCAGCCATCTGGGACCGCATTTCCAACCAGTGGCCAAGCAACATAATATCAATCAAAGTTGCCAGCTCCCAGAAAAAATCCATTCCTTTCAAACCGAACACAACAGCTACACTGTATATAAATGCAACACTGATAGCGATAGCCACCAGTGTCATCATACCAATAGCTTTGTCCTTTATTTCACCAACCATTCCTTTCAGAAAAGGCATGCCACCATAGAAATAAATAAAAGCGCTTAAGATCAATAGCAAATATTTATCACCAGGAAATTTTATTTCAAATCCTATCCATTGCTGGATCATATGCGATAATAGTAAGACAGGTACAGTAACGATGAGACAAATCCAGAAGCGTTTCAAAAAATCATGTGTATGATGACCTGCATGTTTATCGTGACCGGCATGGCTTACCTGTTCATGATGCATTGCATGATCATCATGTTCATGAGCAGGGGCATGCTTATGGACTTCCTTTTCATCTTTATTTTCAGTACTGCCGGCAGGCACCAGGTCCATTCCACATTTCGGGCATTTCCCCGGTCCGGGCTTGATCACTTCGGGATGCATGGGACAGGTAAAGTTTTGCCCGGATGGGTGATTATGAGAAGAAGAATGGTGATGTTCGTGTTCCATAAAATTGTTTTTGAAGGCCGTTAACAATCCACTTTACTCATGTCCGCCTGCAGGTGCAAATTAATGGGTTTGAATTTACTCAGAAGCTGTTTAAATTTCGTAGATCCGATAGCTAGCGATGGAACACGGATGACAATGATCAAACGGATTTACACCGGTAATATCCCCGCCTGAATGACAGAGTCGGGCAGGCGTGTAAATCCTTCCAATACGCCAAATCCGTGTTCTGATTTTTTATTGTTAAACAGCTTCTCAGTTCTGATCTTATTTTAATGTTTGTGAAGCGATGGCCTTAGCTGAAGATAGACCTGGAATCCAACAGGTAATTTCCCATATAAAGGCTTTAATTCTTTTGCGGGAAAATTGATCGTCGCTTTAGTTCCGGCCGTCAATTCGAAATCATTTTTTTGTAAGATACTGCGATTATAGCCGAGAGAAAAAACATGAACGTCAAATGTAGCATGTCCTAATTCACTTTCCAGGTCGAGTTCTTCGGTTGATTTCTGCAGGAATTCATAACGGCTGAATAATGCATTCTTTCCAAACTGGAAATTATCTTCGAGTAGTATCGAATGCTCTTTATGACCTTCTCCCTTATCATTAAATCCCCAGATCAACGCAGCACTGTAATGT
>JAKFEJ010000511.1:0-1926 GCA_036675745.1 Chitinophagaceae bacterium | reverse complement strand
CCGGCCACATGGTGGGCCCGGTATGGATTCAGCCATACATGCAATTCCAGTCCGCGTTCATGCGCCGCTTCCACCCAAAATGCCAATGGATCATAATATGGTGTCGGCGCCTTTCCCTGCATACCGGTGAGATAATACGACCAGGGCTCCAGCGAACTTTTATACATGGCGTCTGCCTGCGGCCTTACCTGGAATATAACTGCGTTGAAATGATGTTCTTTCAAAAAATCCAACTGCACAATCGCTTCCTGTTGTTGCTGTTCGGTAGAAAGACCCGGTTTGCTGGGCCAGTTTATATTGGCAACAGTTGCTACCCAGGCAGCCCGAAATTCCTTTGCAACGCCGGGAATGCCCCTTTGAACAACTTCATTTGCCGCTTTCCTGGAAGAGGAACAGGAAAAAAAACAACCGATCAAAAATGAATAAACTATAAACCTTAACAGCCTTGTATGCATAGCTATCAATTAAGGGGTTAAATGTACTGCAAACTACTAAAGCTGCAAGACTCATTTTATGCAGGAATCTGCTGATAGTCAATCTATTTACTCATTCAATTAAGCGGGTAACCAGCAGGAATGCGCAATTTTCTTCGCTCTACAAAGTCTCCGACTTCGTAGTTATTATGCCTCCGGTTTCATAACCGGGCATTATTTTCAGCCTCCAAATGCTTTTGTATTTGCCCGGCGAATACCTGAAAATTTACCTCTAAGCCAATCTGTGATTTTTATAAAATTGTTGCCGCTGCATTTCATCCTGTAAAAAATAATAGTTGCCGAAATAATAGTAAGCAATCCTATAACAAAAACAGAGGCGTTAATGCTTAATGTATCTGCAATAATTCCTGTGAGTATAGCACCGATGGCATAACCCAAATCCCGCCAAAGACGGAATACACCTAAACTATTTGCCCTGTCTGAAGGATGTGTATTTTCTGCGACGGTGGCGAGGAAAGTGGGGTATACCATTGCCGTGCCCCAGCCGAGCAACGATGAAAGAATTATATAATGAGCCATAGTATTAGCAAATAACAACGCAATTAATGCGACGCCCTGCAACAACATTCCCCAAAACATTAAATCCTTTTTACAAAAATAATCGGCCATCTTGCCTGTAAACAATTGCCCTAAGCCCCATACAGCGGGATAAATAGCAGTTACTATCCCGATTTGAGCAATGGTAAATCCTTTTATTGCTAGCAATATCGGGAATAACCCCCATGCCATACCATCATTCAGGTTGTTGATCAGGCCAGCCTGTGTCACCGAACCAAGATTTTTATTTTTCCATGTAGTTTCCCAAAAAATGTTTTTGAGCTTTGGTATTTTACTGCTTGTTGCTTCTGTTGCTATATGATGTTTTGTATCTTTTACCAGAAACCAACTCCCCAATAAACCCATCAGTGATAAAGCAATACCAATATAAAAGGGATATGGGCGCAACCCGTATTCAGAAGCTATCCAGCCAGTGAGAAAGGCGACGGCTGCCAGAGCAATATATCCTGCAAATTCATTTAATCCCATAGCAAAGCCTCTTTGCTTTTCACCTACCAAATCTATTTTCATGACAACGGTGCTGCTCCATGTTAAGCCCTGGTTGATGCCTAATAGGACATTGGCGGCTACAATCCAGTTCCAGTCATTGGCAAACATCAATACAAATGGAACCGGGATCCCGATCAACCAACCAATAACAAGCAGGTTCTTTCGGCCCACCTTGTTTGCCAATGCGCCGGTGAAATAATTGGTGATGGCTTTAACAATACCAAAAACGATAATGAATGAAAGGATAGCTGTTTTGGCGCCAATATGAAACTCAACTTCTGCTATTTGAGGTAAGATACTTCTTTCCAATCCTATCATACCTCCAACAAAGGCATTGATAGCTACCAGCAATGTAAACTGTTTCCAGTTTTCCTTTAAACCCAAT
>JAKFEJ010000292.1:0-1927 GCA_036675745.1 Chitinophagaceae bacterium | reverse complement strand
CCTTTCTTCCAGTGTTTGGGTAATCACGATATGGATTATAACAAAGGCGGCGATGAAAGTTCTGACCAAACATTTCAGCAGATGTATGGACCTACGCATTATTCATTCAATCGGGGCAAAGTGCATTATGTAGTGATGGATGATGTAAGATACCTGGGAAAAGACAGGGAATATGACGGATACATTTCACAAAATCAATTGGACTGGTTGCAGAAAGATCTTTCATTTGTTCCTAACGATCACCTGCTTGTTTTATGTGTACATATACCCGTTCATAATGGTATAAAAAATAATGAGGCCCTGTATACGCTGCTGGGAGAAAGGAAAGTGCATATCATGTCGGGCCATACACATTATCATCGTAATGTGATTAAAGAGAATATTTTTGAGCATAATCATGGCACTGTTTGCGGCGCCTGGTGGACAGGTTCGATTTGCGGCGATGGTACACCCTGTGGCTATGGTGTTTACAAAGTAAATGGAACAGAATTAAGCTGGCATTATCAATCAACCGGTGAGTCAGCCGATCACCAGATGAAGATTTTTGTAGAGGATGCAAATGATCAAAAACAAGTGCAGGTAAATATCTGGAACCATGATCCGGAATGGAAAACGGAATACTGGATTGATGGCAGTAATAAGGGTTCATTGGAACAAGTGAATGCATTTGATCCACTGGCCTACTCTACCTTGCTTGGGCCAGACCTGCCCAAACCAAGAGGTTTTGCAGAACCCAGGAAAACGGAACACATGTTCAAAGCAATTATTCCGGCTGCAACCAAAGAGATAAAAGTAATAGCAACAGATCGTTTTGGTAAAAAATATACTACAACACATAAAGTATAATGCATGAAAAAATTCGTTTTGGTTTTTGCAACTTTCTTCCTTTCAACTTTCTTATTCGCACAAAAATTACAATGGGACAGCACCTATCGCCCGGGCATTTTTGAGATGAAGGTGGAACAGTTCAGGGCCTTTCCCAATGCAGGGACTGATATTATTTTTTTAGGTAATAGTATTACTGACTATACGGATTGGAATGAATTGTTAAACCTGGAAGAAGCCCGGAACCGCGGCATATCAGGCGATATTACTTTTGGCGTACTGGAACGATTGGATGAAGTAACAGAAGGAAAACCATCTAAAATTTTTATACTTATAGGCATCAACGATATTTCCCGTAATATACCTGATAGTGTGATACTTGATAACTATAAAAAAATGATTCACCGGATTAAAAAAGAATCTCCTGAAACAAAGATCTATTTCAACACGTTGTTGCCGGTCAACAACAGCTTTACCGACAGAGCTCATTTCAACAAAGACGAACATATACTTTTTGTTAACGAAGAATTGAAAAAATTGGGTGGGGCTGAAAAGATCACTGTCATCGACATACACCCGCATTTTTTAGATACCGGCAAACGACTTGATAAAAAATATACTTATGATGGTCTGCACCTCAATATGGAGGGATACCAGAAATGGGCTTCACTTTTAAAACCCTATATAACAAAATAAATATGCGCAAACTAATTAACCCGGCAACAGCGGGTCTGCTGCTATTGCTGGCTGCCTGCAATTCGTTCAAACACAGCGATTCAACAAACTCCTTATCTATGAAATTACCAGACTTCAACAAAGAAGGCCACCGCGGTACAAGGGGATTAATGCCGGAAAACACGATTGCTTCTATGTACAAAGCTTTGGATTATGGTGTAAACACTGTAGAAGTGGATGTGCTTATTTCTAAAGATAAAAAAGTGGTGATCTCGCATGATATCTATTTTCATCCGGATATTACAACAACACCGGATGGAAAATACCTGGATAGCAAAGAAGCACAGAAACATCTGCTCTACCAGATGAATTATGACAGCATCAAAAAATATGATGTAGGCCTGAAACCCCACAAAGATTTTCCCCA
>JAKFEJ010000543.1:0-13609 GCA_036675745.1 Chitinophagaceae bacterium | reverse complement strand
CCAATAGCAATAACTGAGCGGATCAAATGCCAGCGCAATTCTTCCAAATGGTCAATAAATGACATTTCTTCACCCGAACTCTTATTCTGCTTTCTGCGATCAAAAAAATCCAATAGCGCCATCAGTGTATTTTAAGTGGTGGCAAAGATAATGGTAAGAAGGCACAAGGCACAAGGTGAAAGGTACAAGGCTTAAACTCGCAGATTTCCTAAAAAATGCGGCACGTTAAAACTGGCAAAAGTCGCAAGGTCTCAGGATGCAAAGGATGAATTGCAAGTTTTTCAAACAATTGTAATCGGCTTTTAAGAAAGCTAACTGTGCAATAGGCAATCCTTGTACCTTGTGCCTCGTACCTTGTTTCTTTACTTAAGTTTTTTCATCTTCACCATTTCTATCCTTGTGTCGCTGACGCTGATGACATCAAATTCATAGTCATCAATGATGATGCGCTCTTTTTGCTGGGGAATGGTTTCATGAAAATTGATAATATACCCGGACAGGGTTTCAGATTCATTTTCAGGGAATTCAAAATCGTATTTTTCTTCCAGGTAATCCAGTTCCAGCCGGCCTGAAAAAATGAATTCGTTTTCAGCGATCTGTTTTTCTACGAATTTCTCCGTATCATACTCATCCTGTATTTCGCCAAATAATTCTTCCAGTACATCTTCCATGGTAATGATGCCGGCCGTACCGCCAAACTCATCTACCACCCAGGCAATGCTTTTACGTTCGCGGCTGAATTTGCTGATCAGGTCGGCAGCACTCATACTTTCAGGCACGGCCGGGATAGGTAGTAAAATTGATCGGATGCTTTCCGGGTTTTTAAAAAGATCAAGCTGGTGTATATAACCAGACAAGTGATCAATATTATCTTCGTAGACGACCAATTTGCTCAACTTTGTTTCGATAAATTTTTTCTTGAGATCTTCAATAGAAGCATTGAGATTAACCCCTACTATTTCTTTTCTTGGCACCAGGCATTGACGGATCTTTACTTTTGGAAATTCTTGTGCATTCTCCAATAATTGGGTATTGCGGCCTTGTCTTTCTTCGTCCAGGTTTTGTTGAAAAAGATTTTTTAATTCACTGAGGCCAAGAGGTTCTTTATGTTTATCTACACGTACATTGAAAACGTATTTAAGCAACCATTCCGCAAGGCTGATAAGCCCTTCTGCAATGGGCGAGAACATCTGGTAAAAAAAGTCTGTTACAAGCGATAATCTTGTCAAAAGAGTATTACTCCTTGCTCTGAAAATTGCTCTTGGAATAAATTCTGCAAATATCAAGACTACAAAAGTGGCGATTGCAATTTCTACAAGAATATGAACCAGGTCAGCGCCGACACCCAGGTACATCCATACGGGCTGCATTACTGAACTTATCTGCAGGCTGAAAAAAACAAGAAAAATATTAAAACCAATTAAAGTAGCACCAATAAAACTTGCGGGGGCATCTATGAACTTAGATAATAAATGACCGGCTGTGCCGCCTTGTTTTTTTCGTAATTCAATAGTCAGGCGATTGGCGCTGTAATAAGCCATCTCAATGCCTGCAAAAAATCCCATCAGCAGCAGCGTCACCACAAACCAGGTTATTGTCTTCCATTCAGCCATAGGGTAAAGATAATGAAGGGAATTTAATTGAAAGTTGAGCATTGAACATTGAAAATTGAGCATTTCTTTCAATTACAAGGAATACAAATGTTCAATTCTCAACGCTCTCCCGATAGCTATCGGGATTCAATGTTCAAATTTAGAAGAGCTTATGCCTAAATTGTATTTTGTTTAAGAGTCAGGAAAGATTTAAAAATTCTTTTACGATCCCTTTAGCCTTTGCACAGGCCCGGTCCAGATCGTCATTTATTATGGATTTGTTGAAATGTTCTTTGAAAGAAATTTCGTACGAAGCTTTATTGACCCTTGCCTGTAGCGATTCGGCTGTTTCTGTTCCCCTTGATTCCAACCTTTTTTTCAATTCGTCAACAGAAGGAGGTTCTATAAAAATTGTCAAAGATGTATCAGGATATTGTTGCTGTACATGTATGGCGCCTTTTACATCAATATCAAGCAAAGGGCATTGGTTGTTATCCCATAGCCTTTGCAATTCACTTTTCAAAGTGCCATAATATTTTCCTTCATATACCATTTCCCATTCAATAAATTCATTGTGCTGGATCTTTTGTTTGAAATCCTGCAAAGGAATAAAATAATAATCCACCCCGTTTGTTTCATAACTACGGGCCTCTCTTGTAGCAGCGGAAATAGAAAATGCCAGTTGCGGAAAAACTTTTAACAGATGCCGGGTAATTGACGTTTTGCCGGCGCCGGATGGCGCGGTAATGATGATGATCTTATTTTGATAAAAAGCCATGTGCAAAGAAAAGGAATGAAATGCAATGGCGCTTATTCTTCATTTATTTTTTCAGCCGTCAACTCTTTTTATATCTGCCCCCAGCTTTTTTAATCGTTCATCAATATATTGATAACCCCTGTCAATTTGTTCTATATTTTGAATAGTGCTTTTGCCTTCAGCACTCAACGCCGCGATAAGCAATGCTACGCCAGCACGTATATCAGGGCTGCTCATGGTAATGCCACGCAGTTGTTGTTCTCTTTCCAACCCTATCACAACGGCACGGTGCGGATCACATAAAATAATTTGCGCCCCCATATCTATCAGCTTATCGACAAAGAACAGACGGCTTTCAAACATTTTTTGATGGATCAATACACTGCCTTTTGCCTGTATTGCTGTTACCAGTACGATGCTTAATAAGTCAGGGGTGAAACCCGGCCAGGGGTGGTCGTATATTGTCAATACCCCGCCGTCAAAATATTTATTTACTTCATAAATTTCCTGTGATGGTATATGAATATCATCGTCGTTAAAATTTAATTGAATACCTAATTGCTGAAATTTTTCAGGGATAATACCAAGGTGTTCAATACCGGCATTTTTAATGGTGATATCGCTTTGTGTCATCGCAGCCAGGCCAATGAAAGAGCCCACTTCGATCATATCAGGCAACATGCGGTGTTCGGTGCCACTGAGATAATTTACACCTTCAATAGTTATTAAATTGCTACCGATGCCGCTGATCTTTGCGCCCATGCGGTTTAGCATTTTACAAAGCTGCTGCGTATAAGGCTCGCAGGCGGCATTGTAAATCGTAGTTGTTCCTTTCGCCATCGCTGCCGCCATAACGATGTTGGCAGTTCCTGTTACAGACGGTTCATCCAACAACATGTTTATTCCTTTCAGGTCAGGTGCTTCCAGATGAAAGAAGCCATCTTCGGGATGATAATTGAATTTGGCGCCTAATTTTTCAAAACTAATTATATGGGTATCCAACCTTCGCCTGCCTATTTTATCTCCACCTGGTTTTGGGATAAAAGCCTTTCTAAACCGGGCAAGCATTGGGCCTGCCAGCATTACGGACCCCCGAAGCCTCCCGCTTTTCATTTTATAGGCTTCGCTGTGCAGGTAGTCAATATTTACATCATCAGCCTGGAAAATACAGGTGTCCCGTTTTGGTCTTTCAACTTTTACAGCCATTTCTTCCAGCAATTCGATCAATAAGTTTACGTCCAGGATATCAGGAATATTGGTGATGGTAACTTTCTCCGGTGTCAGCAACACTGCACTGATGATTTGCAGCGCCTCGTTTTTCGCTCCCTGCGGAGTAATTTCACCTGACAATTTTTTTCCACCATTAACTACGAATGAATGCATATTTTATAGTTGACAAGATGATTAGGTATAAGTTGGTAAGGGTGCTGCAAGGTAAATATTTTGGGCTGACAAGTTAAACCGGGGTTGGTTAACATAGACTTTATGCTTGAAAGGCCTATAAAAAAATGGCTGACATAAATTTGTCAACCATTCAACTTATAAATTCATCAACTACTGAATTAATATCTTTTTTTCTTGAACTTACCTCCGCCGCCGCCACGGTCATTTCTGTCATTACGGTATTGTCCGCCACCACCGCCGCTGCGTTGCTGAAACTTTCCTCTTTGTTTGCCATACCCGCCACGATCTCTGTCACGATTTTCCTGCGGGCGGAAAGCTTTTACATAAGGGGTATTGGTAAAGGTTAGTTGTCCATTCGTAATACCTGTCAGTTCACTTTGAATGGCATCGTCATGTACTACTTCCTTGTGCCAGTTATTATAAGCAAGCTTCATATAATAAGCAATGGCATTGGCAAAGCCGGCCCGTTTATCAGCATCATCCTCATTTAATGCTTTTTTGATCACTACTTCCAGGTTTTTACCCAGGTGCGAATGTTTAGGATGGCGTTTAGGATAAGGCAAAGGCTGGGGCTTTTCACTTAATGATTCCCTGGTCGGTATGGGGTAGGGCGATTTTACATCCAGTTTAAAATCAGAGATAAAAAACAAATGATCCCAGAGCTTATGGCGAAAATCTTCTACATTTTTAAGATGGGGATTTAAAAATCCCATGAGCTCAATAACAGCCTGTGAATTTCGCTGGCGCCTTTCAGGTTCTTCAATGCTGACAAGATGCTCGATCATTTTCTGAACATGCCGGCCATATTCACGCATGGCCATGTTGTTTCTTGTGGTATTATATTCCATAAATAGAATGAGTCCAACAAATGTAGGGAAAAGTTGATTGGGTTAACCGGCTGATTAGAAGTTGTCTTCAATCAAGATAATTTTTTTACCGGTGAAGTGTTAGAAAATCTTTCGAAATTATAGGGGAATCAGAGAAGGGAAAAAGAAAGGGGCCCCGAACCAAGGCCCCTTTTACAAGCCACCATCCTCTTCCACCTAAGAGGTCATTTAATTAAAAATTGATTTACGCTGGATTCAAGGCTTTTTTTATCGGTAAGCCTTAACCAATAAACTCCCGGCACTAACCTCGCTAACTCCCTGTATGACGAACCCTGTACAACAACAATATCTTTGCTCACCGTCATTTGACCCTGCGTATTATAAATAAGAACGTTAAAATCTCCGTTCAAAGTATTATCAAATTTGATACCAACAATACCTGATGAGGGGTTAGGATAAACAGAAAATTTTGATGATGCGGAATTTTCCAGTGCCACATGCCTAATATTACTATAGCGAACATACCCATTCGCATAAACCTGCTTGATACGGAAATAATATATGCCGTTTTCCTCATTGGCTGCAGTATATGATAACTTATAAGGATCGTTACTCACTGTATTTTTCGCAAGGCTCCCGATACTTGAAAAAATATTTCCATCTCTACTGACTTCAGCTTCATAGGAATAAATGGAATGAGCGTCGTCATAGTCCGACCATTTTAAATCTACCTTATTTTTAGTTAGTTTATTGATATTAAATGCATAAATATTTACAGGAAGCACTGTTGCGGGACAAGTGCAATATTCGAAGTGAAAATTAACAAGAGCGGAGGTCAAAACGGTACTGGTTTTATTACCACCGGAATAAGCCTCATTAACTGAGGCATTTATGTCGTAAGTGTAGGTAACGCTATCTGTGCCGTAAAATTGAGATATTGCTACTCCGTCATCTATACGGTTGCAAAGTTGCTTGTTTAAAACAGTGTCGTGAGATTCAGAGGCAAAATCGGTTCCGTCATTGGGTATCCCATCATAAGGAGTAAGGTTATAGGAATAAACCTTGGTTATACTGTTCGATAAAGGGGTTGATAAACCTGGCCCTGTAATCTGATCTGTTCTGTCATAAGTGATAGTAGCTGTTTGGGAATTTGAAGCCCTGTTTTGTACACCGATCGTGTCTACAACACCTGTAATAGTCACACAAAGCCTGACACAGGTTACCATTCCGTTTTGCGGGTCAAACTGGGCGAATTTAACAGACATTGAAGTGATCCCGGTTTCAAAAACAATGGTTGTATCATAAGCTGTTCCGCCAGCCGGTTGTCCGTCAGGGCATTGAGAATAACCGGAAGAAATAGTTACAAAAAAGACAGATAGTAAAAGGGTAAAAAATTTGTATAAGTTATTCATAGGCCACTATTTATGTTCACATTGGATTACTCTCTTAAACCACATGTAAAAGTAAGCCTGTTGATGTCCGGGAGCAATTGTATAACTGCCCGTTTTGCCAGGCAGTATTAAGCGAATATCCACAGTAAAAAAACTTGCAGTCCTGTCAGGCCGGAAGAAGTAGATGACCATTCAGTCCAGGATGAAAGAACTGATGTTTATATAAGGAATAATACCAGGGAATTTTGAGTTCTTTTTACAACCAGGCTGATAGGGCTAACCAACTACCTTTGCTACCCTGATGAAAATTGTGGTAGATACAAGGATTTTACAAAGGGACGCCCTGGAAGAATATCACTACTTCCTATGTGAGGTATTGAAAAGAATTGTAATTAAATATTCTGATCACGAATTTATTTTTGTTTTTGACCGCACATATAACACTAAGCTTTTATTTAATAAAAATATAACCGCGGTAGTAACTGGTCCCCGGGCAAGCAATCCTTTGCTGTGGAAACTTTGGTATGATGTAAAAATACCCGCCCTGTTGCGAAAACATAATGCGGATGTTTTTGTATCAACCGATGGAATATGCTCCCTTACTGCCAAAACGCCGCAGTGCATTATAGTACATGATCTTTCTTTTTTATACTCAGCTTCATTTACCAAAAAGACAGAACTGTTTTTTTATAAAAGATATTTTAAAAAGTTTTTGCAAAAAGCAAACAACATAATCACGGTTTCCGGTTTTTTAAAAACTGCTATTTCAGAGAAGTATGCAGTAAAAGAAGAAAAGGTGGCTGTCGTTCACAGTGCTGTTAAAGAAATTTTTTCTCCATTAACTGAAAACGAAAAGGACGAGATAAAAAACAAGTATACAGATGGGAAAAATTACTTCATATATGCAGGGGATATTCATCCTCAAAAAAACCTGGTAAACCTGCTGAAAGCGTTTTCGGGGTTTAAAAAAAGACAAAAGAGCAACTGGAAACTTGTATTAGCAGGAAAGTTGGATAAAAACTATAAAAGTTTTGGCGAGAGTATAAAAACATACAAGTACCGGGATGAAGTTATTATATTGACCGGGCAGCTGGAAGAAAAAGAAAAAGCAAATTTGCTTGGTTCCGCCTACGCATTTATTTATCCACCGGTAAAGGAAGGCTTTGGTTTGGCGGTACAGGAGGCTATAAATTGCCAGATACCGGTTATTACATCGCCTGGTTCTGTGATGCAGGAAATTGCCGGTGATGCTGCATTGTATGCTGATCCAACTGATCATAAGGATATAGCAGATAAAATGATGCTTTTGTATAAGGATGAGTCATTACGCAATGGTTTAATTCAAAAAGGAAAACTAATTGCTGCTCAGTATAGCTGGGATAAAGCAGCTGACCTTTTTTGGCAAAGCATTCTGAAAACCATAAAATGATTTAATTACCATGTATTACGAAGCTTCCAAACTAAGAAGCGAAGTAGTACCTTTGCCCACCCGATAACTATCGGGTTCAATTTAAAATTATATATGAGCCTGTCAAGTATTAATATTAATGTACATACGGATGAGAACAAAGTCCCTGATGCTATTACCTGGAATGCGACTGATACTACCGTTGACAACGATCAAAAGGCCAAAGCCATGATGTTATCTTTCTGGGATGGAGCGGAAAAAACAGCTTTACGTATTGACCTGTGGACAAAGGATATGATGGTAGATGAAATGGCTGATTTCTTTTATCAGACCATGATGACCATGGCAGATACATATGGAAGAGCAACCAATCACAATGAAATGGTGGGAGAAATGAAACAATTTGCCCAGGAATTTTATCAGAAATTCAGGGATAAGCAAATGAAAGAGAATAAAGCCTGAGAAGAAGATGGAGGTCTGAAGTCCGGGGTAAGAAGTACGAACTCTGAAAAATATTTAACTATTGGCAGTAACCGACTACAAACCATAAACTATAAACAACAAACTTTTTATATGGGTCTGGAACAAAAAATAATGGCAGAACTGAAAACAGCAATGCTTGCAAAAGATGAAATAGGCTTGCGTAGCCTGCGGGCGATAAAAGCCGCATTATTATTGGTAAAAACTTCTGAAGGTGGTGGTGGTGAGGTAAAAGAAGAAGATGAAATTAAATTGTTGCAAAAATTAGTAAAACAACGTAAAGATTCATTAGAGATTTTTCAGCAACAAAATCGGCCGGACCTGGCGAAAGTAGAACAGGAAGAAATAGCCGTGATTGAAAAGTTCTTACCAAAACAACTTTCTGCAGAAGAACTGAGAGAAGCATTAACGAAGATCATAGCTGAAACAGGAGCAAGTTCCCCTGCGGATTTAGGGAAAGTAATGGGAATAGCAACAAAACAATTTGCTGGCAAGGCGGATGGAAAAACAGTTTCATCGCTTGTGAAAGAGTTACTGACAAAATGATCCGGAAGTTTAAAAGTTTAAATTTTCTTTATAAAACGGGTAATACTTAACCTTAAACGATTAACGTTAAACTTTTAAACCAGCACAATGTTTCTTGACCTTGTCTTAATAATCATTCTTATACTTGCTATTGTAAAAGGCTATCAACGGGGTTTGATCGTTGGTGTTTTTTCATTTGTTGCCATTATTATTGGCCTTGCTGCAGCTATGAAACTTTCTACCGTTGTAGCAGGTTATATCGGACAGGCAATAAAAGTTTCAGATGAATGGTTGCCCGTAATCTCTTTTGCTGTTGTTTTTATTCTTGTTGTATTGTTAATACGGCTGGGTGCCAATATGATCCAGAAAACCGTTGAAATATCCATGCTGGGCTGGGTTAACCGCCTTGGAGGTATACTTTTTTATATTACGATTTACGGTATGGTGTATAGTATTGTTCTTTTTTATGCTGAGCAGTTAAAACTACTGCAGCCTGATACAATAGAAAAATCTGCTACGTATTCTTACATCCAGCCATTGGGGCCGAAAGTTATCAATGGATTTGGTTCCGTTGTTCCTGTTTTTAAGGGAATGTTTACTGAATTGCAGTCTTTCTTTGATGGGGTGGCACAAAAAATGGCACAATAAGCATGAAAGAGGTTTATTTGTAAAGTTTGGACGGCACCGTTTTATATACTATGTTTGTTAGTCTATAAGATTAGTAGACTAACAAATCCGAAAAACATGAAACTAAATTATCTCGGTTTTGCGGTACCAATGTTTTTATTCTTTATCGGCCTTGAATATTATTATTCAAAAAAGAAAGGCAAAAATTTTTTTCAGTATGCTGAATCGGTTGCCAATCTCAATGTAGGTATCGCTGAAAGATTGCTTGATGTTTTTACAACCGGTTTATTCTTTTTCGTCTTTGTTTATATTCATGAACATTTCGCCATTTTCGATATTAAGGCCGGCGTGTTTACCTGGATACTTCTTTTCCTGTTAACGGATCTGGTCTGGTACTGGTACCACCGGTTAGCGCATGAGATCAATGCCTTTTGGGCAGTGCATGTGGTGCATCATCAAAGTGAAGATTTTAATTATACTGTTTCGGCCCGTATTACCGTGTTTCAGGCGCTGGTGCGTTGTATGTTCTGGTCAGTCTTGCCATTGATCGGGTTCCCACCCCTTATGATCTCCATATTTTTATTGATACATGGCCTTTATCCTTTTTTTATACATACACAGCTATTAGGTAAGTGGGGGTGGTTTGAAAAAATACTGGTAACACCCACCCATCATGGTATACATCATGCGTCCAATCCGGAATACCTCGATAAGAATTATGGTGATGTATTTATTATCTGGGATAAATTATTCGGCACATTTGCCAAAGAGAGAAAAGATGTAGAAATAGTTTATGGTTTGACGAAACAGTTAAACAGTCATAGTTTTTTATGGCAGCATTTTCATTTTCCCCTGGAGATCTATATGAATTTTAAAAATGCGAGTGGGGTAAAAGCAAAATGCAAAGTGCTGTTTGGAAAACCAGACGGGCTGGATCCCCGGTACAGATTGGTACTTGAAAGAAATTTTTTAAATGTTCAATCCCTGCAAAAACCTACGCTGGCCATATGTCAATATGTAACAGCGCAAACTATTTTTTCGCTGGGGTTATTATTTGTGGTTACGTTATTTGAGCATTATCTGACGGGGGTACAACTATTTCTTTTGTCAGCCTTTATAATTGTTAGCCTGATAAACAGCGGGGCTATCCTGGATCAGCGCAGATGGATATTTTATCTTGAATACATACGCATTCTTCTTGTGATGATTGCTATTGTAGTATTTTATCCTAATAACTGGGCATTTAGCAGTATTATTACAGCGTTGATGCTGATGATCTGGTACTTCCGTCCTATTCAACGCTATTACTTTAAGCTTTTATATAACAAAAGCCGCTACTAAACAAAAGAACGGGAATATCTGATAAATGAGCTTAGGCTGCTATCTTTGTGCTGATTAGTAAAGACTTACTTTACCGGTTAGAAATTTGCAGCAAAACAATTATTTTAGCAAAAATTAATTGCGCCGGAGAACATGAGTTACGAAATTAAACAGGATAATAAGTTCAGATTTATAGAAGAAGGCGAAGGCGAACCGCTGGTATTACTGCATGGTCTGTTTGGGGCACTAAGTAATTTTCAAAGCCTGATCGAATATTTTAAGCAGTATAATAAAGTGGTTGTCCCTTTGTTGCCATTGCTGGAAATGGATATTCTCCATACTTCTGTAGGAGGACTTGCAAAGTTTGTCAATAAATTCATTGAAACCCGGGGGTATAAAAACGTCCATTTATTAGGAAACTCTTTAGGAGGTCATGTTGGTTTGGTTTATGTGTTAAAAAGTCAGCCTGATTGCATTAAGTCTATAATTCTTACCGGTAGTTCAGGTCTTTTTGAAAATGGAATGGGTGACTCATATCCCAAAAGAGGTGATTATGAGTATATCCGGAAAAAGACCGAACTGACTTTTTACAACCCGGAAATGGCAACCAAAGAATTGGTAGATGAAGTGTTTGCCATTACCAATAATCGCCTGAAAGTCATAAAGATCATCGCTTTAGCTAAAAGTGCCATCAGAAATAATTTAGGGGAAGAGCTCAATCAAATCAAACTTCCTGCGTTATTAATATGGGGAAACAATGACACCATTACTCCGCCATTTGTGGCAAGAGAGTTTAATAAATTGATTCCCAATAGTGAACTCTACTTTATCGACAACTGTGGCCATGCGCCAATGATGGAGGTACCGGATGAGTTCAATATGATCCTTCATAAATTTTTGAAAAAACTCAATGAACCTGCAACAGTTAGCTGACCGTTGAGGTCTTTGATAGAAAAATAAGGAGCCGCTATCCATGTTAACAGGACAACTACAATCGCAAACTCTGCCCTACCTGCGTCCGCATGATAAAGTATATCAGGCTCTTCAGTTAATGAATGACAATCAGGTAACACACCTTCCCATAGTTGATGGCGATAAATATATTGGAATTATCAGTGAGGATGATCTTCTATTAGTCGATAATGATCATACAGAGCTGAACGCTTTGCAACAATCATTTGGCAATATCTCTGTAAAAAACAGCGAACACTTTCTTAAAGCTATTCAATTGGCTGCTGAAAACGGGCTGAGTGTAGTACCTGTTGTAGATAATGAAAATGATATTGTAGGCGCCGTTGCATACAGCGATCTGCTCAGGCATGCATCGGAATTTATGAGCCTGAATGAGCCAGGCGGACTTATTGTGCTGGAAATGGATAGTAATCAATATTCTTTTAATGAGATCAGTAAATTGGTGGAGACGAATGATGCACAGATCACTCAACTCAATACTACCAATGATCCTGAAACAGGCACCATGCAGGTTACGATCCGGATCAACAAGCCTGAAGTGTCAGATATTGTTGCTACTTTTCAGCGTTATGAATACAATGTAAAGCATTTTTTTGGCGAAGAATTATATGCCAATGAGCTACGCAGCAACTACGACAACCTCATGAACTATCTGAAGATCTGATGATGATTTTTACCCGCCCTTGCTCACAGGTTTAAAATTCCGGCTAACTTAGTTGATATTGTAGATCCCGATATGCAGAGGAAAAGAAAATATTGTTTAGGGCTCCTGATGATTATTGCTTGCTGTCATAATTTGTTTGCGCAAAACCCCGGAGTGGAAGATATGCAGGCAAAAAATGAAGGACAGAATACTTTGCCGGAGACAGCTCCGGTAGCCAGCGAAGAAAAGCCTTTTACAGTTCGAAATATCATAATTGAGGGTAATCGAAAAACAAGGCCCGATATTATTCTCAGGGAAATCCCATTTAAATCCGGTGATGTATACCTGCTCCAGGATCTTGTAAAAAAATTTGAAGGGGCCCGTCAGCAATTGATGAATACCTCTTTGTTTCATGAAGCAATAGTGGCATTGAAAAGTTTTGATGGGTATAATATTGATGTACTGGTCCAGGTAAAAGAAAGATGGTATATTTTTCCCGTTCCTTATTTCAAGCCAGTAGACAGAAATCTCAATCAATGGTTGGTCGAACAAAAAGGCAGTCTGAAAAGAGTCAATTATGGCGGAAAGCTTTTATATAATAATATAACGGGGCGAAATGATAAATTGAAATTCTGGCTGATTAGCGGATACACAAAACAACTGTCATTTAACTACGATGGGCTTTACATTGATAAAGAAAAAAAATGGGGGATAATGGTGGGTTTTGTTATGGGAAAAAACAGGGAATTGAATTATAAATCGGACAATGATAAACAGGTTTTTTTAAAAGATGATGAGTATCTGCGCAGTTTTGTAAGTTCTTCAGCTGAGCTTACTTACCGGAGAGCTATTAAAACAAGACATAGGTTTGGTTTTTCTTATACAAAAGAAAAAATAGCTGATACAGTTGCAAAGCTTAATCCCGATTATTTCAAACGCGGACGCAGTACAATCGAATTTCCCAAGTTGTACTATACCCTGACGTTTTATGATCTTGATTATATACCCTATCCCACCAAAGGTCATGCAGCCGAAGTGACGATTCAGAAAGAAGGGTTTAATAATGCCGTAAATGTATGGCAGCTAATAACAAAAGGATCCGGGCATTGGCCAACAGGAAAAAAAACTTTCTTTAGCCTGAATGCTTATGGTACTGTTAAGCTGCCATTCTCACAGCCTTATTTCAACCAACGACTGTTGGGCTATACAGATGTTTTCATGCAGGGCTATGAGTATTACGTGGTAGATGGTGTAGCTGGCGGGTATGTAAAAGCATCTTTTACCAGAAAGCTTTTTAACTTTAATGTCAGGGTACCCGGTACAAAAAAAATAGCCCCTCAAAGAATACCTTTTAATATTTATGGTAGGGTATATGGAAACTCCGGTTACGTTTATAATCCAAACCCCGGTAATAATTACTTGTCCAATAAAATGTTGTACTCCGGTGGTTTTGGTGTCGATATAACCACCATCTACGATTTTGCGCTGAAACTTGACTGGTCATTTAATCAATTAGGTCAAAACGGTATATTTATACATAAAAAGGTAATTTTCTAGGGAATTGTTTAAAAATGAAAAATCAGTAACGGATAACACGGATTTGAAAGATTTACACGGATTTTATCCGTGTTAATCCGTTTGATCAGTGTCATCCGTGTTCCAT
>JAKFEJ010000013.1:0-1944 GCA_036675745.1 Chitinophagaceae bacterium | reverse complement strand
GCGGCTCAATTCAGGTTTACTTTTCCAAAGTCAGATAGTTCTTTTATAATAGTTGATGCATTTGATAAAGGATCTTATATAAAGATCCTTCCTGCGGAAAAAAAGATCATCGGTTATACAACGAAGAACAGTGGGGGAGTTGGGGATAATTTTAAAAACTATTTCGTCCTTTATTTTGATAAAGCTTTTACAGTTGGGCATAGCTGGCATGGAAACAATTTGGCAAAAGACACTTTAGAATATAAAGCGGATCATACGGGTGCTATTGTTCAATTTAAAACTGCACGCCATGAAAAAATAAATATGTTGGTGGCTTCTTCGTTTATCAGTTTCGAACAAGCCGATATTAATTTAAAAAGAGAGATTGGCAACAACAGTTTTGATCAAACGAAGAATAAGGCAAAAGCAAGCTGGAACAAAGAACTGGGAAAGATAATGGTAGAAGGCGGATCTATTGAACAGGTCCGCACTTTTTATTCCTGCCTGTACCGTACTTTATTTTTTCCTCAAAAAATGTATGAAGTGGATGCAGCAGGAAAGACAATACACTATAGCCCCTATAACAGTAAAGTAATGCCGGGCTACCTGTTTTCAGGAACAGGTTTTTGGGATACATTTCGTGCACTATATCCTTTCTTAAATCTTGTTTATCCTGAGATCAACAGGGAGATGCAGGAAGGGTTGATTAATGCATATAAGGAAGGCGGCTTTTTACCTGAATGGTCAAGCCCTGGGTATAGAAATGTAATGATAGGCAATAACTCTGCATCTGTTGTTGCCGATGCGTATATAAAAGGATTACGGGGTTATGATATCAATACACTTTATGAAGCATTATTGAAAGACGCCAATACAGAAGGTCCGCTTACAGCAGTAGCACGGAAAGGAGTGGAATTTTATAATAAGTTGGGTTATGTTCCCTATGATGTGGATATAAATGAAAATGCAGCCAGGACATTGGAATATGCGTATGATGATTTTACTATTGCGAAGCTGGGTGAAGCTTTAAAACGTCCCAAAGCAGAAATTGAATTATACCTCAGGCGTTCGCAGAATTACAGAAACCTTTTTGATCCGGAGACCAAATTGATGCGGGGCAAAAATAAAGATGGAAGTTTTCAGTCTCCTTTCAATCCGTTTAAATGGGGTGATGCTTTTACCGAGGGCAATAGCTGGCATTATAGCTGGAGTGTGTTTCATGATATCGAAGGCCTTAAAAAAATAATGGGCGGCAATGAAATGTTTGCAGCTATGCTGGATTCTGTATTTATTATGCCTCCTGTATTTGATGAAAGTTATTATGGCGGCGTTATTCATGAGATCCGCGAAATGCAGATCATGAATATGGGGCAATATGCACATGGCAACCAGCCGATACAACATATGATCTATTTGTACAACTATGCCGGTCAACCCTGGAAGACACAATACTGGATCCGTAAGGTGATGGAGCAACTATATAAACCAACACCCGATGGTTATTGCGGTGATGAAGACAATGGACAAACTTCCGCCTGGTATGTTTTTTCAGCAATGGGTTTTTATCCTGTTTGTCCTGCTACTGATCAATATGTATTGGGAACGCCGTTGTTTAAAAAAATGACGATTACTTTGACCAATGGAAAAAAGCTGGTAATTAATGCTCCATCAAACAGTGATAAAAACCAATATGTTCAATCATTGCAATGGAATGGAAAAGCGGTTACTGCTAATTGGATCAGTCACAAAGAATTGCTGAAAGGTGGTAATTTAAACTGGAACATGGTCAATAAACCAAATAAGAAAAGAGGAGTGGAGCCATCAGCTTTTCCTTATTCTTTTTCCAATGAGTATCCGGAATTGATCCCTAAAAAATAATATTATAAGTAGTTAGTTTGGCTAAAGTCATGACACATAAAACTGTATTGCCCCGCCTTTAAAGGCGGGGCAATACTATAAAATACA
>JAKFEJ010000023.1:0-13691 GCA_036675745.1 Chitinophagaceae bacterium | reverse complement strand
ATGCTTCTTCAAGTTTATCCTCCTTTGTACAAGCGGCAATAATTACCGACATAATCAGTATCACCGGGAAGATTTTTTTCATAACGCTATTATTAGTATTCATCATGCTAAATTTTTAGATTAATATCCATACTGGTTTTGAAGCACACCCTGGCTGCTGGATACTACTGAATTATGTAATGGCAGAATATACCGCAAAGGGGTTAGTCCTGAATTATCCGGGTATCCTCTCCACTGTCTCAATATATAATCCGCCGGACTACCTGTAGTAGTATTATACATTGAGATTAACCAACTCACCCGGGTATAACCATCCGGATTATCCCCCGGGCTTGGTGAATTGATGAGCGGTGGTTCTGCTGCAGGCTTGGTAAATTTATTGTACCAGATAATGTTCAGGTTGGCAGTTGTTGAATCCCTTTTGTAATACATATAATCAGGCAATTGGGAATAAAGTCCTGTTCCTGCTATTCCGTCAATCCCCATTTGTATCAGCGAATTTCTTGTTTCTGCTACTTTTTTACCGTAAAGATTCCATCTTGCCAGGTCATACTTTCGTATGCACTCTCCTCCAAACTCCCAGCCTCTTTCATTCACGATAGCATCAAAAAAACTTTGCTTGCTGGCTGATACATTGTTAATATAGGTCTCCACTTTTTCCGGCCATAATGATTGAGGAAAGGCCCTTTGCCTTACTTTTCTTAGCGCCTCTTTTGCTTCAGCACCAGGTCCATTCAATTCATTTTCGCTTTCCGCTAACATCAATAATACATCTGCATAACGCATCAGCGGCCAGTTGATACCGGTGCCTTTTGCGGAAGCAGATCCGAGTGCTGAAGGCACCAGCATTCTGTTCCATTTACCAGGGGCAATAGAACCAGAACCTGTAGGTTGTTGTAATAATTCTTTATCATAATAATAAATGTAGCAGGTTACCGGTAACCGGGAATCCAGGGTATCAAATGAATGATAATAAGTAAGCGGAAAGGCCAGGTAATTGGAGCCTGCACCATACTGATGGGTTCCGCCATCTACCCTTACCCCATTGCACCAGGCGACATCGCCAAATCCCGGATGAAAAGCGACTTCGTATAAAACATCGCTGTTTACGGGTTTTAAATACTTATTCTCATTCATAAATACCGTGGCAAAATCGGGAAGCGGGCGGGGTTTTAACTCAAGAAGTTTCTTACAATAACTATTGGCTGTTTCATAATAGTCAAGATAATCACTTGTTCTTTTCATCGTCAAATCCGGATACAGCCAATAGCCGCCACGCATTAATGAAAGACGGGCGATCATGCCGATTACAAACTCACGATTGATACGCTCAATACCAAAATCCAGCTCATCCGCCCATAGCATATCCGGCTCAACTGCTTTGAGGTCATCGATAAGATGTGTAAGGACAGTATCTCTCCCTGTGCGGGGAAGGTAAAATTCGTCGCCAGCTTTAGTTGGTGTAATTTTTAAAGGCACATCGCCCCAGTGATTCATCAGCAGGTAATACCAGATGGCTCTTAATGTTAATGCTTCTCCTTTTAGCTGCTTCATCATCCTGTTACCATTTATTGCACTGGCTTCTATTCCCTCTAAACATTCATTGGCACGATTGATAGCATTGTAAGCATTGTTCCAAACAGTAAGAAGATCACCATTGGATGGGGTGCATTCAAATGACCAGATATCACGACGTGAATTATCCGGTGAGGCACTTACACCTCCGCATTCGATATCGGTATTGCCGGTAAAAATGTTAGACACCCGCGATGTAAATGCATCCTGGTTGAAAAGGGCATATATACCGGAGACCGCTTTTGCCGCATCTGTTTCGCTGGAAAATATATACTCTTGTGTGAAAGCCGAAGGCGTCTCCGGCTCCAGTATCTTTTTACAAGAAACGAAAATTAGTGAAGCGACCGCTAAACTAAAAATTACAATACGTTTCATTTGTTTATTTTTTATTGTTATTAGCCAAATGGAATTCGCCAAATAATCATCCCGGTTGATGATCCGCCGCGGCGGATCACGGCTCATTTCATTTGATATGCTTAATTGATTAAATAATTTGATTAAAAACTCACGTTAACACCAATAGTATACGTACGGCTCTTCGGATAGCCCGAGTAATCAACACCTGGCGTTAATGCAGTATACGAACTGTTCCTGGTGGCGCTTACTTCAGGATCATACCCTGAATATTTTGTCCATAAAAAAGCATTGTAAACAGTAGCATATAACCGGAGTTTGCTCATGTGTAATCCTGAGATCAGGCGTTTGGGCAATGAATAACCAAGGGTGACATTATTCAAACGTAGAAAAGAACCATCTTCTATTGCCCATGAGTGGATCACCGGGGCTGCCGTACCCATAGAGAATGGTGACCATAATTTAGCGTTCGCATTCAATTTAGCCAATTCAGCTAGATCTGTAACCTGGTTGCCCGCCGCATCAATATATTTGAACCTGTCGTTATAATTCATGGTGTTGAGCATATTACCATAAGTGCTTCTGTAAAGCATATTGAATGCTATCTTGCCCGTATTGTACACATCATTTCCAACTACCCAGTTAAAAAAAGTAGCCAGATCAAACCCTTTGTATGCCGCATTAAAACCAAAGCCGCCACTGTGTTTTGGCAAGGCACTGCCAATGATCCGGCGGTCCGCGGCTGTTATCTTCTCATCTCCGTCCAGATCTTTTAGCTTCAATATTCCCGGCCTTACACTAAGCCCTCCTATGAATGATCCAATATTTGGCACTCCCTGCTTTAGCGTATACGTTTTGGTGGTAGCATTGTATGAATCGAAATCATCAACGGTGTAAAATCCATCTGTAACATAGCCATAGATCAATCCTACGGTTTGCCCGACAATAGCCCTGTAATCATCCTGTGTTTTAAGATCGGTTCCCGCCCAGTTAGAATTAAAAGGCTTTTCATTTACACCATCCAGTTTATCAATTTTTGACCGGTTGATACCAATATTAAAGAAGCCTGAAAGCTGAAAATCTTTTTTGTTGATAATATTGGCGTTTACTGATAATTCTACTCCCTTGTTTGATGTTTGACCAATATTGCGCATTTGTTTTGAATAACCGAGATAAGAAGGGATATCGGATTCAACCAGCAGATCTTTAGTTGTATTCCAATAGAATTCCAGCGTACCTGTAATACGATTATTGAATAAACCAAAATCAAGTCCCGTATTCCTGGTAATAGTGGTTTCCCACTTGAGGTCGGGGTTAACCAAAATATTTGATGCAGCGCCCCAGTAAGCCTGGGCAACATCGCCAAAACCAATAGGACGATTTGTATTGATCCTGTATGTTCTTCTCCACATATCATTTTGAATCCGGTTATTTCCGGCTTCACCATAACTTACCCTCCATTTAAGATCGGAAATGAAAGAAACATTCTTCATAAACTCCTCGTTGGATATCCTCCATGCTACTGCCATAGCAGGAAATATTCCCCATTGTTTTCCGGGGGCAAACTTGCTTGACGCATCAGTCCTTGCTGTAAGCGTGAAAAGGTATTTGCTTTTAAGCTGGTAAAAAGCCTGACCAAAGAAAGACATGAGGTTATCGCCCGGACCGTCAAAAGTTTCATACCGGTCAGGAGTCCCTAAAGCCATATTGGCGAATAATTTTTCCGGCTGCAGGTTTGCATCAAAATATTTAGACCGGTTAAAATTTGAAGAAACCTTGCCTGCAAGTATTTCCTGTCCAACTATAAGATTAATATCATGTACAGTTCCGGGTTTCAGCTTATAATTAAGTGTATTAGCCCAGCGATAGCTTGTATTTTTATAACTTGTTATTTCGCCAAGAGGCAGGTTTCCTCCTACATTGCGTGATTCGCCTGTCAAAGGCCCGTAGTATCTTTTATTATCTCCAAAGCTAAGGTTGAGGCCAAATTCGGAACGATAAACAAGATTTTTGATTACACTCCATGATAAAGCCACGTTCGTATTAAAAGCTTTATCCACACGTTTACGATAATCCTGTGCAGCCAGTTCAATCGGGTTGATAAGGCTTTTTAAAAATTGTTCATAGTCATCATCCGGCCCGGTTGGGTCTATTATGATCTGATCAGCAATTCCGTTTACAGGTCTTGTATTGATACCATCAGAAATCCGTAAGCTTGAGCCGCCAGAGGTGCCGGCACCGTCTATAACAGTATTAGTAAACCGGGATGCCAGTTCAAACTTTAATGCATTTGATAACTCATGATTCAGCTTAAAGTTCATATATGTTCTATTGTAACCCGAGCCCACTAAAATACCATTGTCTTTATTATTAGTTAAACTGAAACTGAATTTCGTTTTATCTGTTCCTCCCGTCAGGCTTACATTGTGCTGCTGTGATATTGCTATGCCGCCAAACAATTCTTCCTGCCAGTCTGTTCCTTTCTGGGCCTTATATAATTCAAGATCATCGTACACACCGAAATATTTACTGAAATTATCAACGTCAGTCTGGCTTCTCACTCTTGCATACTCATATTGTGCCAGCACAAACTCATAAGGAGATAAGACTTTCAATTTCTTAGGCAGGGTTCTTCCTTGTACGTAACTATTAATTGAAATAGCCGTTTTACCGCCTTTAGCGCTTTTAGTGGTAATAATTACTACCCCGTTAGCGCCTCTTGCCCCATAGATAGCCGTTGAAGACGCATCCTTTAATATATCAATACTAACAATATCAGTAGTTGCGATTTCATTGATGCTGGAAACAGGGAACCCATCAACAATATATAAAGGAGAGTTATCCTGCGTAACAGAACCTCCGCCGCGTATGCGGATAACAATCTCCGCACCCGGCGCTCCATCAGTAGTGGTAACCTGTACGCCAGCCAATCTACCGGTCATAGCTTCCGCCACGCTTGAAACCGGTATCTTTTCAATGTCTCTGCCAGCCATAGATGAGGTGGCGCCGGTAAGATCTTTTTTCCTTACCGTTGTATAACCAACTACTACTACATCATCGAGTGCCCTGATGTCAGTAGCTAATTCCAGGTCGATAACTTTCCGGTTATTCACCGCGGTTTCATAATCTAAAAAACCGGCGGAACTAAAAACAAGTACAGCAGCGTTTTTTGTAATGCTTATCCTGTATTCGCCACGGGCGTTTGTAGAAGTAGCCGTGTTCGTTCCTTTCACAGAAACAGTAACGCCTTCAATTGGCTCTTTGCTGACCGAAAGAACTTTCCCGCTTACCTGGCCCTGCTGGGCAAAAACTTGCGAGTCGGGGTAGAAAATGAGAATCAGTAAAGAGCAAATTCCCATAAGTTTGAACATCTTTGTCATATAGCAGTTTTTGAAAATGACATAATAAAATATTTACAAAGCAGACGTTATAAGCAGAGGCTTATCCGTCAGATTATAGCTGAAGGCCGGGCCGAAAAATATTACCCGCATACCCAATCGCACAAATCAATAGTGATTTAATATGCTTGCAGCCAAATAAAAAACTGGGAGAGGTCCGGAGATTGTCAGCGAATCCGGTAGTATGCAGACAGGAAGATCTGTCAATGTTGAAATAAAGTAATCTTTTCATTTTCAGCAAGCAATTTTGGTCAACGGCAATCGGTCTTAAATGGCAATGTTTTTTCATTCCTGTTGTAAACCCTTAACAAGTCTACATAGAACTTCATTAGCAGAATTAATTTTTGAAGCTTTTTTTTACGCAATCGTTCCCGATAACGATGCCACTGTTACCTGTAAAACAATTGATTATACAGATTTTACTTTTCCTGTTGACATTTTCAGATAATTGATTCTTTTCTTTATTAAAAACAGGATAATAAATATTGCACTTAGCCCTCATTTGTGCTATAAGAACACAGGCCATTTAAAATCGTTACTTTTAGAAAAAATGAATACTTCAAAAGGCATTGCCACAATACGACTGACTAATCATGAGGTTTGAAGCTGTTACTATAAAAGATATTGCTAAAGCGCTTGGCCTTTCAACTTCTACTGTTTCAAGAGCTTTGCGGGATAGTTACGAGATCAGCCCTGAAACAAAAAAAATAGTGCTGGAATATGCAGAAAAGATCCATTATCAACCTAATCCTATTGCGCTGAGTTTAAAAGAAAGAAGAAGCCATTCAATTGGTGTCGTTGTTTCCGAAATAGCTAATAGTTTTTTTTCGCAAACCATTGATGGCATAGAATCCATTGCTTATACAAATGGGTATAATGTCATTATTTCTCAAACCCGTGAATCTTACGACCGGGAGCAGATCAACCTGAACTATCTTACTTCCCGTTCCATTGACGGATTGATCGTATCCGTGTCTGCCGAAACAACAGATTTCAGTGGTTTTAAAGAACTGAATGACCGGGGCATGCCCATTGTTTTTTTTGACAGGATCGTGGATGAGATCAATACGCATAAGGTGGTTGTTGATAATTATAAAGGCGCCTATGACGCTACCCGGCATCTTATACAAAATGGCTATAAGCAAATAGCGATCGTTGCCAATAATGAGAACCTTTCTATTACTAAGGACCGCCTTGCCGGGTATAAAGCCGCATTGGCCGATAATGGCATCAAAGAAAGAGAAGCCTTAATCAAATTTTGTCCCCACGGAGGTTTGTTAAAAGAAGAGATAGAACAACCTGTCAATGAATTACTTTCTTTAAAAATAAAACCAGAAGTAATCTTTTCATTATCTGATAAATTAACGACGGGTTGCCTGCGGGTTTTAAAAGCAAAAAAAATAAAAATTCCTGGCGATATCGGCCTGATCGGTTTTTCCAATTCAGATTTGACAGAGCTGATTGAGCCGCCACTTTCCATTATAAAACAACCTGCTATGGAAATGGGGAAAATCGCTACTACGCTTTTATTACAACTGATCGAAAGCAAACGCCCTGTTACTGATTTTGAAACAAGAGTATTAGCTCCGGAATTGATTATAAGAGAATCCTCTTTATCAAAGCTGAAAAAAACAAAAAGCTTCGCTGACCCCGGGTAAAAATTTATTACACGTACTTTATTGTCTTTTTAATATTTAGCCGGCTTACCTGGACAATCAGGTAATTATTTCTACACTCACATAATACAAAACTGTTTGATCAAGCCTGTTTTTTATTGGTACATATATTGAATCTATGTAACCGATTTTAAAGAAAAATTTTATTACCTAAACAGAATTTATGAAACATGTACTTTTTATGTCAATAACAGCATCTGTGCTTTCATTAATGAGTTGTAAAGATCAGACTGACTCCGCTTATTACGATCTGAACAAAGGCGAAAATGTAGCCCTTGTAAAAGATGAAAACACCGGGCTAATGGTTGATGCCGAAACAAAGCAACCCGTTTATATTTATGTCAATAAGGAAACTAAAGACACCATTTATGGAGCTACCGGCAAGGTAATAAATGGACATGTAATAAGATTGGAAGATGGGAAATATAAATACGATGACCTTAAAGTAAAGCTGGATGAGGATGGAGAGTTTAAAATAAAAGACGGCGATTACAAGAAGAAGGTAGAAGCGGACGGTGATATAAAAATAAAAGATGGCGACACAAAAAAGAAGATAGATGGTGAAACCGGTGAAGTAAAAAACAAATAAACCCAAAAGGAAATTTTAGCCGGTAAGAAATTAAGACGGTAAGAAAAACGCTTTCCGTCTTCCCGACTTACCGGCTATTTTATTTTTATGGCTGTCGCAGGTGGGTTGACTATTTTAAAAAAACAATTCTGCACGGAAAAATAAATTGTCTCCTTCTGAGGATAAACCATACATGGCAGTTAAAGTTATCCTGTTGAAAGGAATAATGATAACACCCATACCATAACCTGCATGCCATAAAGAAGATTTTTCATCCGGCATCCATACCCTTCCTATATCATAAAAACCTACTAAACCGGCTCTCCCGTTGAAAAAATAATTCTTTGTATCTGTCAACCATCTTAGTTCCGTATTTGTATAGAAAATACTTTTGCCATAAAATCTTTCTCTTTCATATCCCCGCAACTCTGCATTTCCACCAAGACGATTTAAATGATAGAAATCCGGATCACCAAATAAAGTAGCACCGCCTGCTCTCACAGCAAATGTGAATTCCCTGCTTATTGGAACATAAACAGCGGCGGATGAATTGAGTTTTACAAAGGTTGAGCCTGTATCAGAAAGATTTCTCAATAATCCTCCGCCGAAATTAAAAACAAATCCCGTTGCGGGACAGATTGAACCATTCGTACGATCATATCTATAACCTGCTTCAAATCCTCCAAAATGTTTCCGGTTAAAAACAGAAGGGTCAATATTACGGGCATCTCCAATATAATGACCCGGTCCTTTTTTATATTTTACCGATTGATAGATCAGTGATATTTCCGTATGATGCTTTTTCTGAAACTTCCGTTCGAAACCAATGGCAGCATATACCCGCTGACTAAAAGTCCTGTAGTAGTCCATTGTTTTATTTGTAAAGAGAGTATTGTTACCCGTACCAAAATAATTTTCAACAGCAGGATCATCCAAACGCCCTTTTATCAGCAGATCCCATTTACCAACAGTACGTCCAAAGCGGCCCACATAACCAACATTAAATGATTTTCTTAAAAAGCCATGCAAAGCATGTACAGAGTGTACGATCTGGTATTCCTTCCTGCGCCAGGGCTGTGGAGTAAAAACAATGCCACCACTGACCTTTATCCCTGTTTTTGGAAAAAGATCCATCGGATCTCTATCAAAAACGTTATAGGCAGAAGGAGTAAATACGGGAACAATTGAGAAGTCTATTTTTGCGTCACGTACCGTATCGTATTCAAACTTTTTACCGCTATAAAATTTAATTCCTTTTATTTTATTATTATCCCGCAAAACGGATATTGAATCCTTATTCTGCGGATCTATCACCCTGATTTTTATTCTGCTTCTTTTTTCCCCTTTTAACTCAACTATATCTTTTTTGCCCAATCCATAAATAAAAAGATCTTTTGTTTCGCTTGCATTGAACTGACGTGAATAATAAGGCGTGTCTATTATTTTACCTTCTTTATTTATCTTGAATACATCTACAGCTACCTTTTTTTCAGGCAATACATTCACTTTTATCAATTCCGTTTTTTCAGAACCTAATATAGTTACGGTTTTTGCGAGATAATCATAATAATCTTTTGCATATTTCTGCAATTTATCCCGCCTCGATTTTAATTTATCAATGATCTCATTTCCTGAAATATTGAATAATTCCGGCGGCATCAACCGGATACTGTTTTCGATCAGGCTATCTGTAAGCACAACTTGCAGATCTTTTGCCTGTGCTATCCATTCATCCAGCGTAAGTTCATTGAGAAATTTTTGATCAAGGGGCCGGCCCGGAAAATTCCAGCTCCCGATGCTTTTTATCGAATAACCGAATCCTTGTATCTCGCGGCGAATAGAGCCTGCTATATCGGGATAAAGGCCATCGATCTTTGTATAAGCCTGGTCCCTGTCCCTGGGTACTGGTTTATATATTGTCTGTTTGCCCAGGTCGAATTCAGCCCATCTCCAGTTATCCGGATGACGGCCCCAGTCACCGATGAGCATATCAAAAAGCCGGGCACGTATAAATGCCACCTGGTCTACTTTATTATCATTCTCGTCATAAATTTTTTCCAATAACTTTTCACTACCGACCAGGTTTTTTGAGTTACCAAAATTATCAGCATCTTCCTGGTTTTCGTCAGGTCTTTCTTCAAATAAATATAATTGATCGCCGTACTCATCCGAATATTCGTTTAATGATGGCTGTTTTGGAACAAATACAATTTCAGGAAGTGTATGATAAATACCGGCGGCTTTTATCATTGGCGTAATTGTATATGCAGCATAAGGATGGCCAATTGAAACCTGGTCCTTTGCAATACGGCTTATAAATGTTCCATCCATATCCTTCAAGCCTCTTCCAAAATCTTTATTTACACTTCTTAAAACATACTCTTTTCCCCTTTTATCTTTTAAACGTAAATTTTTTGATTGCCTTCCACCTCCTTCCTGAAAGGGGATAAGGCCGCCTTTCGCTGTATCAAGGTAAAAATTTTCTACCCGTATAGGCGTTTCCCATTCTTTACGATAATGTTTACCCCAGAAAAAATTATGATAGCCCGATCGTTTATACTCCCTGCCTGGTATAACCACAGTAGTTCCTTTTACAAACGGGGAATCTTTTATTATAAATGTTTGTGGCCGCAGTGTATTAAATATTCCGGGTAACAGTATTGCTACCATACTACTACCCATCATCTTCAGAAAAATACCCTGCCCCATAGAAAACTATTAATTAAAATTGTAAGGATCTATTACACAGCAATCAGCTCTAAAAATAGTATACCATTTTTTAATAATACAATTATGATACCTATATCTTCAAAGCATATAATTCTATAGATTCATCTACTCCTTTTAAGTCAACTTCGCCCAGGCTTTCTCCTTGCCATGTTTCGAGGATCCCTGTGTCAAAAAATTCTTTCGACACAACAAATTTTTGATTCAATTCATTGCAGGCACTCCTGATGCGGGCAGCTATATTCATGGCTTCGCCACTGATTGCAATATCTTTTTTAATGATCCCTATCTCGCCGATAGTAACATCACCGGCATGCAGGCCCACCCGGAAATCGGGAATAACGGAATACTCTCTCCGGAAATAGTCCGATTTTCTTTGTAAAGCTTTGCGTGATTCAATGACAGCTTGTATAGATTTTAAAATATTGCCTTTTTTATACGGCCAGGTTACTACTACTTCATCGCCCACGTATTGATAGATCATTCCCCGGTTGTCCAGTACAGCGATGGATACATAATGAATAAAGTCTTTAATGAATAAGAAATACTTTTCATGCCCCAGCTGTTCTGCTATTGGAGTAGAATCTTTAAGATCCAGGAACATAATGATCCTTTTTTCATTTCTTGGTTTAAGATATTTGCCTGTCATGATTTCCCAAAAAACGCCGGGAGAATACTTCTGATCAATTTCCACTATGATCTGCGCCGATAATAACATTACCAGCCAGAACAACAGGATATCGGTTAATAAATTAGTATGCTGAAAGTAATTGATAAACTGGTTGATCGTTTCTCCAAAACTTACTCCTTTAATGATAAGGAAATGAAGAAAGAAGATCACGATTGATGCAATTATTGCTACCAGCAATAATAAGAAAACTTTTATCAGCCAGTTAATAAGCAATGACCGGTTACCAACCATTATTTTCACCTGCCGCAATAGCAACCAGGACATTAAAAAACTTGTTAGTAATATAATAGATGATCTCAGCAACAAGGCTGTAAATCCATACTCATGATAGGGATAATCAATATCATCCCCGTTTGAAACGTTCCGGAAGTACAAAAAAAGATCTATTAATGTCCAGGCAAGACTGATCAATATGATCCTGCGGATACGGTACCTGCCTACTGCTGATAATTTTTCTATTGCTTTCCGGAACCAGTTCATTTTCGGTTTTTTAAATACCCGTATATTTTTTGCTGCGGGCTTTCCTGGTCATGATCCGATAAATTATTTAATCGTACCTGGTTCAGTTCTTCATCCAGTGAAACCGCTTTAACGGTATCGTTCCACTGAATGTCGAAATAGTTCGTAAGATCATCCTTCAACACACTATCTGGTACAGGTATGCATACTTCAATGCGATGCTGCAGGTTTCTTGTCATCCAGTCAGCAGAACCCATGTAAATACTACTTTCATCGCCAACTCCGAAAATAAAAAGCCGGCTATGTTCCAGGAACTGACCAACAATTCTTTTTACTTCAATACTCTCACTAAGATTCTCTTTTCCTGGTGCAATACAACAAATCCCCCTGACCAGTAATTGTATTTTAACCCCCGCCTTGCCTGCCTTGTATAACAGGTCTATCATGTATATATCTTCCAGGTTATTTAGTTTTATCCTGATAAGAGCATCCTGACCTTTTTTAACCTTTTTTATCTGCCTCATGATCTCGTTTTCAAAAGCAGGAACCATATTATATTGCGAAACCAACAAATGCTGAAATTCATTTACAGCATTCTTTTGCGGTCTTTTTTCCTTTTCGAGTATAGTAAGTAAATGCTGAAGATCTTTTATCACTTCTTTCCTGGCTGTAAATAGTGCATGATCGGTATAAAACCTGGCCGTTGTTTCATTGAAATTCCCAGTGCCTACATAACCATATCCCTGTATGCCTTTATTTGTTTTCTTCGTTATCAATGCAATTTTTGAATGTACTTTGATAAGAGGAATGCTGTAAATGATCTTAACTCCCGCCTTTACCATTTCCTTGCTCCATTTTATATTATTGGCTTCATCGAACCTGGCTTTTAATTCAACAAAAACCTGCACTCTTTTTTTATTTTTTGCCGCACTTATCAACGCATTTACAATATGAGATTCGGAAGCGACGCGGTATAGCGTAACTGATATGGATTGTACATCAGGGTCAATGGCGGCCTGGTTAAAAAAAGCCAGTACCGGGTTATAACTTTCGTACGGAAAATGCAGCAACAGATCCTTTTCTTCTATCTGACGGAATATATCGCCACAGTATTCAAGCCCAATAGGTTTTAGTTGTTGCAAAGGAGGATATTCCAGCTCTTTGCGGCTTACCGGGAACGAAGAAAGATCGCTGAGGTTATGATATCGTCCGCCTTCGTACAGTTCATCATGTTTTAATCCCAAAGAACCGGCTAAAAATTTTTGCAGGCTTGAAGGCATACCTTTTTCATACAAAAACCTGGTTGGGCTTCCAAGATCTCTTTTTGCCAGTTTTTTTTCCATTTCTCTCAAAATATCTTTCCTGATACCTCCTTCTTCGTCAAGATAAAGCTCTGAATCACGGGTGATCTTAAAACTATAACAGCTATGAATACTGAAGCCGGTAAATATACAGCCAAGGTTTTCGCGGATTATATCATCAAGAAATACGATATGTTGTTCATCGCTATCACTTTCCAATTTAAAAAACCTTGGAAGTTTGTCAGCTGGTATATTAATAATAGCGTGAGACAGGGAATCTTTTCCTTCTTTTTTAAGTAATACAAAAAGATAGATCTTATTATTGGCGGGAAAAAAATTTTGCTGGAAAGATTCTTCAATAAAAACAGGCTGTATAAACGCTAATATTTTTGAAAAAAAAAGTTCCCTGATCTGTGATTTATACTTATCCGGAACAGGGCGATTATAATATAACACAATCCTGTTAACCTCAAGCTCCGGCAATAATTGTGAATGAATAATATTTCCAAATTCCTCTAATTGCTGAGAAACGATCTGCTGCACTTTTTCTGACAGCTTCTTCTCAACAGATGGAGTTATTTTATTTAAGGTCTTCTCTTTTAATTGTGAGTACAAGGCTATTACCGGATACCGAACCCGAAAAAACTCATCCATGTTACTGGAAAAAATAGATAAGAATTTTATTCTTTCCAGCAAAGGAACAGAATGGTCAGCGGCCTCCTGCAGAACCCGGTGATTAAACCCCAACCAGCTAATATCCCTGTTATGATACATAAGGGATGATAATTAAAAAGGTGAGCCGCCCCCTTCTATAATAGTAGTAGAAGGAGCTGATCGGTTAAAAGTAATAGCTATGATAAAGGCAAATGCTGAAATAATAATTCCTATCATAAAAACGCTATAGGCAATACGTACCAGCTTATATTTTCTTCCCAGCACTTT
>JAKFEJ010000335.1:0-1961 GCA_036675745.1 Chitinophagaceae bacterium | reverse complement strand
AAAGAAGAATTTGAATTGGTGAGACGTGTAGGTTATCCCATCACCGTTTACCAGGGGTATCGTCGTGATGGATATTTTCAAACACTGGATGATATCAGTAAATCACCACGGTTTGCCGGATCAAATGTTACTGCCGGTGATATAAAGTTTGTTGATAAAAACAAAGACGGTATAATAGACGACAAGGATAAATTTATTTTAGGTAATCCTTTTCCCCGTTATACATTTGGATTTACCTATACAGCCAGCATCAGAGGATTTGACATCATGTTATTTGTGCAGGGTGTGGGAAAAAGAGATGCTATGTTAAGGGGTGAACTGATCGAACCATTTCACTTTGGCTACGGCGGCACCATGTACACGCATCAGACCGATTATTGGACACCTACTAATCCCGATGCAAAATATCCCCGCCTTGCAGAAGCCGGTTCTCCTTCCAATACCAACAACTATAGAACTGGTTCTGATATTTATTTATTTGATGCGGCGTATGCAAGGTTAAAAAATCTGCAGATCGGTTATACCATTCCATCCGGTATTACTAAGAAAGTGCATATACAAAAAGCAAGATTCTATTTTACCGGTCAAAACCTGGTAACAATAAGCAAGCTTAATTTTTTCGATCCGGAGATCACGGAGTTTGATAATAGTACAAGATTCAATACCGGCGCTAACAGCGCCAGGGCTTACCCTTTGCCTGTATTTTATGGAGCCGGTTTGGACATAACTTTTTAATTAGGAAAATTGCTAACGATATGTGTATGAAAAATAAAAGTATAATACTGATTGTTTTTGCAATAGCATTTACAGCTTGTAAAAAGCTGGATCTTGCCCCGGCAGATCGTTTTACAGAATTAAATTTCTGGGAGTCTTCAGAGAATGTAAACAGTGCCCTGAATAATATTTATATGGGCATGTATTCCAGCCAGCCTGTTTTCTATAACGAAGCATTGTCGGATAATGCATTTACAAAATTGGGTATCAACAGTGGTCAGCCCGATGCTATTGCCAGCGGAAGTTTTACAAGCTCATTACCTCGCTTCCAGAATGACTGGGCTTACTATTATGCAGGTATCAAATCATGCAATATTTTTTTGGGAAACGTTGATAAGAATACTACGTTAAGCGATGCTGTAAAAAACAGGATGAAAGGAGAAGTATCTTTTATCCGCGCCTTTCATCATTTCAACCTGATGAAATGGTGGGGAGAAGTGCCGGTATTGAAAAATGATATTACCCCCGATGAAGCTAAAACAATTGCACGATCGCCGAAAACAGATGTATTAAAGTTTATTGAGGATGAATTGAATGCCGCAGCTGCTGCGTTGCCAACAAAAGATCAATATACAGATAATGATAATGGAAGAATTACAAAAGGTGCTGCACTGGCCTTGAAGGCAAGAGTGCTATTGTATGAAGGCAATCGCATGGCAGATGTTGCAGCTATTTGCGAGCAGCTTATCAACAACCAGGGAGAGAATGGTAACTACTCGCTGGCGGCTGATTACACTGATCTGTTCAGTAATAGTTTGGTGAATAAAAAGAATAGTGAATCTATCCTTTCCTTGCAGTATGTTCCCGGGCTGCGTACCTGGGGTGAGTATATTGATTTCGCCCCGATCTCTGCAGGAGCCAGGAGCAATAATCTTTCACCAACACAGGAGTTGGTCAATAATTATATCATGCTGAACGGAAAGAATATTAATGAAGCGGGTTCGGGCTATGATGAAAACGATCCTTATGTAAACCGTGATCCAAGGTTAACGGCTACTGTTGTTTATCATAATTATCAGTGGAAAAACCCCAATGGTTCTACACAAACCATTTATATAAAACCGGGTTCTGGTCCCACAGATCAAACAGCCAACGAGTATAGCCCTGCCGGGCAAGGAACGGCAACGGGTTATTACTGGAGAAAATATTGGGATCCTGCTTCATCAGCTCCGGGCATCAGTTCGGGA
>JAKFEJ010000130.1:0-1963 GCA_036675745.1 Chitinophagaceae bacterium | reverse complement strand
AAACAAAATATAACGGAGCTTGCTAGTTGTTTCTTCATTCTATTTTCTATTCGCTTCTTTTTAATAAATTTCTCGTTCTTGCTTTCATCTGATCATACCATTTTCTATTGATGGAATACCTAAATAGTCCGCCTCTGGAATTTATCAAAAGAGCATTTTACAAGAGGCCGTCTCAAAAGCCTTGAATACAATAATCGCCGGGAAGGCGGGAAGTTTTGATTTTCAACTTACATTTCTTACCGCCTTACCGGCCTTGCTTCACCGAAGCGGCTATGCGAAGGCAAGCAGAATTTGATTTTTGAGACAGCCTCATTGTTTATAATTAAAAAATCTTTTACTCTCGCTGATCAAGGTCTCCAACGGGGATCGCCAGCTGTATTTCTTCCTGAAAAAAGGTTATCAATGATTTTGAAATTTCCATTATCTGGGTCTTCCCATATTTCAGTAGATGGCCTTGAATACGAAACAACATTAGGCAACTGACCTGTAGCATTGGTTGACAGGAAATCTGATGTAGTATAAGTATTGGCCACATCAATGATAGAATTAGCGCCTATCCGGTACCCTCTTACATCAATGTTTCCTGAATTACTTTTCCCTATTCCAAGTATATTGTTTTTAAAACTGATGGGTTGTGTTACGTCATTGCTGCCGGAAACACTGTAATCAATAAAATAATTACCTCCTCTTGGAGCTTCATTAATTGTACAATTTTCAATTACAAGTGAAGTAGAATTGTTTTTACTGGTTACAATTTTTTCCGCCTTATACACCGTGCTGTTTGTGATCTTAATATTATCTGCTTTACTTGTATTAACATCCACAGTCAGTAAACCATAGCCAGCAATACTATCGATAATACACTTCTCTACTTCATAATTATTAACGAGTGCAGGATTGCTTTGGGTTCTTGTAACACCCCGGAACATTTCAATCAAACAGGATTCAAAACGGATCTTCCTGACAGTACAAGCCGTATTTATATTAAAAACATATTTGGATGCATAATCACTGCCACGCAATGTCAGATCATTAAATACCAGCGAATCAATTACACTTCCTGAAACAATATTAAAATTAGCGGACATGAAAATTACCGGTTGCTCAGGTACCAGCAAGTCAGTACCACCAACAAATACCAGGCTTTTATCCAAACTTAACGCACTTGAAATGTCATACGTTTCGCCCCGTTTTAAGATAATAGTACTTCCGGATGCTATGACAGGAATTGTATCCTGCAATACCGAAGGTCTTCCACTTATACCTCTAAGGTCAATCAGGTTACCTGAAAAGGCGACTTTAGTGGTAAAATCTGCCCAACCCCGCACGGTAGCGTCACTATATAAGAAAATGATATAACCCGTGCTGGCATTCAGCCCCGATACTATTTTGTATTCATTGCTAATATCAGCAGGGTTAAGGGTTACTTCAGTTGCTAAAGAACTGTCAGATGCAAGTAGTACTTTAATAGAAGTAACGGCAGCACCGCCGGTTTCCCAGGTTACTTTCACCGAATTATCATTTACCTCACTGATATCGGGGACATTCAGTATAGTAGGGAACCTTGCAGTTTTTATAGCACCCAGGGAAGATGCTTTTGAATTTTTTGAAGTATCCGCAGCATTGGCACGTACCTGTACCTGGTACAATTTATTCCAGGCAAGATCTTCAAACACCACTGTATTTGTATCAGCGATCATTGTTGCAGCAATTGTCCTGAATGTATCCAGGCTTACTTCAGCAGTATAGGACTCAGCACCTTTGACCGCTTGCCATGAAGCTTTAATCCAGTTGCCATTTGATTCCAGTTCATCTTTCATAACTGGCCTGAAAAGACGCAATGCTTCTTCAAGTTTATCCTCCTTTGTACAAGCGGCAATAATTACCGACATAATCAGTATCACCGGGAAGATTTTTTTCATAACGCTATTATTAGTATTCATCATGCTAAATTTTTAGATTA
>JAKFEJ010000560.1:0-1972 GCA_036675745.1 Chitinophagaceae bacterium | reverse complement strand
ATTGCCGCCCAACCTTGCCACATGATTTATTTTGCGCTGATCTATTTTTTTGTTTTCATCAAGTAAGGAGTCATTAATATGCATTCGTAATACTTCGCAGATAACTAAATTACCGGCGCCGCCCTCTGACCCGAGTGCTTTCACTTCAAGCACTTTACATTCCAGGTTTACTTTACTTTCTTTTACCATTGGCGGCTTAACCAACGTTGCCGGTATGGCAGTAAAACCAGCTTTGATAAATTCATTCATTCCTTTTGGAAACTCACAACTGGCCAGTGAGGTTTGCTGTACCATATCGTAAGTCACAATATTGATCACTACTTCCGGAACTTCTAATACGTTCTGCAATGTGTGCTTGGTTGTATTATCTCTTACTCTTCGTGAAGGGGAAAAAATAACTATTGGCGGATTGGTGGAAAATAGATTGAAAAAGCTAAATGGGCTAAGATTTACGTTTCCTTCCTTATCTGTCGTAGACGCAAAGCAGATAGGCCGTGGAGCTATTACATGCTGAAGATAGTATTGCTTTTCAGCGGGTTTCAATTCGTTCAGGTCGAAGGTCATTTAGAAAGAAGTTACGGGTTAGGTGTTATGGGTTAAGGGTTTCGCCTGGTGGGTTTAATTTTTTTGTCTTCAGTGATTTTTTGTTTTACTTTTTTAATAAGTTCACCAATTTGCCGGGCAAGTAATTTTGCTTCAGCATTAAGACTATTGCCTGTGGATTCATTAATATATTTCAGTCTTTTTACAAACAGAACCTTGTTTCTGGTTTCTCCACATGAGCCTTTTGATATTCTTAAAAACCTGTGAAAGTCCGGGTTGTTATTATATTCAAAGCCTTCTGCAATATTATCGGAGATAGAAATAGATGCGCTTTTTAACTGGTCTTTTAATGTAAAATCTTTGACAATAAATTTATTTGAGTCAGCTAAGTCATAAATTTTTACAGCCAGTTCCTGGGCTTTTTGCCAGATAATTAAGTCTTCAAAGGAGGCTATTTTATTTGCCATATACTGAGATTTTCAAATTTGAGGATGCCCACAACTCATAACACCTAACCCTTAACTCATAACTTTTTTTGAGCAAGAATTGAATAACTGCTTTCTTCGGCTACAATGGTATTGCTCAGTTTTCCCAATGATTCAATTTCCATCTCCACCACATCATTTGGTTGCAACCATTGTTCTGCATAATCCGGGTCATTCAACTTTCCCGTACCATTCAACTCTAAGAAACAACCTGTACCAACCGTGCCACTGCCAATCACATCTCCGGGATACAAATCAACGCCATAAGATGCCCGTTCAATAATTTCTGCAAAGGTCCAATCCATATCTCCAAGATTTCCTTTACTTACCTGGGTACCGTTTACATTGCAGGTCATTTCCAGGTTCCAGCTTCTGCCCACATGATTTTCTTTGGCGGGAATTTCAAACTCATGCAATTCATCTAATGTAACCAGCCAGGGACCAATGGTAGTAGCAAAATCTTTTCCTTTTGCAGGCCCCAGGTTCAATAACATTTCTTCCATTTGTAATCTTCTTGCACTCAGATCATTCATGATCATCAGGCCGCCAATATATTGTTCAGCCTGTTCTGCAGGAATATTCCGGCCATGTTTACAAATAACTATTGCTGCTTCCAGTTCAAAATCCAATTTTTCAAAATGATCGGGCATACAACTTACTTCTCCCGGTCCCTGTATGCTATGATGATTGGTGAAATAAAAAATGGGATACTGATCAAATTCAGGGATCATATCTGCTTTCCTGTTTCTTCTTGCTGCGGCTACATGCTGACGAAATGCATAACCATCACGGCAGGAAGTGGGAAACGGAACAGGCGCCAGCAGCCTGACTTCATTCAGTGCAACTTTCCTGTTACTGGTTCTTGTACCTTCTTTTATTAATAACTCACCTGCCTGTGCAATAGGATAAGAATCTTCCCAGTAAGTCAGAAACATATTCATGCT
>JAKFEJ010000558.1:0-1975 GCA_036675745.1 Chitinophagaceae bacterium | reverse complement strand
AGCCTTTGCCAATATAGCCGTTGATACCCAGGTAAAAATTATTTCACTCAATGCTAACGCCTATAAAATTGTAGAAGGCGAAGGAACCGCAGAAGTAGTTCCTTTTACAGCAACAATAGATGCGCCAAAAGTAAAAGTAACCAGTACTTCCAAAGCAAGCGGCGAAGTACCATTGACAGAAGCAGAGATCGTTGTCAGTGCCGGACGTGGTTTGAAAGGGCCTGAAAACTGGGGCATGGTAGAAGACCTGGCTAAAGTATTGCATGCTGCAACAGCTTGCAGCCGTCCGGTTGCTGATGCGCATTGGCGTCCGCATAATGAACACGTAGGCCAAACCGGTTTTGCTATCGCACCTAATTTATATATCGCCATTGGTATTTCCGGGGCTATTCAACACCTGGCTGGTGTCAACAGGAGTAAAGTAATTGTAGTGATCAACAAAGATCCCGAAGCTCCTTTCTTTAAAGCCGCTGATTATGGTATTGTAGGCGATGCGTTTGAAGTAGTACCGAAGATGACGGAAGCCATTAAGAAAATGAAAGGAATAGTATAATAAGTAATACGAAGTACTGTAAATAGATACCGTTCACAAATAAAGCAAAAGCCAAATGAGGTGATTCATTTGGCTTATTTATTTTTTAAATCATTTGTAATAACTGATTTCATATTGATAAGGAATCAGTTCAGAATCTTTTAAAAATCCTTTAAATCTCACTAATCTATCTTTACTATCAAATTCTGAAATAGCCGTAAAATTGTCGTATTGTTTTGTAAAGGAGTTATACACCCTTGCTGACTGAAAAGGATACATGCTGTATTCCATAGGCTCAAATCCGTCTTGAAAATAGGATAATACTCCTGAAATGCTTCCACGAAATAAATCTTCACCAAAGGGAATATTGGCAATACCATTAAGTAATACCTGCTTCATATTATATAATTGGTCGCCTTTTGTATGACGGGAGTTAAACTCGCATACGGTGAAGGTTTCATTTTCATGCCTGAGTGTATCAACATAATTTAAGACAACCTTGCTAATACTTCCATTTACGTCATAATACGATGAATCAGTATGAATTATTTTTGTGAAAGCTTCGATCCCGCCTCCGGTAATCATGCTATAAGAATAACTATATTCAGTCTTAAGAAGTTTGCCAGTTTCATCAAAAATTACATGTACATTGGCCGTATCACCGCTTGAAGAGTTAGAAATGAATAAGGGCTCAGTCCAGCTCAACTTGTATTTACCCGAAGAAAGCAATACTTTTTTTAGCAAAACAATTTTTGTATCCCCGCTAAAATAATTAATTGCAATTTTTTGTAAGACTTTGCCCGCATCATAATCAAGTTTCACCGAAACCATGTCTTCACCTGCCGGGACAAATCCATTCTCATATTTGTAAAGGACATCAATAAGTAATCCATTTGCATCATAGGTATGCTCTACTCCTGCTCCAGTAAAATATTGACTGGAAGCAGCCTGATCCAGGGTCATTATTATTTTACGATTTACAGTATCATAGGTATAGACCTCTTTAATACTGTCGCCATCTGGCAAACCGGAGGACGGATCAAAAGATCTCAGGCTTATATTTTTTATCAACAACGTGGAATCCTTTATTTCATCAGGAACAGGAGGAGGATTATCAGGATCAACATCTATTTCTTTCTGGCAGGAGATTAATGCGAAGGCAGCAAATAAAGAAAATATAAATAACAATTTTTTGAGAGAACTAATTACCATAGGTGACAGCTTAAAATGTAAGCAAAACAAGTTAAAAAAAATGATAATCCCTATACAAACCGATTAAAAGGTCTGGCCTGATTTTTTCCCCACCTTTTTTGTTCAAAATCCTTAGTTTCGTGTGATATTTTATGAAGAAGATAGAACTGGAAATAGTGGCCCTATCGCATAGTATTACCCAAACACATTCTTACGCTGTGGTACTTGGGGAACTCAATGGATTGCGCCGTT
>JAKFEJ010000501.1:0-1982 GCA_036675745.1 Chitinophagaceae bacterium | reverse complement strand
CACTTCTTTATAACCGAGGTGCATATATTTTTCAAGTACAAGGGCTTTCATCATTTTAGAAAATAATATACTCTAAGTTAAGTTCGGCTGCGCAGTTGAACTAAAACTCTTACTCTTTATTATGCAATAGTTTTAACTGGAAGTTGTTTGCTGGCACAACGAATATATAGTTCAATTGAGAAATCGGCCTAGCCAATTTCTTCGGTGAAGTAAAGAATAGTTTACAGCTTATTTTATTATTTCTCTTTTGATATAAGATCCCCAGGGCGAAAATCTTTTCATTTGTCCCAACCAGTAGTCCGGATCTTTATGAACATCACTGTAAGCACGGCCGTCATAGATTTCCGCACTCACATCTACCAGCTCCCATTTGTTTTCGATAAAATGCCAGTTAAAATCATGCCCGGCGTTTTTATTATAACCACCATTTCCTGATGCCAGTTCGCCCATTACAATTTGCCTGGCTGCTACCGGCTTCTTAAGCTGTTCAATTATTTTATTGATCAATTGCGGATCAGCAGTAGCAACAATAAAGGAACTATCTCTCCAATCTTCAGGGGAACCATTGATCCCTACTTCAAAATATCGGAATGATTTTTCTTTATCCTTGCTGCAGGAAGCGATCAACAAACTAAAGGCTGCAATAAAAATTATAACAGCTTTCATGATGAATCGTTTTACTGCCTGACAGCTTCTATTTTTAGGTCGTTGCTTTTTCTTATTTATAAAAAATGTTAAGATCATCAAAAGCTTCCGGCATGGCGATCGTTTGAAACAAACTCAGGCGAAGGCATACCCTTAAATCTTTACTTCACTTTTTCCTTCCGCCTTCATCTACTTTCTGCAAATGCTCCACTACTTTTTCATATCTGTTTTAAGAATTGAAGTTCAGACAGGCTATCTCTCATTCTCCGGAAAGACAATCTCAATTTAAAATTTATGCACCAGCCCGATGCCAATAGACCCGTTTTGAAAAGAAGGCATGGCTATCGTTTTCATAGGTTTATCCTTAAATAATTTATGCTGTATTTTGGGGTACAGCCAGTAGGCCAGTTTAGTAGAAGCGATGCCTATACCAGCACCAGCCACTACATCACTAAACCAGTGTTTGTTATTCTGCATACGTAAATAAGCAGTGGTGGTAGCCATGGCATAACCGGCTACGCCATACCAGGGAGAAACATCTTTGTATTCCTGTCTTAAAAATTCGGCGCCTACAAAAGAAGCGGCTGTATGTCCACTTGGAAAAGAGAAATAATCAGAGGCATCAGGCCGCAGCTCATTAGAGATATTCTTAACTGAAAAAACAATTCCACTCATAAACAGATTCGACATCATGTAGATCAAGGTCCTGTCCCTGAAATTATGTTTTCCTTTAATGCCCAATGCATTTAATCCATATACCGTAGCAGCCGGAGCAAAAATGAGATAGTTGTCCAGTTTGGATTTCCCAGGCAGACGTTCGCTATATATTTCTTCTTTGAGTTTTCCATTGATCTTTTGGATACCCTTATTTTCAAGACCGCCCAAGCCGTACATGACCATCAGGGTTGGAGCCACTAACTGTTTTATGGGAAAAGGTTTTTTTGTCTCCTGTACCTGTGCGGCGAGATTTTTTAACGCCGTATCTGTTCTTGTTAGCTCTACTGATGAGCTGTCGGTGGTTTGTGATTTAGCAGGGAGAAACACGATCATTGAAACCAACGATAAAAAACTTACCCGTTTATACAATTGCATGGTGTGTGGCTTGTTCTAATATAAATACGGAAATAGTTTCCCGGTATTGTATTAGCGCCAACATTTTATTTTCCCGGAAAACGCCGCAGGTAAAACAACTTTTGAGTGTCTTTTATTTCAGGTCTCTTGTTTCAGGATTGTTAAAGTCTTCCTCAGCATTATTGCGGCAAAAAATTAGTTCCCCCGGTTTATTGTTCATGATTCATGAACAAACGGCTTATCGTGCTTCAGAGGAGATTGCTTCG
>JAKFEJ010000134.1:0-1986 GCA_036675745.1 Chitinophagaceae bacterium | reverse complement strand
AATGCGGTAAAAATTTACCCGGATGTCATAAAAAAGACCATGCATGTCGTAGCAAAAGAAAATGATGGTAAAGAAATTGATTTTTTTGTTTTTGATTTGCAGGGCACATTAATGAAACATTATAGAATGGACGAAGGCGATCATGAAAAAATAACCGGCCTCAAAAGGGGTAAATATATTTATCATGTTTTCTGCGGCGACGAAGAAACCGCTACCGGAAAACTTGATATTCGCTGACGTTCTTTTACAAGTGCAACAACCTCTGTTCCAATAAGCAGCAGGGAGCTTAATAGAATCTGATACCCTGGTTGACAAAACCTAATCCGTTCTCTATTGGTACTCTCATTAGTATAAATTTTATTAAACACTCTCTGCGCTTGCTTATTGGATTTATTAACCTGAGCTCTTTTTATTATCATAACTAAGAACCCGTAAGACAGGGAAATTGCCAAAATCCTGTATCCGGATGAAAAACCCAGCTAGCTGGCCCTGGTAAAGATTTTCTCAATCGCTCCCTGTTATTACTTACGGGCAAACAATTTGATTATTATCCACAATTCATTATGCTATTTTATACACAACTCTGTGTATTATTGTTTTAGCCAATCCAGAACTCTTTCATTATATTAGTTTACTAAAACCAACGTTTATGAATTTAATTGAAAGAGCAAAAAACATTATCATTTCACCTGCCAAAGAGTGGGATGTGATAGCAACTGAACAACCCGATACGGGCAAGATCATTACGGGCTATGTACTGCCTCTTGCCGGCGCTGCCGCATTAGCTGCTTTTATAGGTTATGGTTTTCTTGCATCCCGTTACTTTGGCGGAATCAACTGGGGAATTTATTATGCTGTATCCGTTTTGGTAGGAGCATTGGCTGGCGTCTACATCAGCGCATTTGTAATTGATGCTTTAGCTCCCAGTTTTGAATCAGAAAAAAATATGGGGCGATCTATCCAGCTTGTAGCTTATTCATATACCGCAGGATGGGTTGGTGGATTATTGGCAATAATACCTGCAATTGCCTTTCTTGGTGCATTAGCTGGCCTGTATGGTTTGTATCTTTTATACTTAGGTATGCCTAAGTTAAAAAAGACGCCAGCCGACAAACATGTTGGCTATTTTGTGGTATCGCTGTTGGTAATGATTGCGGTTTATTTTATCATTGGATTGATCATGAGCAGGATTTTAATGCCAACTATGGGATTAACATATGGCTATTAATCTTAGCCATTGATTTAGTAAATAGTTTCACTTAAAGAAAACGGTTCTAGAAATTTGGAACCGTTTTCATTTTTGAATTGTTTTTTTATTTCTCATCATCAGGATCAACATCATCAAAAAATGATTTGGCATCAAACGGTTCATCATCTTCAGGAAAATCAGAAGGATCATTAAATAAATGCCAGTCATCCGGCAGGTCATTGTTCTTATCAAATGAAGTGACCCATTTAACGAATATTTCTTTGAAAGCGTCTATTTCACTTCGCAATACATCCAGGTACTTTGCTTCCATTTCATGAAAAGCTTCACAAGCCCAAAGCTGATCCTTCAACTGGCAGATATTTACTTTGATGATAACAGCATTTTCCATCTTCAGGCTATAAATATTCATTCCCAGGGCGCCTTTGATCTTGACAGGAACCAGCATGGCATTCTCTTTCATCAATCGTTGCGTAAATTCCGCCTGGTCATCTTCCTCCGGCAGCATTGCACAAATAGTATCGGTCAGGTTAAGAATCTCTATTGCCTTTCGGAATAATTCTTTTCCGTAAACATTCTCAGGTTTCCATTCCTCACCACGTTCATCATCGCCCTTTTCAAAATCTTCAGGATCAAAAAAATTACCAATATTATCTTTGCTCATAAAAAAGTTTAAAGTTGAAGGGTATAACGTTTAAAGTTCTTTAGACTGCATATCCCTCTTTATGATTGTATGACATTTACTCAACCGTTTTCTTAGCAGGTTGAGATTTATTAAT
>JAKFEJ010000131.1:0-13874 GCA_036675745.1 Chitinophagaceae bacterium | reverse complement strand
CGGGAATACTTTTTATCATTGTTGTTCCAAAAGAGTATCCACAATCAAGACCTGTTAATGCTGGTTCATAAAAATGCAAGGGTTCCTTAGCGATAATTAATTGCCCGTTTTTATTAATGGTTACTAAACGTTTCCGGGGTAGTGTGTCTTCGGGTTCCACGAATCCACGGCCAGCCATATTGGATTGACCTGCTAAAATAAAAACCCACACATTTTCTTTGATCAGAGTATCGCTTACTATTTCCATTTGTTTGGGAAAATAGTTTGCCTTGTCTGCAGATTGACCAATGCAGAAAACAGTCTTTAAAAAAAACAATAACAATAAACCAGTCTTCATTATAAAATTATTTACTCATACAAAAAACGGCATTCCCGGTATCGCATATTTCCTCATGCCTTCTTCATTTATTTCTACGCCGATACCTGGTTTTTCAGAAAGCGTAATAAAACTATTCTTCACCCATTCACCATCGTAATGAATTATTTCTTTGAACATCGGTTGGGTATGAAAATAAGATTGCCATTCTAATATCAAAAAATTAGGTACCGATGCACAGACATGTGCGGATGCCATAGCGCCAAGAAATGATGCTACCATATGCGGCGCAAACGGAACATAGTATAAATTGGCAAGATTGGCGATACGCTGCCCTTCTCCCAGACCACCTGCTTTTTGCAGATCAGGCATAACAATATCAACAGCGCCTATTTCCAATAACCTTCTGAATCCATGAGCGAGATAATGATTCTCTCCCGCACATATCGGTGTACTTGTTGACTCAGTAATGAGTTTATACGCTTCTACATTCTCTGCGGGTATCGGTTCTTCCAGCCACATTAAATTAAGCGGTTCCATGCGTTTTGCAACAGCCTGACCAGTTACCGCATCATAACGCCCATGCATATCAACGCATATATCAATGTTGGGTCCTACAGCTTCACGGGCGGCTGTCATCTGGTCAACCATCCGTTGCAATTCAGCCGGGCTGGCCGTCCAGTTGTATGTATCATATTTATTAGGATCATTCGCCTGGTCAAGATCAAACTTAATTGCATTGAAGCCCATTTGTTTTGATTTTAATGCAGCTTCAGCAAAATCTTTTGGCGTTGGTAAATTTCTTTGGTACAAGGCCGTATCGCAATACACTCTTATTTTATCACGAAACTTTCCACCGAGTAATTGATATAATGGTAAATTCAACGCTTTACCTGCAACATCCCACAGCGCGGTTTCAATAGCAGACAAAACTGCTATATACATTCCTGATTGTGCTCCCTGGAAGAACCCGGATTTACGGATATCTTCAAACAAGCGATGTACGTTCAACGGATTCTTTCCTTTGATCCTCTCTCCAAAATTTTTTACCAAATGATAGGTACCGGGTACGGCATCAACCCCTTCACCACATCCCCAGATATCCTGGTTGGTATATACTTTTACAAAAAGGCTTCCTCTTATATAACCGCATTTGATCTCCGTAATTTTAAGATCCGATGGCGCAGAAGACTTCGGCGTTTTATCAATAGCTTTTTCATAGCCCTGTCCAAAAGTTGATAACGAAGCTAAAGGAGCCAGTGCAGAAGCTATAGCTGCCTTTGTAATAAATGATCGTCTTGAAGTTGACATATCGTATTAGTTTAATTAAATTTTAAATTACCAGGTACGTTCTTTAAGATATTCCTGGATCTCTTCTTTAGAAACAGGTAATTCAGTAATACGATCGTTGAGCCATTTTGAAAAATCTTTTTCAATTTCATCGGACCATCGGGAATCTATTTGTCCAGCCGTGTATTTACCTTCTTTCAAACGTTGATGACCGAACATATCCCGTAAGCGAACGATCTCAGAGGTCTTTACTACTTTTTCCGCTAAATGAGGGGGAACAAAAATCACTACACCCGACTTTCCCAAAACAACATCTCCGGGCATTACAGTTACTGTGCGGATACGTGTTGGTTGATTGATACCAACGATCATGGTATTCAGGTCTCCTGTAGGATTGTGATAAGAAGGATCATAGCTTGAGTAAAAAGAAGTAAAGCCGCCTATTTCTTTTAACCCTTCAACATCTCTTAATGCACCGTCGTAAACAATGCCATTACCAGTTTTAGCATAAATAGCATTGCCGACATTATCACCTATCGTGGGGCCATTCCTATGAGCGCCAAACTGGTCGGCGACGTACACATCACCCTTAACTAACAAATCAACAGCCCATGTATTTTGTCCTCTCTTTCCCGCTTTTTTTCCCCGTGCATCAATAGCGCCCCATACATCCGGGCGGGCTGGCATGAATGTAGTGGTTACAGCACGTCCTACTAAAACACTATCGGGATTTATCTGTTGCCAACCCTCTGCTACCTGGTAACCATAACCGGCATTTTTCATAACAGCCCAGGCTTCTTCTACGCTTACTGCTTTCATTCGAAGAATAATATTGTCTGGCACTTTAGGCCGGCCATCAGGAAAACGTTCACCTTTCCATTCAGGTGTTAAAAAAATAAGTTCTTCTTTTGTTATCTGCTGACTTTTTGATGATTGATAAAAAGCGATCATTAAAAAAATAAACAGGAAATATTTCAGTCTTGGCATTGTATAAAAATTATTATGATGAATAATCTGCTTTAGTATCTGCGAGCGGTTCTTCTTCTATTGGTTCCGTTATAACATCTTTTGGTAAACGGCCATGCCACCAGCTTGCCAGCGTTGAGCCCGTAATATTCATCAAAGGACCAAAAACTGCAGCTGCCAGGCCGATGGTAGCTATTTTACCCATTTCTTTTGCAATACCGGATGCAAGTCCTGCATTTTGCATACCTACTTCAATAGCAATAGTGCGGCAATCACGTTCAGGCATTTTAAGTAACCTGGCTGACCAATACCCAAGGAAATAACCAAATAGATTATGAATGAGCACTACACCTATTAATGCAGGCCCGATCGTGAGCAGGCTATCTCTTCCTGCAGCAGTAATGATAGTAATGATAAATGCAATGCCAAACATAGAGACTAATGGCATGGCCGTGTCAAGCCACTTAGCTCTGCCGCTTAACAGCCTGTTAAAAACCAGCCCGGCTCCAATGGGAATGATGATCATTTTTATAATATCCCACATCATCTTTAATACATCTACTTCTACCAGAGCTCCTGCCAGTAGCTTCATCAATACCGGTGTAACAAAAGGAGCCATTAATGTAGTAGTGGCGGTAACAGTGATTGACAAAGCGAGGTTTGCCTTTGCCAGGTATGACATTACATTGGAAGCAAGGCCGCTTGGCGAGCATCCGATCAAAACGATGCCGGCCGCTATTTCAGGTGGAAAATCAGTCAGGGACGCTAAAGTAAATCCCATGAGTGGCATGATAATGAACTGGCTCATTACCCCCACGAGTACTCCTTTGGGTGTTTTGACAACGCTGGCAAAATCCTTTATACTCATAGACGTACCCATGCCAAACATGATCAACTGTATCAAAGGAATGATTAAGCCGCTTAACTTAAACCCATCCCATTCCAAAAAATATCCGGGATGATATAGCGCCATAGTAACCGCAGCAAAAATGATCAATGTAAATGAAAGACCTTTCAATAGCTTTTTGCTTCGGAAAGCGATAGCAAGGCTTATAAAAAATAACATCAGCAACCAGCCGCCCCATTCATGCAGTTGTTGTACTGTTATAAAAATCCACGCAATTAAAAAAATAGCTGCCAGTACATAAAAAAAATTGTAGATCGGTTTTTTTGACAATGCCATAGCTGAAGAATAGTTTTTAAAGATTTTATATATCGTCTTTTTTACCATATAGGCAGATAGAAAACATAGAAAATACACACATAGAAAAACTATGTGTTACTCTATTGTGTCCTACTGTGACTATGTGGTTCCAATGCTTGTTATTGCTGACATGATAAAAAAAGAAGCCTGATTTTTAACGGGCTTTGCAATTAAAATTCCTGTTTGTTTAACTATAGATCCTGTCATGTGAACGTTTCTCATTCCATTGAGGAGTAGGTTCAAAATAACTTTTATCAGAAGGATGAAGATGTTGTTTTACTACTTCCTCATTTAATTCAATTCCTAATCCGGGCGTTGTAAGCGGAAGATTAGCAAAACCTTTAGTTATTAATTTTCTTCCATCAGTAGTCTTTACCAGGCTTTCCCACCACGGAAGATCTACTGAGTGATGCTCCAGTGCTAAAAAATTTTGCGTAGCTGCTGCACAATGAACGCAAGCCATAAATGAAACCGGTGTGCCTGCCTGGTGCATGGCCATTGCTATACCATATTCTTCTGCATAGTCGCCAATTCTTTTTGTTTCTAACAAACCGCCTGATGAAGCAAGGTCCGGATGAACAATATCAACTGCACGTTCGTCAATCAAAGGCTTAAAATATTTCAGTAAATAAATATCCTCGCCGGTAAGCGTAGGTGTTTCTAACGCATCCGTCAATCTCTTCCATTGCTCTGTATATTCCCATGAAACAACATCCTCTAACCATGCTAAGCGATATTTTTCGAGAGCCCTGCCCAAACGTATTCCATTATTATAATCAAAATGCCCATAATGATCGGTAGACAATGGGATTTCATAACCCACCATACTCCTCACATTTTCGACAACCTTTTGCAATTCTTCCAAACCTTTATCGGTAATTTGTATTTGTGTAAAAGGATGAAGCGTATTGCCATAAGACATATAATTGCCCTGATCACCCCACTGCGCTAAATTTCCCTGTGCATTTTCCCAGAATTTATTATTGACCATGGTATCTGGTATTCCTTTTAATTCGCCGATGGAAACATCCATCTTTAGCCAGGTATAGCCCTGTTCTTCTGTACGGTACTTGATCAACTTTTTTTGTTCTTCAGGAGAAGAGGATTCAGGTGTATCGGCATACATTCTTATTTTGTCGCGATACCTTCCACCCAGCAATTGCCAGCATGGTACATTATAAGCTTTACCGCATATATCCCAAAGCGCCGTTTCAACAGCGCAAACACCACCGGCCTGGCGGGCCTGCCCACCAAACTGTTTTATTGATTTAAATATTTGTTCTACGTTGCAGGGATTCTTTCCCAGTATCCTGCTTTTAAGCATTAGTGCATATCGTACATCGGCTGCATCTCTCACTTCACCTAATCCATATATTCCCTGGTTGGTATCAATACGAATGATGGCCGTGCCACCCATTACACCTGTAAGGCAGTAACGCATATCTGTTATCTTTAAATCAGATGGGCCGGAAAAGCGACTGACTTTTTGAGTGCTTTGCGCCACCAGTTCTTCAATGGGAGAAAAAGCAAAAGCACTTCCTAAAGCAATACCACCCAATGCAGTTTTTTTGAAAAAAGAACGACGGCTGTTGTCCGGTGATTCTTTTTTAGCAGTAGTATGAGGTTGTTCTATATCATCCAGGTCTTTTAAACCGAGCTTGGCTAAATACTTTTGTGACGGTGTCATAATTATACTTTTTAAATAATGAATGAATTATTATTTGATTGACTAAAGGGCTACTTGTTCTTGTGCCTTGCACCTTGTTCCTTGTATCTTGTCCTTTTTTACCACGTTCTGTCTTTCATAAATTTATCAAGCTCTTCTCTTGTCATAGGAATTTTACCCGGGTTATCATCCAGCCATTTTAAAAAATCTTTTTTGATCTCATCTGTCCATTGAGTATCAATCTGGCCGGGTGTATATTTTCCTTCCCGCAAACGTTGATGACCAAACTGATCTTTGAGTGCAATGAATTCGGCATTCAGCACTACTTCTTCTAAAAGATGAGCGGGAATAAATACAACGCCGCCTTTTTTTGCAAGCACTGCATCGCCCGGTAATACCATTGCTCTGCCCATACGTATGGGAACATTAATTCCGCCAAGCATCATCTGTTGTATGTAAGAAGGATCATATCCTTTTATCCATGCATTAAAACCTTTGATCTCCGCAAGCCCTTCGGCATCTCTTACAGACCCATAAAAAATAACTCCCCTGAGAGATTTGGTATAAATAGCATTACCCAAATTATCACCGATCAACGTACCATCAATAATTTTTCCATAACTATCGGCAACATATATATCACCATTCTTCAGCACATCAATGGGCCATGAATTGGTAGCGCCGATACGGCCTTCCGTTTTACCTTTATCTTTTATGATCTTGTCAATATCAGGTCGTAGTGGAAGATATTGGGCGGTGACCGCTCTTCCTGTCATAACAGAATCCGGATGTAATACCATCCAATCACCTTCGAATTGATTTTGATAACCTTTATTGCGAAGAATGCCCCAGGCTTCTTCAAGGCGAATCGCTTTAAGACGTTCTAATAATTTATCAGATACTTTAGGCCTTCCGTCCGGAAAACGTTCTCCCTTCCACTCAGGAGTATAGACTTTGATCTGGTCACCTGATAGTGTAACCTGTTGTGCGTTGGCAAAAAAAGAGGAGCATAATACCAGGGCAAAAAAGAAACTGGATTTTTTCATACTGCTGATCGTTTTAGTTTTACGTGTATTGTTCATGTCAATTATATTTTTGTAAGCTCTGTATGGCTATTCTGCTCAGCCGCATTCTTTTGTTGAATTGTAGCAATTGCTTCAAACTCATCAGATAATTTCGTACTTAAACTTTCGAATATGCTGAAGTAAGGCGAGTAAACAGCATGGTTTTCTTTTTGCGGCGTGTATTTATCAGGTAATTCCACCGTCTGTGCCGCTTCATCAAGGCTTTTATAAATACCCATTTCAGTGGCGCTTAATAAAAAAGACCCCAGGCCAACGCTATGACTATTCTGTTTCAGGCTGACAGGCTTGTTGAACATATCGGCTATGATCTGTGTACAAAAAGGGATGGAAGCAAAACTGCCATTAATAGAAAGACTGTTGATAGTGCGGTGTTCTTCCAATATTTTTCCTATGCTATAGATCTCATAAAGTATTCCTTCTACCGTAGCCCGTATAAAGTGCTGTCGCTTATGTTTTATATTCAGGCCAAAATACATTCCTCTTGCATTGGCGTTCCAGATAGGCGCCCTTTCTCCAAGCAGGTAAGGAAGAAATAATAAACCATCTGATCCAACAGCGACTTTCGATGCTTCCGTTACAAGCTCTTCCATACTCTGTTCCAGGTCAAACGGGTTTTTAAAATCACCGAATTGATTTGCAAACCATTCAAAAATAATTCCACCATTATTGGTTGGCCCTCCCGACACATAACAATCCTCTGTCAGCAGGTAATTAAAAAACCGTTGCTGTTCATCTTGTAAAACTTTTTTTCCGACTACTCTTACTGCGCCGCTGTCTTCAATTGTTATTACGGCTTTGCCTTCATCCCAGATACCCGCACCTAAAGTCGCCATGCATCCGTCGCTTGAGCCAACAATGATCTTCGTATCTGCAGGAAGGCCGAGAGAATTCTGGTAAGCTTTCTTCAGTTTTCCCGCTGAGGCAAAAACCGGAACAAGATTAGCCAGCATATCAGCGCTGATGCCGGCATATTCCAATGCATCTTTTTCCCATTTAATAGTATGGATGTTTAATAAACCTGTTGCGGAAGCAAGACTATAATCAGTCAGGTATTCACCGGTAAGTTGCTGTGTAATATAACTTTTTACAGATAAAAATTTATTGGTTTGCTTAAACTTCTCCGGGTCATTATTCTTTATCCAGGCTATCTTAAGCAAAGGCGACATAGGATGTACAGGCGTTCCCGTTGCCGTATAAATAATTTTTCCACCAGGAGAACTCTTCAGCTCATTAGCTTCTTTCTTCGCCCTGTTGTCTGACCAGGTTATTGCATTGCCAAGCGGCACGCCATATTTATCAATAGCCAGCACACTGTGCATATAAGCGCTGAAACAAATACGGGCTACATGATATTTTTTTGGATGTATTTTTTCGTTCAGCAAATTCTTCAGCACATGAAGCATGGTGATGAAAATTTGTTCAGGATCCTGTTCGCTGTAGTCGGGCCCGGTATGAAAAGTGGGATAATGCCCTTTCATTGAACTGATAATATTCCCTTTAAGATCAAACGCAAATATCCGGACAGCATTTGTTCCTAATTCGATGGTGATGATGCATTCCATTTGAGTATAATTAGTTGTTGGATAAATTATTTTTTCTGAATTCACTCGGCGTATAACCTGTTAGTTTTTTAAACGTAGTGGAAAAATGCTGCGATGAATAAAATCCTATGTCAAGCGCTATATCCGTTAAGCTGATATCTTTTTTCTTTAATAATTTGATGGCTTCTGAAATGCGGATGTTGATCAGGTAGTTGATAGGCGAAAAACCTGAATACGTTTTTACCTTTTCATTGAACAGCGTGGTTCCCATACCTACAACAGCAGCCATTTCTTCTACCGTCCATTGGTGCGATAGATTTTGCCGCAGCGTTTGTTCGAGTTGCATAAATGTTTTAGGAAAATCTCTTGCAGGATTGCTTTGCTTTGTTAACTGGCGGGTGATGGTAATGAACAATTCATCAATAAGCTGATTGGCCCTGGTGCTATAACCAATCTCTTTGTTAAATAATTCGCTTTGTATATAGTGAAGAATCCTGCCAGCTTCATTAAACTTTGACAGAACCAATGAGTTGTTAAGTAATAAGATTTTCCCAATGGCAAGGCTTTCATTTTCTGATAAACTGCTCCATTTGCCAGGCATCATTTTCCCATGTTCAAGTCTTTGTACATTAATATGTATCCATGAAATACTGCCGATATCTAAAAAACCTTTTTCGCTGCCGAATTTCTGTCCGGGCAGTATCAATGCTGCATCACCGGGATAAAGCATATACTGTTGCTGATGAATATGCCACTCGAATTTTCCTTCGATCACATAGTATATCCGTATGCTTTCTGTAGCTGACTCCGGTAATGAATTTAACCGGATAGAAGAATTTTTCTTTGCACCCAGCTCCATGATATGTGGAAACAAATCCAATTCTGCGGACCTTCCCTGCTGAAGTACAAATTGATTCATGCAAGCTTCGTTAATAATTAATGGCTCAAACTAACCAACACGTTTTGGTTACCTGTATAAAGAAAGGGAATTTATCTCATCCGACACGTACAATATTCATCACTGTTTTTTATTGGAAGTTTTTGTTTCAGACTCTGAATACTTTGGCTAAAGATTGAAGGACCCATTGCCTGTTACCGGGCTGAGTCAACTAAATATTGCTTCATCAAAACAACTTGCCAATTATGAAAGAAAATGTAAAGCAGGGTTCTGGCCCTGACTTATTCAAACTGCTGCTCCCATTATTACTTATCTGTTTTTTTACAAGTGCACAAGCACAAACAATTTCAGGAACCGTATCTGACGAAAGTGGAAAAAAACTTTCTTCTGTTTCTGTAGCTGTTAAAGGTTCTACTACCGGCACTACTACTGATGCTTCCGGACAATACAGGATCAATGCACCCACCGATGCGACCTTAACTTTTAGTTCTGTTGGTTATGCCACTATGGATGTTCCTGTTAGCGGCCGCAGTGTCGTTGATGTGAAATTACTGACCAATGCACAAAGCCTCGATGCCGTAGTGATCACTGCATTGGGTATTTCCAAACAAGCAAGAGGATTGGGATATTCAGCTACGAATGTAAAACCAGAGGAACTGACGATTAACAGGAGCCCCAACGTAATGAACGCTTTGCAGGGAAAGGTAGCAGGTGTTAATATTTCTTCTTTGGGTACTGGTCCGGGTGGTACTTCCAAGATCCGTATCCGTGGTCAATCATCCATTGGCGGTCAAAATAGTCCTCTCATCGTAATAAATGGTGTTCCGATGGATAATTCCAGTTCCAATAGTAATCCTGAATCGGGTGGGAATGCTAACGGAAATACTGTTGGCGTAAAAGGTGGAGGTGTATATTCAGATGGCGGCGATGGTCTATCAAGCATAAATCCTGATGATATTGAAAGTATGACCATACTCAAGGGTGCCCCTGCGGCAGCATTGTATGGATCAAGAGCTCAGAACGGTGTGATCATGATCACCACAAAAACCAGGGGTAAAGGCAAGGGAATTGGTGTATCGTATAACCTGAATTATACCAATGAAACGCCATTAGATTTTACCGACTATCAAACCGAATACGGGCAGGGCGAAAATGGAGTACGTCCGCTGACCATTAATCCTTCCTCCGGTCAATGGTCATTTGGTGAAAAATTTGCACCGGGCATGACGCATATCCTATTCAATAATCTTAGTGTTCCTTATGAATTGCAGGGAAGCCGGATCAAAGAGTTCTACAGGCACGGTCAAAACTTCGCCAATACATTGACCCTTGAATCAGGCGGAGAAAAAGGCGGTATCCATCTTTCTATTAACAATACTGATAACCTGGGTATAGTACCGAATAATAAGTTTAACCGCAAAACCATGAACCTCGGTTTTAATTACAACTTATCTACCAAATTTAGTTTCGCAGGAAATGTCAATTATTCAAGAGAGCACAACAAAAATCCGCCAAACATCGCCAACCAGGATAACTCGATTCCTACTACAATAATGGCAATGTCTACCTCAATGCCTTTGTCCGTATTGGATGCGAATAAATTTAACGCTGCTGGAAATGAATATGTCTATTCCCGCTTTATGAACAGGACCAACCCTTACTGGATATTGTCAGAGCAATTTCATAATATTAAAAGAGACAGGATATTCGGAAATGTTTCCGTGAAATATAATTTTCTGCCCTGGCTTTATGGCCAGGTCCGCTTTGGCCAGGATTATTGGTCACGGGATGAAGATGTAAATAATTTTCCTACCGGTCATGCATCGAGGGCTGCTGTAGCGGGCTTTGCAAATGGTGTTTATACACAGGAATCCCGTCGTTTCAGAGAAACAAACCTTGACTTTTTAGTAAGTGGTAATAAACAATTCGGCGACTTTGACGCTACCCTTACAGTGGGTGGTAACCAAATGCGGAAAACAGTCGATATCAACAACGTTGTTGTAACGGATTTCTTTGTCAGGGGACTTTACACCGTTCAAAACGGAAGAGCGAAAGATCCTTTCTATGCCTTGATAGAACAAGGGGTCAATTCGCTTTATGGCTCTGCGGAAGTTTCCTGGAAAAGGACCCTGTATTTAAATGGTACATTGAGAAATGACTGGTTTTCGACACTTTCTGCTGCCAACAGGAGTATTGTATATCCTTCCGTTTCCGGCGCCTATGTCTTTTCAGAAAATCTGAAATCAATACCCTGGTTATCTTTTGCAAAGATCAGGATCGGTTATGCTGAAGTGGGAAGTGATGGAGCTGTAGCTCCTTATTCAGATCAGTTGTTCTATGCTGTTAATGCCAACCTGATCAATAACCCCGGATTAACTCCCGTACCGGTAGGTACAAGTGGAAATTCAATACCCAATGCTAACCTTAAACCAAGCAGGGTATCAGAAACCGAAATTGGCCTTGAATTAAAATTATTTAGAAACAGGGTTAACATTGATCTCGCCGCGTACAGGAAAATCACTACTGACCAGATCGTCCAGGTGCAGGTTTCAGATGCATCCGGTTTTGTAAATACCAGCATCAATAGTGGTAAGAGCCGTAATATCGGCTATGAAGCCATGCTGAACCTGGTGCCTGTAGATAGGAAAGATTTCAGGTGGGAATTCACAGCGAATGCTTCTTACAATAAAACTAAAGTGCTAAGTATTTTGACAGACAAAATAGGTGAACGTATCACGACAGGAACCCATGTATTTAATGGAGAAGCAAGACATGTGGTAGGACAGGAAATGGGACAGATCGCAGGATATGGATATGCGAGGGACGTTAAAGGGGAAAGAATTTTCCAGGCCAATGGATTGCCGCAACGCACGAGCGACTTTGTGCTGTTTGGCAGCGCCTTACCCAAATGGACAGGCGGTTTCCTGAATTCATTTAACTATAAAGGGATCAGCCTGGTTGTTTTCATAGATTTTAAACTGGGAAATAAAATGTTGTCAGGAACGAACTTCAACGCCTATCGCCATGGATTACATAAAGCGACACTGGAAGGTCGGGTGGACAGTGTGTTGGGTCAAGGCGTGAATAGTGCCGGCGGCGTGAATACGAAGAGAGCTGCCGTGCAGACATATTGGGAGCATCTTCGTTCTCAACAGATCGTAGAGCCCGTTATTTATAATGGTGGTTACTGGAAACTTCGTCAAATTTCATTGGGATATGATTTTACCAGGTTTGTTCCGGCGAAATGGCCTATTAAAGGTTTGAAAGTGGACTTTGTCGCCAGCAATGTACTCATCATAAAGAAATGGGTGGATAATATAGATCCCGAATCATTTGGATTCGCATCGGATAACATGGTAGGTATGGAATCTCCTGGTATCCCCACTACCCGCGCAATGGGGCTGAATCTAAATATTAAGTTTTAATACAAATGATCATGATCCCGATAGCTATCGGGACCATCTGGCCAAAAACAATAAAAAATTTACAGATGAAAAAAATAGTTAACTATAGCTTGCTGATCGCTTTATCGCTATTGGCAGCTTCCTGTGAAAAAGGGTTAGAAGGATTAAATAAAAACAAAACCAGCCCCACGTCCCTTGACCCGTCACTGCTGTTGAATAACGCTATCATCCAGGTTTCTTTTCCTACCCGGTCGGTACTCTTTGATATAGGAATCGTTCAGCAGATGGTTTCACCCAATGGAGGCGTGCTGGCAGGCGCTAATTTTAACCAGGATAGCCGTGATGGCACGAATGCGGCTATATGGACAGTCTACTTTCAAAATGTAATTAAGTATACACATGATGCCATCATCAAAACAAAAGACAATCCTGCCCGGAGCAATTTCTATCAAATGGCAAGGATCATCCAGGCTTATGCTTTTATGATTTTGACGGATGAATATGGTAGCATTCCCTATCTCGAAGGTGGCGCTGGCTATTCCGATCAGATTTTCCTTCCCAAATATGATGCGCAGCAGGATATTTACCCAAAGATCATCCAGGAATTAACCGAAGCGTCTGCCGCATTAAGCTCTGCCGCCACTATAGAAACATCGGATATTTTATATGCCGGCAATATAGATAAATGGAAAAAATTCGGCTACTCTCTTTTGTTAAGGGCAGGCATGCGGTTAAGCAAAATCGATGCGGCAAAGGCACAGGCCACAGTACAGGCTGCCGTAACCGGCGGTGTTATCCTCGTAAATGATGATAATGCCTATATGCGCCATGATGCGAATTATTTACAACCGATCGGCAATATGCTGAACAGCACTGAAGCGGCTAATTTTTACCTGGCAAAACCATTCGTGGATTCATTGAAATTAAAAGATGATCCCCGCTTGTCAGCCATTGCTATAAGATATAAAGGCGCCAGTTCAGGCCCTACACAAACTCCGGCCATCGGTACCACTGCTGCCGCCGACCAGATCGGGATGCCAATGGGATATGATAATGGTACCATTGTCGCAAGAGCCGGATCTGATGGTTTGGTAAGCTTTTATGACTACAGCCAGGCCGACCGCAGAAGAATCGCAAAAACCACTTCACCTGTATTCTTTGTTACGGCAGCGCAAACAAAATTATTAATGGCCGAAGCGGCTTACAGGGGCTGGATAACAACAGGAACAGCCGCGCAATATTTTTCTGAAGGAATCAGCGCACATATGGATCAAATGGTAACGTACGATGCAGCTTCCGCTGTGGCCGCAGGTGCAAGGGATACTTATATCGCAGCGAACCAATTGATCGCCGGAAAAGAATTGCAGCAGATCAATACACAGTATTGGATCGCTTCTTTTTTAAATGGCCCCGAGACATTTGCTAATTTCAGAAGAAGTGGTTTTCCATCATTGACACCAAATCCTTATGGCCAACCAACCAACCCGGATGTTCCGAATGGCAC
>JAKFEJ010000285.1:0-13892 GCA_036675745.1 Chitinophagaceae bacterium | reverse complement strand
GATCGTAACCTGGTGAAGATGTTGATCGGGAGGTATTCCCCCACCTTATTTACATTAAAATTCGGGATGCTGAGCGTCGCCTTTGCAGCAGGTATTGTAATGGTGATGGACCTGCGTAAACCAGGTGGTACCGAAGGTATAAACCGGAAAGGAATTGATGTGGTAATAGCATTGGATGTAAGCAAAAGCATGCTCGCCACGGACCTGGCGCCCAACAGGTTGGAAAGGGCAAAACAATTGATCGGAAAATTAATGAATACGTTGCCGGATGATCGTATCGGGTTGGTATTGTTTGCCGGCAAGGCTTATTTGCAAATGCCACTTACTACGGATCATGGGGCTGCAGCTATGTTTGTTTCTTCAGCTGCTCCTGATGCAGTTCCACAACAGGGCACTGTGATCAGCGAAGCACTTCGAAGAAGTGCTAACGCTTTTAATGCAGCCGAAAGAAGATTTAAAACTGTGATATTAATTTCTGATGGTGAAGATCATGATCCGGAAGCGGTGAATACGGCAAAAGAATTATCAGAACAGGGAATGATGATCAATACCATTGGAGTTGGCTCGCCAGACGGATCTTATATTCCAGATCCCGCAACGGGTCAAAATAAAATTGATCCGGCAACCGGTGCTACTGTAATATCTAAACTGAATGAGGATGTACTGAAGCAGATCGCGGCTAATACAAATGGCATCTACATTCATTTGCAGGAAAGTGATGAAGCGGTCCGCCAATTACAACAACAATTATCGCAGATAGAAGCTAAAGCCTTTGGAGATGTATCGCTGATGAATTTTAAAGCTTATTACTGGTGGTTTGCCGGAGCCATGCTGATCTTGTTGCTTGCAGAATATTTTATTCCTGAAACAAAGAAAGTAAAAGCATGAAGCTGGTTATCACTATATCAACTTTATTTTTAATCGCACGTACGATAGAACTTTCCGCACAACTTGTCCCGCCTCAGCGGGAGGAAAATAATAATGCAATTCAGAAAGCCAATGACCTGTATAAGCAGCAACAATACCAGCAGGCTGAAGCCGCTTATAGCGAAGTGTTGGAAAAGGAATCTTCGAACAGTACTGCAAAATATAACCGGGCTCTCGCCTTACACAAACAGGGAAAATCTGATGAGGCTATTAAGGAACTGGATGATCTTGCTTTCAAAACCAACGATGCAGAACTGAAATCAAAAGCATACTATAACAAAGGCGCAATACTTTCAGGACAGAAGAAATTGGAAGAGAGTATTGAAGCATATAAAAGCGTCTTGCGGTTGAACCCAAATGATAAAGAAGCAAGAGAAAATCTTCAGAAAGCACTGCTGGAATTAAAAAAGAAAGACCCTCCTAAAAAGGACGATAAAAAAAAGCAGCAACAAAAGAAGCAACAGCAAAAGCCACAGCCAAAAATGAGTCAGAAAGAAGCTGAGCAACGCCTGAAATTGTTGGAACAAAAAGAAAAGGAAGTACAACAAAGGTTGCAGAAAGAAAAATCTAAAACGGGCGGCGGCCAGCCGAAAGATTGGTAACGACAAAGTTGATACGCTTATTACTGATTGAAGATTTGCGAATTCCCCGGTAGTTTAGCATAGTTTCCTTGCACATAGTTTGTTATTTTTGCAGATGATATAAATACGCAAATACGCATATTAGCGAATCTGCACATTAATTATGCAATTTTACAGCGAATCTCTTACTGAATATAAACGTCTTACTAGCAAAGAGGTAAAGATCGGCGATCTTTTGTTGGGCAATTTCCATCCTATCCGTGTACAGACCATGACCACAACAGATACGATGGATACAATGGCTACTGTAGAACAATCCATCCGTTGTATTGAGGCCGGTGCCGAATTGATTCGGATCACCGCTCCTTCAAAAAATGAAGCCGAGAATTTACTGAACATTAAAAAGGAACTACGCAAAAGAGGTTATACGACACCGCTTGTTGCCGATATACATTTTACGCCTAATGCGGCTGAGATAGCGGCAAGGATCGTTGAAAAAGTAAGGGTGAATCCCGGCAACTATGTTGACAAGAAAAAATTTGAATTAATTGAATACTCCGATGCGGATTATGCAGAAGAAATAGATCGTATCCGTGAAAGATTTACTCCACTCATTAAAATCTGTAAAGAATATGGAACAGCGATGCGTATCGGCACCAATCATGGCTCGCTGAGTGATCGCATCATGAGTCGTTATGGCGATACACCGATGGGAATGGTGGAAAGTGCGATGGAGTTTTTACGGATAGCAAGAGATGAAACGTATCATAATATTGTGCTGAGCATGAAGGCCAGCAATCCGCAGGTGATGGTGCAGGCGTATCGGCTGCTGGTAAAAACGATGTTTGATGAATTTGGTGAATGTTATCCTTTGCACCTGGGGGTAACGGAAGCCGGTGATGGTGAAGATGGCCGTGTAAAAAGCGCTGTTGGTATTGGCAGTTTACTGGAAGATGGTCTTGGTGATACGATCCGGGTTTCATTAACTGAAGATCCGGAACTGGAAATACCAGTGTGCAATGATTTAGTAAAGAGATATGAAGTTGGAAGTCTGAAGTCAGAGGTCGGAAGTCAGTTGACAGAAGTCGGAAGCCGGAAGTCAGAAGTCAGAAATCAGGGGTCGGAAAGTTCAGACTTCTTACCTCATACTTCAGACATCAGTCTTCCCTATAATCCCTTTCATTACCAGCGGAGAGAAACATTTGCAATAGATAACATTGGGGGAAAACATGTTCCTGTTGTTATTGCAGACATGAGTAAGATACCAGCAATCACTCCTTCGCACTTGCAGAGTGTTGGGTATACTTATGATGAAACAACAGATAAATGGAATATTAGTGATGCAGCCGCAGATTATATTTTTACAGGACAGGCTGAACTTGATTTTGCATTGCCGGGAACTTTGAAAGTAATTACCTGGCCTGATCATTGGCAGGCTACTGCTGATAAAACGAAGTATTTTCCTATTTACGAAGCAAAAGGATATATAGAAGCCGAAGTAAAAAGTGATACTATTAATTTCGTCATGCTGGATTGTTTCAGTGAAGAGACGCCACTCAATGGATTTACTTATTTAGATGAATTAGCAAACGATAAATCAGCGGTTTTATGCCTGAGCAGTAAAAATCCAAATACGATGGCTGCTGTTCGCCGTATGTTCATTGAATTAATGGAAAGAAAAATTAATAATCCTGTTGTATTAATTACAGATAGTAACTGGCAAACGGCTGATGAACACCTGATACATTTCGCTACAGAAACAGGAGCTTTATTGCTGGACGGCTTCGGTGATGGAATTTGCCTCGGGATGACAAGTGAAAGTTATAAGGAACAAGGTGCAAGGAACAAGGTGCAAGGTGCTGTCAACTCTTCGGGCCGAAATTATCTTAGCAATCAAACAACAGAACAGTTTGTCAATAGCACTGCATTCAGTATTTTACAAGCTACAAGAACAAGGATATCAAAGACCGAATATATTTCCTGCCCCAGCTGCGGACGGACATTATTTGATCTGCAGGAAACGACAGCGAAGATCCGTTCCAGAACGAATCATCTTAAAGGCGTTAAAATTGCGATCATGGGGTGCATTGTAAATGGGCCGGGTGAAATGGCCGATGCGGACTTTGGTTATGTAGGTAGTGGACCGGGAAAGATCACATTGTATAAAGGAAAAGAAGTTGTGAAGCGTAATGTGAACAGTGAAATAGCAGTGGAAGAGTTAATTAATTTATTGAAAGAAAGTGATGCGTGGGTGACCCCGTGATATGAAAGAAATTTAAGTATGGATTATTTCTAAGTATCTCCTGATTGTTCCTGAATTGGGAGATATTTTTTTAAAGCAAGGATTTTATAGAAACAACGAGGCCTGAAGAAATGAAAAAACAATATTGGCTTATTTTCTTTTGTGTTATAGTTATTGCTGACCTGGCAGCTATTCAACTCAACTATAAAATAGCAGAATATATTTTTAAGCCATTAATTGTTATTTGGCTATTGGCTTATTTTAATTTGCAATTAAAGGCGATCCGGAGTAATTTAAAAAAATGGGTAATTGCAGCCCTTCTTTTTTCATGGCTGGGTGATGTGTTGCTGATGTTGCAGGGTGATAACCCGCTATTTTTTTTATCAGGTCTTTCGGCTTTCCTTGTAGCACATATTTTCTATATTTTGTTTTTTCATTCTATAAGAATAAAAGAAGAGATAAAGAGCCGCTGGTGGCTGTTGTTAATTATTGTAGTTTATTATACAGGGTTAATAACCTTGCTTTCTCCCTGGCTGGCGGATATGAAACTGCCTGTCCGCATTTACGGCATTGTTATCAGTTTTATGCTCCTGCTGGCCATGCATATGGTGTTTATTAAAAATAAAAACGCAGGCTTGTGGATGATGTCAGGGGCCATATTATTTGTGATCTCCGATTCAGTACTTGCGATCAATAAATTTTATCAATCGTGTGAAATGGGAGGTATCGTTGTTATGCTGACATATGGTGTGGCGCAACTTTTTATTGTAGAAGGCGCTATTCGTTATATAAGTTCAGTCTATAAAGAATAATTTTGCTGATTAACCAACAGCAACTGGAAGGGTACTCCGGCCGGTTCAAAAACACTTGTAGCTGAAATTTTCGGAATACAATCGCTGATATAAAAATTGAAAATGCAAAAAACAGATTTTTTAGTAATAGGAACAGGCATTGCCGGGTTGACCTATGCTTTGAAAGTAGCGCAAAAGTTTCCTGAAAAGAAAGTGTTGGTAATGACAAAAGCTGCTGCGGATGAAACGAATACCAAATATGCACAGGGCGGTGTCGCTGTCGTTAATGATCTTGAAAAAGACAGCTTTGAAAAGCATATTGAGGATACACTGATCGCCGGTGATGGTTTATGCAATGAAGAAGTAGTGGAAATAGTAGTAAAAGAAGGACCTGACAGGGTAAGAGAATTAATTGAGTGGGGCGCCAGGTTCGATAAAGAAAAAGATGGTGATTATAAATTGGGAAAGGAAGGCGGGCATTCAGAGTTTCGTATCATTCATCATAAGGATATAACAGGCTGGGAAATGGAAAGAGCTTTGCTGGACGCGGTTTCCAGGCAAGCCAATATTGAGATCATCAAGCATTGTTTCGTGGTGGATATCATTACGCAACACCACCTGGGTTATCTTGTTACTAAATCAGCTCCTGATATTGAATGTTATGGCGTGTATGTGTTGAATCTTGAGTCAAACCGCATTGAAAAGATAATAACGAAATTCACTTTATTAGCTACCGGTGGAAATGGCCAGGTATATCGGACAACCACTAATCCATCTATTGCTACCGGCGATGGTGTAGCAATGGTATACCGGGCAAAGGGGCGAATAGAAAATATGGAGTTTATCCAGTTTCACCCAACTGCATTATATGAACCGGGTTTGCGGGGGCAGGCTTTTTTAATTACAGAAGCTGTTCGTGGTGATGGTGGCATTCTCCGGAATAAAGATGGAGAAGCTTTTATGGTGCGGTATGATGAAAGAAAAGACCTGGCCCCAAGAGATATTGTAGCAAGGGCCATTGACAGCGAAATGAAACGAACCGGTACAGAACATGTGTGGTTGGATTGCAGGCATTTTGGTAAAGACAAATTCACGGAACATTTCCCCAATATTTATCAAAAATGTTTGAGCATTGGCATTGATATTACTCAAAATATGATACCTGTTGCTCCGGCTGCCCATTATAGTTGTGGCGGTATTAAAACAGATGAATGGGGCAGGACTTCTATTAAAAATTTATATGTATGCGGTGAATGTTCAAGTACGGGCTTGCATGGCTCTAACCGGCTTGCCAGTAATTCATTGCTGGAAGCAATGGTATTTGCGCATCGTTGTTATTTAGATGTAATTGAGCGAACTTCTGAGTCTTCGAAAGTATCCTTCCTGGGGGGAAATTTAGAGAAGGCCGTTCCTGACTGGAATGCTACGGGAACAAGTGAGCCAAAGGAAATGATCCTTATTACACAGAGTTTAAAAGAATTGCAACAGGTAATGAGCGATTATGTAGGAATTGTGAGAAATGATATTCGTTTGCGAAGGGCGATGCGCCGCCTTGATCTTTTATGGGAAGAGACAGAGAAATTATATGGAAGTTCATTTCTTTCGCCACAGCTATTGGAACTACGTAATCTTATTACAGTTGGTTATTTGATTGTAAAAGGCGCCAGCTTCCGGAAAGAAAGCCGCGGTCTCCACTTTAACACTGATTATCCGAATAAGAGTGAGCTTGTTCAAAATATTGTTCTTTAATTCGTACTATAAAAATTACTGATGTACTATATCGTTTATGGATTTCTTTATGTTCTTTCTTTGCTGCCTTTACGGGTGTTATTCCTGATTTCCGACCTGGCGTATTTTATTTTATATTATGTTGCAGGCTATCGCAGGGAGCTTGTTGCAAATAATCTGAAAATTGCATTTCCCGAAAAAACAGAAGAAGAAAGGAAGAAGATTGGCAAAGAGTTTTACCTGAATTTTACGGATACGTTTGTTGAGACAATAAAAATGATCTCCATAAGCAGGAAGGAATTGGAGAAAAGAGGCGACTGTGAAATAGACTATATCAATGAGCTGATAGAAAAAGGGCGGAATATTCATATAATGGCCGGCCACCAGTTTAACTGGGAATTTGCTAACCTGGTGTATGCGACGCTTTTGAAAATTCCTTTTGTAGGAATATACATGCCCATGAATAATCAAATCTTTGATAAAATATCTTTTAAGTTCAGGTCGAGGTATGGTACTATTATGATTTCAGCAAAGGACTTTAAAAATAAAATGCATAATGTATTTTCAAGACAGTATATACTTGCCCTGGCCGCAGATCAGAATCCCGGAAGCCCTGCTAATGCCTATTGGTTGAGTTTTTTTGGAAAGCCAGCTCCTTTTGTAACCGGACCCGGTAAAGGAGCTGTAAAAAATAACACGGCCGTAGTATTTGTCGGTTTTGAAAAAGTAAAACGTGGTTATTATAAATTTCATATTGTACCTATTACTGAAAATGGTAGTTCCTATACACCCGAGCAACTAACTATTAGTTATAAAAATGCATTGGAAGATACGATTCGGAAAAATCCATCAAATTATTTATGGAGTCATAGAAGATGGAGGCATGAATGGAAAGAAGGGTATGCTGAGATAATAGATAACAGGTAATAGATGCTGGTTTAATAGCAGGTCTCCTGCCGGGAAATATCCGGCATATAGTATCCGGCTCCAGCTTCTTAGTTCAATACACTTGCATCTTTGGCGATCTCCACTTTTTCCTGTTCTTTGATCTTGCCCCATCCACCTAAAACATTCCGAAGGTTATGAAAGCCCTGGCGTTTTAATAAGGATGCTGCAATAATGCTGCGATAACCGCTGGCGCAATGAACATATAAATTATGGCGTTCTTCAATATTGGCCATACTGGCAGGATCAGTCATTTCGTTAAGTGGAATATTTATCGCATTTGTAAGATGACCTTCAGCAAATTCAACCGGTTTACGAACGTCCACCACTACCAGGTTTTTATCAAAAGGAATGTCCATCATCAGTTCATCTGGTTCTATACCTATAATCAGATCTGTTTTTTCGCCACTGTTTTTCCAGGCTTCATATCCGCCTTTCAAATAACCTTGCACCTTATCAAGCCCAACTCTTGCAAGACGGATAATACTTTCTTTTTCTTTGCCCGGTTCACTTACTAATAAAAGAGGCACATCAAATGGTAATAAGCTGCCCGCCCATTCTGCAAATCTTCCATTCAAACCAATACTGACGGCGCCAGGAATAAATCCTTGTGTAAATTCTTCAGAATTCCGTGTGTCCAGTATGACGGTTTCGCCGGTTATTAATTTTTTAAATTCTTCCACTGATAAGGCTTTCATTCCCTGTTCTAACACATCATCTATGCTGTCGTATCCTTCTTTATTGATCTTTGCATTGATAGGAAAATATTGCGGTGGCGGTGGTATGCCATCTGTGACCACTTTTATAAATTCTTCCCTGTTTGCAGCTTTCAAAGCATAATTGAATTGTTTTTCTACCCCGATCGTACTATCAGTATCAGGTCCAAGATTTTTACCACAGGAACTCCCAGGGCCATGCGCAGGGTAAACGATCACATCATCAGCCAGCGGTATTATTTTTTTCTGCAGGCTGTCATATAACATTCCGGCAAGATCATCTGTAGTTATCTCATCGTCCTTTTGTGCAAGGTCAGGACGGCCAACATCACCAACGAATAAGGTATCGCCTGTAAATACACAATGATCTTTTCCTGTTTCATCTTTTAATAAATAGCAGGTTGATTCGAGTGTATGCCCGGGTGTATGCAATACTTCTATCGTTAGATCCCCGATCTTGAATTTTTCACCGTCTTTGGCAATATGAGCCGGAAATTTGGTAATCGTATCAGGGCCATAAACAATCGGCGCATCCGTAACCTTGCCAAGATCTACATGGCCACTAACAAAATCCGCATGAAAATGTGTTTCAAAAATGTATTTGATCTTAGCTTTTCTTTCATTTGCAAGATCAAGATAAACCTCAATATCACGTAAAGGATCGATTACAGCGGCTTCGCCGTTGCTTTCAATATAATAAGCGGCTTCACTGATACAACCGGTATATAATTGTTTTATGAACATATCAGTTCTTTTAAATGGCAAAAATACTTTATTTAAAAATAAAAAAGGAAGCCTTTGGCTTCCTGGTAGTAAAATAAGAGAACCGGATTAGTTCAATAACGATTCTACAAATTTGTTCATTTCTTCAATGCGGCTTGTATTGATCGTATAATAAATGAATTTACCATCCCGGTCTGTTTTTACAAAACCGGCTTTGCGAAGAATAGCAAGGTGTTGGGAAGCCACCGATTGTTCGAGTCTCAGCTTTACATAGATCTCAGTTACAGTGATCTTTCCCTGCTCATCAATCAATTTCAATATTTGCTGACGAAGCTTATGATTGATGGCTCTCAGGATGAGAGAAGCCTTCTTCACATTCAATAAATCCACTTTTAAGGATAAACCATTATCAGGAGCCGTGTTCAACGTTAACGTGTAGTTATTCATAGTTAAAACTGATTAAATCTAAGTTACAAAAATAGCCATCAATGATTGTTTTGACAACTTAAAATTGTTAAGAAGTTTAATATTTGCGGATTATCTCCGTAAAGGTGAATAGAACTCTTTGATATAAAAGGGTTCAACGTAGGAAAGGTTTGCAAAGTTTTTTTCAACATATTTTTTTGCTGATAAGATGACCATGTCAACTGAAGTGGCTATAAAATTGTTAAATATTGCGTTGGAGTGAACAATAATTTTTTGCAGCTTTTTGCTGCCATTCCCGGCAAATACAATTTTGCCTGATTCCAGTAAGGAATCAAAACTACCCGGTTCTATTATCATCGCACAGGGTTTTATGATCTCCTGCATCTGTTTATCATAAACTGCCATAAATACTTCCATTCGCCGGGCGTCAATCAGCGGGCAAATCATGTCGGCCTGATCTTCTTTTACACCAGTTGCTATTATTTCCAATGTATTTATAGCTATTAATGGGATATTTAATGCATAGCATAATCCTTTTGCTGCAGATAAGCCTACTCTCAATCCGGTATAAGATCCGGGCCCAATAGTAACGGCTATGGCTTCAATATCTTTTGTCGTTAAACCGGTATCAGAAATAATTTTTTGTATGGAGGAGTGCAGCCAGGAGGCATGGTCTCTCTGGTTGTTATTGATGGTAAACTGTACCGGTTGGGTGTCTTTTGCTAAACAAACTGATGCCGATTCAACCGCAGTATCGATATTTAGAATAATTGCCATTATTATACGAGAGCTGTTTGTTTTAGTAAAGAAGCTGGTTGATACCGGGTTTGTTCCTTGCTTAATGCAGTAAGTAAAGAGTATATGTTTTGGAGACCGATCTTTTTACTCCATTCAAAAGGGCCAAAAGGATAATTTGTTCCCAATTTCATAGCCGTATCAATTTCTTCTTCCGTGCTTACATTTTCTTCGAGTGCGAAAAAAGCTTCATTAATAATGGAAGCAACTACCCGTGGTGTAATGAATCCTGTAATATCAGGGACCCATCCTGTTTTTTTTCCAAAATTTAAAAAAAGTCCTTCTGTTGTTGCTTTGAATGATGCGTTGTTGGTTGCAGCTTCAATCACCGGTCTCTTTAAAAAAGTATTCCAGCCATTGATACGGATAAAATTCTGTTGAATATTTTTTAACGGAGTTATAACCGAATTAATAATGATAAGCGTGACCTGTAAATTATTCAGCCATGCAATTCTCTCAGCATTGTTTTCAAAAAGCAGGTCAATACAGGCATCAACAGGTTCAGTAGTTGTGAATTCATCCATTGACCTGATATGCAGTAACCGGAGATCATTTATTGTTGATAAAGCAAATAATTCTTCTTTCTGCTGATCATTCGCCAGCAACAGTACCGTCATAGACTATTTTTTGCAAAGAAAGTGCATAAAGCTATATTCGTTGTTGCAATTTTTAAAAGAAGAAATATGGACAAAATAATAATCAGGACGGAAAAAGCACCAGCACCTATCGGCCCTTATAACCAGGCGGTAATGGGGGGAGATACTTTATATATTTCAGGCCAGATTTGTATTGATCCCATTTCGGGAGAATTGAAGAAAAAAGATATACAGGAAGAGACGCACCAGGTAATGCAAAACCTGAAAGCCGTTTTGGTAGCGGCCAACATGGGTTTTAATCATGTGGTTAAAACAACCATTTTTATCATGGATATGCAACAGTTCAGCGAGATCAATGAAGTGTACGGAAAATATTTCGAAGGCGATTTTCCAGCAAGAGAAACAGTGCAGGTAGCTGCATTACCAAAAGCTGTGAATGTGGAAATTAGTATGATTGCTATAAAGTAAAATTTGAGGTTTGAAGTTCTTCAGCAGAACCACTGTACCCAACCGGAATTATTTAACCGTAGCATTTATCGTATTCTTCAGAAAGGATTTATTTTTTCAGGCGTATGAGAATAATTTTTCAAAGTTGAACAAGTTGTTATAAGGGTGATTTTTTCGAATTAAAGAACCTCAAACCTCAAACCTTGAACCTCAAACAGCCTTTTGCTTCATGCGTCGGTTTCTCCGTTATATATTATTAAAGCCGGTATTGTGGGCAGCACAGAAATTTTCTTCCAGGCCTGAGCGGCAAAGGATTTTTCCTTCATTGGATAAACTATACGCTGATATTCTGGAACATCCCGGGAAAAAGGGAATAGTGATTCCGTTTGAACAGGATAGCGGGAGATTCATTATTTTTTCTGATCAGCATAAAGGTGGCAGGGACGGAGCCGATGATTTTGTATTGGCGGAACCTAATTACATGTCAGCACTGGAGTATTACAACAACAATAATTTTTCTCTTATATGTTTGGGTGACTGTGAAGAATTATGGGAAAATACCCTGGGAAAAGTAAAAGATAGTTACCCCAAAACTTTTGAAGCGGAAAAAAAATTTATTGAAAGAAAATCTTTTGTAAAGATCTTGGGAAATCATGACCTGTACTGGGGCAACGATCCTTTTGCCTGGTGGCAATTGAAAAAAATTTATGGCGGGGAAGTGAAAATTTATGAAGCGGTGATACTGGCTGTAAGTATTGGTGGCAGACCTTTCCGGATTTTCTGTACCCATGGCCACCAGGGTGATGCACAAAGTGATGGCAATTGGTTCAGTAAGTTTTTTGTAGCCAGGATATGGGCGCCTTTCCAGGCTTATTTGCGGATCAATCCCAATACCGCCGCCTACAATAATGAGAAAAAGTCATTGCATAACGAGATCATGTACGAATGGTCGGCGGTACAAAAAGATACCTTATTAATAACCGGCCATACACATCAACCGGTGTTTGTTTCTCTTACGCATATTGAAAGATTGTACAGGGAATTGCAAGCTGCTAAATTAAAGAACGACCTTGTTTCAATGGAGCAGGTAGAAAAAGAGATCCGCAAAAGAGAGAAAGAATTTGCAGCGGTAGCCATAGATTATCTCACGATGAAGCCTTCTTATTTCAACAGCGGTTGTTGTTGTTTTATTGATGGCGACATTACCGGTATTGAAATAGAAGATGGTAATATCCGCCTTATTAAATGGACTTCGAAAAATGAAATACCGTTAAGACAAGTATTGGAAGAGATATCACTGGAAGAACTGGCAAAAGCTTTATAAAATGTACGTATTTATTTTAGAATAAGAAAGTGTGTTGGCAAGAGCTGGTAAAAGCGTATTAGGTCAGGGCTTTGTGAGCGGGGGTATTTCAAAAAACGTTCATCCCAGAACTGAGGCCGATCGAAGATACAATAGTGGAAAATTTATTCTACGTCCACGCTGACACAAAACCTCGCTGTTATGCGTTAGCCATTCTGTCCATTAAGGTATTTGTCAAAATCAAAACGTCCATTGTTAACGTCATTTACAAATTGCTTGACTGATTTGTTTATTAATTGAATTTTATACGGGTCGTGAATTAGTCCGAACACTTGTCCCTTATTGTCAATTGCAATGTAATTGCCGTCTTCTAAATCTTTTATTTGGTAATAGCATTTTCCATCAACCTCAAATTCGCTAAGGTTGTCCAGGTCTAAATTTGCTGAGAATAGCCCGCTAACCAACCCTTCAATTTTGCTGTCATTTGCAAACTTGCTTGTGTCTTTATGAAGTTTTGATAGATTAAATTGAAAGTCCTTGAAGTCCAAAATATTCCTTTCAATCTCAAATCCTACCCAAAGCCCTTCATAAACTGTTATATTAAGCAGATATTCATTACCGCTTTGAACAACAAAAATGTTCTGCAACTCAAATTGCTTTTCCTTTACCATCGACTTGTCCGATTGTGAAGGGGCAAAGCCAATTGTGTAGTGGTGTCCTTTCATTGAATGGTTGACAGAGAAGCCCTATAAAGTCCCTTGTGAAGCCCGTCTGATAAAAACTGAAATTCAATTGGTAGCTGTTTGAATAGGTTGTCAAAAAAGTCAAATGCTTTACCGTCAATCTTCCAACTTGTCTTTTTGAACAGTCCAAACATTTTAATGGGTCTTGATATGATTACTGCTAACGTTTTGTATTTCCACAATTAATTGTTCCAAATTTAATTCATTATCAATAGAATTTTGCATAATGAAAACCCCGGCTATTATCCCGGGATTTTTTTTATCAAAACGCTTTTTTCCATTTATTATTATCCCTGTTCCAATCAGGCAATTTTTTATCGGGGTCCAGTACCACTTCTTTTATTTCACTTGTGGTAGGTACCCCGAAAGTCCATTCTGCACCACGCTGCCATACTTCTACCGGCAAATTGATTGTATGTTCTTTGCCATTGGCTTCTTTTATCAATACCGTTACAGGCATTGGCATTTTTTCTAAATTTTCCAATGTAATATCAGCGCCATTCTCTGGAATGTTTTTTACATACTTAACCGCTTTGACTGATTGATCCAGTTTCCAGGTATTTAATACCCATGCCCGCCAGAACCAACCGAGGTCTTCACCCGCCACATTTTCCATGGTATGAAAAAAGTCCCAGGGCGTAGGATGTTTAAAGGCCCAACGGTTGATATATTCTTTGAAAGCCGCATCAAATCGTTCGGGTGTCAACACCACTTCACGTAATGCATGCAACATCATCGAAGGTTTCATATAAGCAGCAACGCCCAGGTTTTCCTGTTGCATTACATCAGGAGTATTATACAGGCCATCCATCTTATCACCAAAAGTATATTTGATCATAAAAGAAGAGGTAGGGTCATTAAAAAAACTTTCCTGTTTAAATTCGCCTTTATTAAAGGCTTCGGTAGAAAGATCATTGATAAATGTATTG
>JAKFEJ010000470.1:0-1991 GCA_036675745.1 Chitinophagaceae bacterium | reverse complement strand
CAGCCTGACTTCATTCAGTGCAACTTTCCTGTTACTGGTTCTTGTACCTTCTTTTATTAATAACTCACCTGCCTGTGCAATAGGATAAGAATCTTCCCAGTAAGTCAGAAACATATTCATGCTGTTGGGAAGATCCGGATGCAATATTTCCATATCATATACAAAGCCATCAACCAAAACCCCTAATTGTTCGTGACTGTCTTTGAGGTAAGAAACTAATTTCATGTGTCTATTTTTTATTGTTTTTTGGCCAAATGGAATTCGCCAAATAATGATCCCGGTTGGTGATAAGCAATATTATGGCTCATTTCATAATAATAATTTTCTGCGGGTATTTGCTGGTAAAATGAAGGCTCAAATTTAAAGGGAATAATTATCTTGTAGAGCTAAGAATTTATTCTGTCCACTATTATGTCAGCGAAATATTTGTATCTCCGCCAGTCATGGGTTGTTTTGTTTTGCATTATTTCAATGTTATCAGCCAAATCTCAACCCAAAACAGATATATGGTTGAATGAATTGCTTCGTGCAAAGGCTTCGCCTTTATTATTGTCTGTATTGAACCAGCCCGATACTTTTCAGTATCAACTAATCTATACCCGTATTGACAGGGATAAAAAGAACCGGCCGCAGTTTAAAAATTTTTATCTTAATGTGAATAAGGACCGTTATTTCAATCCTGCTTCAATGGTCAAGCTGCCAACAGCATTGCTGGCATTAGAAAAATTGAATGAGCAGCAGATACCCGGGGTTGATAAATACACGGCCATGCTGACAGACAGCTCATTTGACCGGCAAACAAAAGTGCTGAACGATACTTCTGCTGTTGATGGCTTGCCTTCCATTGCCCATTATATCCGTAAAATTTTTTTAGTCAGCGACAATGATGCGTATAACAGGTTATATGAATTTGCAGGACAGGAAACACTTAATAAAAAACTTTGGAAAAAAGGATACAAAGACAGCCGCATTACCCGCCGGTTTGTTACCATGACCGAAGAACAAAACCGCCATACCAATAGGATACGTTTTATAAAGAACGGAAAACTGGTCAATGAGCAACCGGCTGCCTATAATCAATTGCCTTTTGATTTCAGTAAAAAAATATTTATTGGCAGAGGACATTTCAACCGCGATGATTCATTGATCCATACCCCAATGGATTTTACAACGCATAATAATATGCCATTGCAAGATCTGCAGCAGATATTGCAATCCGTCTTGTTTCCCGGATCTGTTAAAAAAAGGCAGCGTTTTAATCTTACTGATAATGACAGAAAATTTTTATACCAGTATATGTCGGAGTTACCATCTGAGAGCAGGCACCCGAAATATGACACAACGGAATTCTTTGACAGCTATACCAAATTCTTTTTGTTCAAAGCTGATAAAAGTAAAATTCCTTCTTATATCCGTGTATTCAATAAAACCGGTTGGTCGTATGGATTCCTGACTGATGTAGCGTATATCGTAGATTTCAAAAATAAAGTTGAATTTATGCTGAGCGGCGTTATTTATGTAAACAGTGATGGTGTGCTGAATGATGATAAATATGAATACAAACAAACGGGATATCCTTTTTTTAAAGAAGTGGGTAATATCATTTATGAGTATGAATTAAACCGTTTCCGTAAATACAAGCCCAATCTTAAAAAATTCCAGTTGAACTATACAGAATAAAAATAGCGGCAATTTCAGTTGCCGCTATCAAAGAAAAATTTCATTATTAAACACCTGCAACCCTTGTCTTATATTCATCCAAGGCTTCGGCCAATCTCTCTTTTGCAGTCGTATCACCGGGTACATTATGAGAAGGATGAATATAAAGTTTCACGCCACGATCGGCTAATATTTCAGCAACGGTAGTTACCGTCATCCATACAGCGGTGATAAAACCCATAGTAGAAACAGGGCCCACCTTATCAACATGATTTTTTAAAGGCACACAGGCATCCTGTATCGGTACACAGGTGTCAACCACCAGGTCGGCC
>JAKFEJ010000319.1:0-1993 GCA_036675745.1 Chitinophagaceae bacterium | reverse complement strand
ACACCTTTTCTTATTTCACTTGAATATCCCTCCACCATTACGCCTACCAGTTTTCCAACGAGTCCTTTTACATTAACGGTCAATGGTGATTACCTCAGCGAGGAATCGCAGGTATTATTCAGAGGCGAGACAGTGCCTACAACATTTGTCAGTACTACAGAGTTAACGGCAATTATACCGGCTTTTACTGGTAATCCAACTATCCAGGTATACACACCACCCCTGGCAAACGGAGATGGCGGCTATTCAAACACTATCCAGTTTTTCTCTATTCCTAAAAAAACAATAACCGTAACGGCGGATTCCAAAACGAAAAAATATGGTGAACAACTGCCAACGTTTACTTCTACCATACAGATTGACGGTGTTCCTTTATCCCAGACTTCACCTTTGCTAACCCTTTCAGATATAGGATTGGAGACCGTAAACCTAAGTTATACAACCAATGCAACCCCACTATCCAATATAGGCAATCAATATTTTATAAAACCGGTACGTACATTTGATCTCACAGATCCTGTTGATGCCGGGCTACTGGAAATTTATACGTATGACACAATCCCCGGCATATTAACAATTGAAAAATTGCCTGTAAAAGTTACGCCTAACGATCAAACTATTACTTATGGGCAGGACATTGCACCCATAACATTCAAATATGAGATTGACCCGGCCATTGCGACGAATAATCCGCAGGTGGTAAATATTATTAAATTATCTCACGAAGAATTCCTGGCCTCCGATGTTATTGGGGTGATGAACAGGTTACCAGTGGCTATTTCAAATGGAGTGCTCCCGGTAGCTATTTCTAATGGTTTCCCGATCGCTATTTCCAATGGTCTTCCGGTAGCTATTTCCAATGGTGAAGAGATCCCGCTTTATAATGCCCAATCAGTAACAGGGTTCGATATTGGAGTGGCAACGGTGGTTCCTTATACATTAACACAGCAGGAACTTGCTAATCTTAGTTTTTATGCAAGCGAAAAATCCTTACAAAGTACACGACAGCTTACCACCAATACTAAAGTAATAGATATTGCACAACAGTCTGTACTGGGTTACAATAGCAATCCTTTACTAACAACGATGGTCAATACCATTGAGCCGTCAAAGCCTAAAGGTATCCTGGGTGCGGAGCCATTATCTAACGGAAGTTTGCCGGTTGCTATCTCTAACGGGGGATTTCCAATCGCTATTTCTAATGGTGCATTTCCAATCGCTATTTCTAATGGAGGATTACCAATTGCAATATCAAATGGAGGTTTGCCGATTGCTATCTCTAACGGTGCATTTCCAATTGCTATTTCTAACAGCTTTGCCGAACAGGCGCACCGGATTGCCGTCATTATTGATCAAACTGACGTAACTGAGCAAACAGGGATTGTATTAAGAGCATTAAATACAGTTACAGGGGTTACATCCGGGGTACAATCTATAATACCCGGCAGCGTATTAAATGATAATTATGATATAACATATGGGTTGGGCAAATTGACTATCAATCCCGCCAGTGTTACTATAAAGGCGGATGATACTACAAAACTTTATGCGGAACCTAATCCCGAATTTACCGCTACTTATTCGGGCTTAAAATATGGTGAGACTTTAGAAACAAGTGATATAAAGGGTGATCCTATATTGACAACAAATGCTGTTGAAACAAGCCCTGCAGGCACTTATGATATTAATGTTAATGCGGTTAATGTATCTTCTTCCAATTATACAATCAATACAGCAAAAGGAATATTAACCATTCTGAATAATCCTTGTTTGATTACGCATAGTCCTTTTTCAAGTTTTAACAGTACGCCCAAGCCGAATACCACTACCAGTTTATGGTTGAATATAGAAGTGAAGGTAAGTGGGCAGCTTTCTGTCAAAGGCGATTACCTTTCATTCACTGCCGGTAGCATTACTTTGAACAATGTCTCATCAAACCCGGCTATCATTGATCATGTTATACCAAAAGGAATAATTATAGCGGATGATGTTG
>JAKFEJ010000661.1:0-13921 GCA_036675745.1 Chitinophagaceae bacterium | reverse complement strand
AGGAGTAAGAATAATGCGTGACTTTACTTTACTTTTTGGAGTACCCGGCATAACGTTTACAAAATCGATTACAAACTCGGCATGAGAATGTGTAATGATAGCCAGGTTTGCGTAGGAACCTTCGGCTACTTCTTCAGATATTTCAATGTTGAGCTGGTTGGGTTGGGGTTGATCTGCCATTCGAGTAAATTTCGACAAATGTAAACTAATTAAAAAGCATTATTATAAATCCGATTATGTCACTTCCTTTCCGGCTCATTACAGAAATTGACAAGTTTAATAATATCGAGATGATTATCAAACTTAACTTGATTATCATAAATAAATTTCCGGATAGCAACTTCTTTTTCTGGAAACAACCTGACGAATTGTTTTTCATTAGTTGCCTTGTTTAATGTATTTCCTTTTTTGATCCAGAAATGCCTTATAAACCTCACACTATAATTACCTTTAAAGATGCGGCTCATATAGGTATCGGAAATGGTATTACTGACCTGGGAACCGGACTGTTTACTATTACCATTATGATCAACTGTTGCCACAATAGGCTGTACTTTATTGGTATAACTTACAAAAAGAGGCATCGGGACAGATGGTGTTGCTATTTCATAAACTGCCGTCTTAACAGGAACAAATTTTTTATCGTCAATATAAATAGTGTCAATAGTTTCGAGTTCTGTTAATGCGAGATATTGACCCTCTTTTATAAAAACAATAGTTTGATTGTCTGTATTATAATTTAAAGGAGCCGTTTCAATAGCCCCCGATTTCAGTAAAACAGTTCCCTTAATAAAATGATTAAAAAGAAGGGGGCGGAGTTGTACACTATCTTTTACTGACTGTGAATAGCCATCTATTGCAATTATTAAAGCGAATACTACTAAAATTCTGATTTTCATAGTTCCATTTTTTATCCTGCATTCAATTTATAACAAGATATATTTTTTTTAAATCAAGACCTACAAACAAGTCGTTATTCTTTAGCTTTTAAAAGCAATAACCCTTGCTTTAAATACAAGGGTTATTGTAAAATTAATATAGAAAAATTATCTGGGCTCGACATAAGTAAATTTCTCATGAAAATAGGTCCGGGGAGAATCTGGAGTTGTCACGCTTTGAGTCATTATATAACTTACTTCAAAAGATTTGATTGAACCATCTGCATTAAACGTGGCTTTATTCACACCAGACGGGTCTATTACAGCCGACCTCAAATTCCCACCGGCATTTGCACCATAATAATTACCTACCTCAGTAATAGTTCCAGCAGCATCAAAATAAAAAACAGGACTGAATGCGCCATAATATGATCCTGTTGATGATGCCGGAGTTCCACTTCTAATTGGGTGTCCGTATGCACTTGTGTAATTAATTCCATCATACAAAGCAATTGAATTGCCAGTAAAAGTAATCAATTGCATGTCTATGTCATACCATCCAAATAAGCTAGCGCTGGTAACGTCAACCATTGGAGCGGTTGCATCCATATGATAAATACCATCGAATGCGTTACGGGCTGAAAAAGAGTAAACCGCTTTCCCAAAATTCCTACTTATAGTTCCTATCGTTGCAGAAACTATTTTAAGAGGTAATGCATAATTCACATTGAAATCAAAATTGCTGGTATTTGTAATTCCAACTTTTATTTGGGCCTGACGCTCACCTTTTTTAATCACCGCAGTTGTCGGCAAAGTAAAAACATCTGCTGGGGGGATGATATAATTAGAGGAATTTTCAGTGTTAAATTGAGTGAGGGCAGCTGCATCTACTTCAATATTTACCGTAATATCCTGTGGTGCAACCTCAACACCTGAGTAACTCACATTCACGTTAAATTCTACAGTTTGCCCGGAACCGACACTTCCCAAATCTGTGGTAAATCTGGGATAAGTCGATGATGCTGTAGATACATTATCCCCGGTATTGGCAAATTCCACCATGTTTTTAGGACCCTGGCTGGTATCAATATTCAGCGGATCTTCCTTTAAACATGAGGTTAGACCCATGATAATTGCCAAAAATAATAGTGCTTTTATTTTTATTTGTTTCATAATTATAAAAATTTAAATTTATTGCGCCCAAAAAATTAATGACGTAAAAGGGCTTATCCCTTTAGGTACGTTAGTGCCATTATAAGATCCTTCTGCTGACGGATAGAGAATCCTCGTCGGCAGATGGTCGGGCCTTGTAGACTCAGATACAGAAGAAGCAAACGTTTCCGCACCTGTTGCATTGGCAGCATTGTTAATTGTAGGATAGTGCGTACGACGGTAATCGTTCCAGGCCACATCGCTATTCACCATATTCATCGCAATATACTTCTGGGTGATTATAGCTTCGAGCTTCTGCTCTGTTGTAGTTGCTAAAGCGAAATTCGCCAACCGGCTTGTGGCATTTTCAGTCAAATAAGTGGCTGCACCTGTTGCGGCATTTCCAATGGATGACCCATCCTCTTTTTCATACAAATAGGTAAAGGATGCAACTATTCCCTTATCAAATAATACGGATGCATCGCCCGATGTTAGAACACCCTTCACCGCAGCTTCCGCTTGTAAGAAATAACTTTCAGCTGCAGTCATAATAGCCAAACCAGCAGTAGAGCCTTTTAAAACACCTGACGCATTGCCAGCAGAAGAACCTGTGCGGTTAGTGTTCGGATACCAGAAACTGCCATCCGGACTTGATACCACACCATTAGATTCAACACCTAACCTGTTTGTAGGAACTTTTGTAACGTCAGGAGTAGTTGTACCATTATAATAGATGGCATTACCCCTTCCCGGATCTGTAAGTTTTGCTCCGTTATAAAAGGTCAAAGCAAACGTACTTGGCATCCATGCTTTATTACCAGGAGAACCAGTGTTACTGAAAGCCCATGTAGCCCATTTCGGATTTTGTCTTCCTGCGTCTTTTAAATAACCAGGATTCACAAGAGCGTCTGTTGTTAGGAAGCCGTCAGCGCTAAAAGTAGAATTTGAGAAAGTAACCTTGCCATTGCCCTGTACTAACAATCTAAGTTTTATGGTATTGGCAAATTGTTTCCATTTAACCATATCACCTCCAAAAAGAACATCAGTTGCACCTAAAAGCTGTACGCCTGCTGTAGCATCACCCGTGGTAATGGTCTCAATGGCACGGTCCAGTTCGTCCGCTAATGATTTGTAAATTTCTTTACCATCATCATATTTCGGAGTAAGAATTTCTCCTGTTAACGCTTCTGAATAAGGGACGTCGTTATAGGCGTCAACAAGAAGCATGAAATCAAATGCCTTCATTATTCTCGCTGCTGCATTATAATAACTACCGAGCGCATCGCCTTCTGTCCTGACCAAAATAGTATGGTAATCTTCCAAATTGTCATAAGGGCCCGAAAACTGTCCATTGAAATTGGCCGTTGTAAACTGGTAACTAATAGACACACCGAAGCCGCCGTAACCGCCTGCGTTTGCCATAAAACCACCAAGCTGCGCTCCCATTGTATTGTATCCGTTAACTATATTAGCCGTAGCGGTAAGAGCCTGCGGTAACAATAAGTTTGGTGATATTGTAGCAGTTCCCGCCCTATTGGGATCTGTATTAATATCAAGGTATTTTTTACAGGAAGTGCCCAGCACCGCCAATCCCATAAATAGTATAACATTAATTTTTTTCATAATATTTTTTTTGTTTTCATTTTATCTATCTGCCGCAACTCGTTTGCAACAGATATTTTAAATCATTCCGCATTAGAACTTAAATGTTATGGTACCACCATAATAACGCACCGGCGGCGTTTGACTAATGCTGGTCAGACCGATACCATTACTGTCGTTACCAGCCGCACTATATTCCGGATCTGTATAGTAGTTGTCCTTGGCCATCCACATTAACAGGTTACGACCCTGAACACTAACAGTAATACCTTTTACAAATTTGGTTTTGCTTAATACAGAAGAAGGAAGATCATAAGAAAGCGCAATTTCTCTCAATTTCCAGAAATCACCTGAGCTCATGTAATTCGAAGTTACTTCCCTATTGATGCCGTCAGACCAGAACCCGTTATTTCCGTTTCCGTTCTTAACGGTGATATCGGTATTGGCGATGTATTTGCCGGGATTAGCTGGGTCTTCAATTACTGAATTAGGGAAAACAAAACGCTGGCGATTGTAGGTAGCAGTTCTGTAACCTGTACCCGACCAATCCATTTCTGTACCGATACCGTTGAATACGCTGTATCCACCACGGTATTCAAACAGTAATGAAAGGTTGAAATTTTTATACCTTATTGATCCATCAGCGGTGACCCTGTGTTTGGCTACTGCGTTACCCAAAATAGATACAGTGTCAGATTTGGATGGTAAACCTGTAATGCGATCAACAATTACACGTCCCTGTGGATCGCGTTTGTAATCAAATCCACGGATAACCGGGAAAATTTGTCCTGCCATTGCAGATGATATAGCACTACCGCTACCGGAAATATTCAATACCGGAAGGTCAGCCGTAATGAAATTAACTTTATTATCAAGATAAGTATAGTTTCCACCTACTGTCACTGTCCAATCGCTGTTGCGAATAGGTGTAACATGTGCAGTAACTTCCAACCCCTGGCTTTGCGTTTGACCTACATTAGTTAACAGTGAAGTAAATCCTGTTGTACCAGAAACAGCTGTTTCTACGGTTTGGTTATCGGTTTTGGTGCTGTACCAGGTAACATTCGATGTAAACCGATCTTTGAACAAATTCAAATCAAAGCCTACTTCATAACCTTTGGTTATTTCGGGCTTCAATCCCTTTGCAACCAACCTGTTTCCGATAGTAAATCCAGGCAGACTTCCGAAAGGAAAGCCACTTCCCTGCCCAGCGGTAGGCAGAAGCTGATACGCACCGTATGAGCCTGGCAAATTCACTTGTCCAACTTTTGACCAACCGCCTCTTACTTTCAGATAGCTGATGGTTTGACTATTCTTAAGAAGATCAATAGCGTCGCTAGCAACAAATGACAGATCCACAGAAGGATAAAAGAAAGAACGATTTTCAGGATCCAATATTGAAACCCAATCATTGCGAACAGTACCATGCAGGTACAAATAATTTTTATACCCAACCCGAAAATCTCCATAAACGCCAATCTGGCGGGCTTTTGCGTTACCCTCACTTGCTCCGGGAGTACCAACACCATTGGCCACGTTAAACAATTCAGGCACTACTAAGCCGCTGGCTGATACATTAACACTTTTGGTTTCATCCTGGCGCCATTGCCCCCCACCGATCAATTTAAAATCAAGATCACCTTTCTTAAGAGTATATTGAGCAAATGCGTCAGTCAGCAATTGTGTAGTATAGCCGCTACCATCAGAAACAGAACCAACGATATCAGACTTAGAGCTGGCATCGGTATGCTTTGAATATTCTGTGAATTTGAACTCTGCTACACTATTCTTGCTGGAAAAATTTCTGGTAGCTAATCCCTGCCGCACAGTAAGATCAAGTCCTTTAAGCGGAGTAAGCTTGATCTCCACATTTGCCGTTAAATAGTCATTCCTTGTTAGTGACCTGTAATTCTCAGCCGTGAAATAAGGGTTTTGATACCAAGGGTTGTAAAAACCGATGGGATTCGCAAATTTATCCGTTCTCCAGTTTTTATATTTTGTAATATCTACGTTCGAAGGCATGTTAAGCATATTGCCATACATGCTTCCCGTTTGAGACGTAATATCATACCTGTTTTGTACATATGCAGAACCATAAGTAACGTTTATATTGTTACCTATCTTTCTTGTGCCATTAACACGCAGTGAAGTACGATTATATTTGTCACCAGGAGTGGTACCTTTTGTAGTTGCATACTGACCTGATAAATAGAATGTGGAAACATCATCCCCACTTGTAAAAGAGAAATCACTTTGGTTTGTTACGCCCTTCTCCCAGAACTTATTATGTCCGTCATTATAGGCATAAATGGCAGAATCCTGCGAACCATCTTCTAAAGCCGGGCCTAAAGGTCTTTTAATACCATCAAACGCAGGTCCGTAAGACTGATTTTCCAAATAAGAGAATTCGGGTCTTCCGTTAGCATCTGTAGAATAACCAGTACCACCTGCTCCAAATCCTTTTTGGATCTTAGGGAAAAAAGCTACTTCCTGGATAGTAGTAGTGTTTGAAACAGTAATACCTGTTTGGCCCTTCCTACCTTTTTTTGTTGTAACAATTACGGCACCATTTGAAGCCTGTGAACCATATAAAGCAGCAGCTCCTGCTCCATTTAACACAACCACATCTTCTACATCTTCAGGATTCAGATTACCTAATACATCATTCGGTACGATTACGTTATCCAACACAAGCAAGGCCTGGTTGTTTCCGGTTATTGAACGTTGTCCGCGAAGTATTAAACGGTAGCTGGGATTAACTCCGCTACCAGTAGCATTGATCTGTAAACCTGCTACTTTACCTTGTAAGCCACCTGAGATAGTAGTGGACTTACCAGCAATTAACACATCAGACTTGATCACTGTGTTTGCCGTACCAATTTCTTTTCTTTTAGATTTGATCCCACCCGCAGTAACAATAATCTCATCCATTATGTTACCTAATCCAGTCAACTGAACTGTTACCTGGTTGAGTCCTTTAATTGAGATCTCTTTGTCTTCGAAACCAGTGGAAGAAACAACAATAAATTCTTCGCTGGTGGCCTCAATTCTGAAGTTCCCGTTTTCATCTGCGGAAGCCCCTTTCAATGAATTTTTAAACTTCACAGATGAAAATGGAATGGGGGCTCCTTTATCATCTGTGATTTTTCCCGTGATAGTCCGGGTTTGCCCTTGCACTAGTGCACTAAAAAGCAGTAGCACCGCAAGCAGTGATGCGAGTTTTCTCATGTTAATGTTTGTTTAGTTTTTAAAACGTTGAAATTCAATGGAGAATGGTGATAATCAGATACCAGAACGCAAAAGAGACACCTTAACCATGAATTTTGCTGCGCCAAAGTAAACCTTTTTTTAACAAATCGTTATCGCCATTAATAAAAAAATAACTTCTTGATTCAAATTAAAGATGTAAAGGCTCCAAATATTTCATCTACACTAATTTTCATATGCATAAATGATTACAAATACTAAGTCAAACCATTATTTCTGTTTTCAATAATATTGCTTAGCCTAACCCACATTGCAGCAAAAGTGTCCTATGGGCCAACCCATGCATTGCATAGGCAGCTATACGAAAACTACTGCTACAGGCAATGAGCAAAGCATAAAAAAATACCAGGCTAAAAATTGTGAGGGATGCCCGCTTTCGGGTGTATGCCATAACTCAAAATATAACAGGGTAATTGAAGTCAATCATAATCTAAACCGGCTTAAGCAAATAGCCACACAACGGCTCAATAGTGAAGAGGGGATAGCACATAGAAAACAACGATGCCAAGATGTTGAGCCCATCTTCGGAAATATCAAAAGCAACCATGGGTTCAGGAGATTTATGCTAGGGGCAGGCGAAAAGTAACCATTGAGTTCGGCTTACTTGCCTTAGCACAAAATATTAGAAAAAAAGCAGCCTCAAAAGCTATAGAAACTTCAAAAATGCCGCTTTTTCTTTCCGTTCCTTTTACAAAACTTTACAACACCCAACAAATAATATATCTGGCTACATACCAAAAAAAAGAAACTGCCTCAAAGTTTTACTTTTGAGACAGTCTCTTTCGAAAAATATAAATAATCAAATTAACGAGGTCCTACATATTCCATATGCCAATCAAATTTAACCCTTGGATTAGGAAGGGGAACAGAAGCCGGCTGATACATAAAAAACTTTACATCAATATCACCGGTAGCCGGATCCCTTTTATTAATTCCGCTGGGGTCTAAAGCCGCATAACGTCCATTTCCTGCGGGCTGGCCATAAATATTTGTTACCGATATGACATTCCCATCAACATCGAAATTAAATATTGGACTAAAACTTCCATAACCAGAGACATCAGGACCACTTGCGATAGGGATAAAATAATCAACCCAATAATCAGGATCCCAGCCAGCCGCTGAAGTAGCACCTGTAGTTAACAAATGATAATTCATTGGAAAAAGTCCACCCAGTGCTGCACTTCCTGCATCAACCATTGAACCAGTGACCTCGTAGACACCGTCGTATACATTTTTGATCAATGGATTAACAATTTGTGTACCGGCAGCCATTGAAACAACACCTGCGGTTGTTTGGGTGATCTGGAAGCCAAATCCGTACTGCAATGAGAGATCCATTGTTGGCTTGTTCAAAGTAACATCAATTTGTCTTGCATGTTCACCGGGTGCTAATGTAATTGTCCAGGTGTCACCGGATACTGTAACCCCGGAAGCAGGAGTAATAGTATATGAAGATGGCGGTAGTAATTCATAATGCGTACCATTATGAGCGTTGAAAGAATCCAAAAAAACCTGAGTATTTGTAATAGTAATTGTTGCCGGCAGATTTAGCATAGCCTGGCTACTTGCATCACGCCGAACATCAAGCAGGTTAATGGTTTCAACAGGTGGGTCCACATCCATAGGCTTGACGATTGCGTCACCTCCTCCACCAAGAAGTTTGACAACAGTCGCTCCTTCGTCTTTCAAATCTTCTACATCATCCTTAATACAAGACATAAGGCAAAACGAAAAGGCAGCTAAGCATAATACGATTTTCCAGTTTTGCAATTTATTTTTCATTTTGTAAATTTTGATTTATTTATATAACAGTTTACTTATCCCACCACATTCTGATTGCATCATTGTCTCCACCCATTGCTCCTGCTGCGGCTGAAACTTTATCCGCATTTGTCTGGTAATCAACTGGTCCATAGGTGAATCGGCGTGAGATTTGTTTTGAGTCATTAAGCGCCTCCACCGTAGGTTTCAATGCAGGTACACCAGTCCTGCGCCAATTTGACCAACCCTGATGACCATCAGGGAAATACGCAATGTATTGCTGGAGTTGAATTCTTTGCAAAGGAGTAGTAGTGGTAGCAGATGCTCCCGGAACAAATACTCCACCAATATCATCCACACCGCCGCCCGACGTAAAGTTGGCTTTACCTGTCGTTAAATAATTAGCCGGCATACTAACACCCCATTGACTAAAAGAAGCAGTAACTCCTCCGTTATAAAAGTCTTGTGCAGATCCTGCAATCCAGCCTAATTGAACAGCCTCCGCAGCAGCCAGTAAAACCGAGGCCGCATTGATCAAATGCACCGTGCCTGTTTTAGCTTTATTAGGGTCGCTCAAAATTCTACCCCAGCTTACTGCTGTCGATGCCGGACTTCTGTCGCCGTACGGTACACCTGTTGTATTGCTGGCGTGCGCAGAAACCCTTGTATCGCCCAACCCGGTAAGCAGTTTTGTATAGGTTTCTGAAATCCCATTGTCAGCACTGCTAAATGGCCCGTTATAAGGATTATTATAGGGGTTGGCATTAGCGGGGAAATAGATTTTAAAGTTATCAGAATTAGATGCAATATAGCCATCTGCATCATTGGCAGCGGCAGCAAACTCCTGAGCAGCTACGCCAGAAGATGCTGGGTGTACCTTGCTCATCCTTAAAGAGATCAACATCCTCAGAGAATTGGCCAACTTTTTCCACTGTCCTGTATTCCCGCCATAAACCAGATCGGCATTTACTATCATCCCATTATCAAACTGACCCTTCGCTTCTCTTAATTCCTTTAATAAATCAGTATAAATTGCCTCCTGTGCATCATAGCCTGGTGTTAAATTCTCGGAAGCCAGCAAAGCTTCTGAATAAGGCACATTACCCCATTTATCTGTAATTACCCAATAGATATATGCCTTCATTATGCGTGCCATGGCAATTTGGCTTGAATTGGAGCCAGACTTTGCAGCATCTTCTTTGGTATCGTCTGCGCTATTCCTGTCAATCACTTTTTTAAGATCAAATAGCACGCCTTGATAAGGAGCGTTTGTGCTTACAGCCAAAGAAGATGGCGAATAAAGGGAAGCCTGCGGGTATGTTGGCTCAGCAAAATACTGGGCTAAATAACCGCTAAGTAATTCCGCGGCTGGGGAATTGTTTCCAGTAGTTGTTCCAAATAGATTGTTTGCCAATCGTATCTGAACAGTTGAAAGCAACGTTCCGGTAGATACATATGTGCTTGAATTGGGATCAACGTTTCTATCCTCAAAATCTTCGAACTTATTACAACTTGTTATACCAATTGCACTAAGCATAATTATCCCGGCAAGAAGTTTTTTCATTTTAATGTTCCTCATGGTTTTCTTAATTAGTGTTTTAAAATATTAAAATCCCACTTTCAAATTAAACCCAATAGATCGGGTTCCAGGCAACTGTCCATCCTCACCATAATTAGTAGAAATTTCAGACGGATCAAATCCGGGTTGTTTGGCATAAATTAACCAGGGGTTTCTGGCAACAATTGAGAAAGTAGCGCCTGTAATATATTTGCTAATTCCCAATTTATCTGTAGGGATCCGGTAGCCAAGGCTAAGCTCTCTAAGTTTTACAAATGTCAAGTCCTGTATAAACGGCTCTACAATCCCATCACCATAAGCGAACTGCTCGAAGAAGGGTCTTGCTTCCACATATTTATCTACAGCTTTATTGTCTTTGTCAACACCAACAACGTGCACACCTCCACCATCGGCAGGATTATCCCTTATAGAAAATCCACGGTCGTTTGTAGTTGCTGTCCAGGCCCACAAACCAGTTGCAGTGCCATATGACTTAGACAGAGAAAAGAACTTACCTCCTGATGAAAAGTCTATGTTCACATTTACTGTGAAATCTTTGAACAGATTAAATGAGTTTTGAATACCTCCAGTATAACGCGGCAGAACTGAACCAAAATTCTTAAGCTTTGCAGCACCATTGGCATCAACATCCATTACATACATGCCATCATCGTCGATAACAGGGGCTCCACCGATTCTCTGAATCGCTCTTCCAACCAGCTGGCCCCAACGCCTACCTTCCTCAATTTGAACATATGCGTCTGTACCCGCCTGACCATTTGAAATGGTAGAAGACTTAACACCCGGTGAAATTGACACCACATCGTTTTTAAGCAGATAGGCCCAGGCAGCGCTAACATTCCATTTGAAGTTGTCCATATCTATTGCATTCAGGCTTCCCTGAATCTCAATACCTTTCTTCTCAATTTTACCCACATTAGTCCGCAAACTGCTGATCCCTGATGATGGAGACACAGCAACACTAAACGGAAAATCTTTGTTGGTACGATCCCAATAGGTGGCGTTTAAGATCAGTCTTTGTTTCCAAAGTCTTACTTCAAGCCCTAGTTCTTTTTCAGTATTAACTGACCCGTGTAAGTCGGGATCTAGGCCAGAGTTGGGTTCTGTTGCCATCCTGGTCAACCCATTATATGGAATAGGATATGAGTTTTCATAAACCAGATTATTGTCGTAAGCTCCCAAAGCATTCGAAATCTGGCCTATTGAACCCCGCAATTTTACATAATTAAGGAATGACTGATTGCTCAGATTAAGCAGTTCGCTTAAAATGACAGCAACACCACCACCTTTGGTATCAATAGGATCTCTTTCAGTAGACCAGTAGTCCCTTCTGAAAGTTCCATCTATATAAAATGTTCGTCTGAAACCTACGTTTGCCGTTGCAAATAAAGCACGCCTTCCAGTTTCTGTTATCTGCCTGCTGGGAGGATTCGGTTTAACCGAATTGGAAACGATAAATTCATCTGGAACGGATAAACCTCCCAATGAATTCCAGCCTGTTACTTCCTGCTCTGTTTTTAAAATATCCATACCTGCATTACCACCCACCTCAAATTCTTTGATCTTTTTCGTATAACTGGCCAACAGTTCAAAGTTTTGCCTGTTGGATGTGTTGGTTTGATAGCCGAAACCCTGCCAGGTGGCCGATCTTCCGGAAATTACTTCCCAATAATTAAATCCGGCCAAATTGTTTCCTGCATTCGTTACTTGTAAAACATTATACTGCCTTGTATCTGTATTCTGATTTAACTGGGCTTTCCTATAAGTAAACCTGATGTTTAAGTCATCAATCGGTTTATAAGTAAGGGAGGCGTCGCCGTAAAGACGATTTCTGTTTTGTCTATTTGAAATCCCATTTTGGAAACCATAGGGGCTAAACCAATAGTAAGGGCGGTAAAAAGTGGTAGGATTGGAAGGGTTATATGCTCCGGGATTAGAGTGATTCCAACTTGCCTGTTGGCCATATTCATTTATATAACCGCCCAATTCACGCATAATATCCATATCCAGATCCCTATGGAACCATTGGTTGAACGAACCAGAAGTATTATTGCTGTAACCATCATCATTTTCCGCATTCGACTCCTGTTGCAAGTAGGTAATGTTGGCACCTACTACAAATTTTCTCCCGAGATTGAAAGAGGATGTGGTATTGAATACGTTTTTCCTGAGCCATGAAGTAGGGATAATGCCTTTAATATCAGTGTTTGTATAGGACATTCTGATATTATAATCATCTGTAGCCTTGGAAAAATTAACATTATTGACTGCTGTTCTTCCTGTATTAAAGTAATCTTTAGCATTGTCAGGCTGAGGTACCAAACTTGCAGTCTGATAAGATCTTGCGTGACCTTTATACCAAGCATACCAAGGAATATACTCCTGGCCTACCATCCTGGGGCCCCAGCTTACATCTTCCTGATAGTCATGATAATACTTTCCATCCAATGCTGCCCATTCAGCAGGATGAACCGCAGCATCAAAATTAAAACGATGTAGATCATAATCGTTTCCACCGGCATAAGAGTTTTGATAATCCGGCATTATATAGACTTTGTCAAACTGTAATCCACTATTGATTTCAATACCAATACCCTTTTGGTTTCTTCTTGCTTTTTTTGTGGTAATTACGATTGCCCCATTGGATCCATCCGAGCCGAAAAGACCACTTGCAGCCGGGCCCTGAAGCACTGATACACTCTCAATATCATCTACGTTAACATCTATACCACTTGGCACAATGGTACCATCTACTACATATATCGCCCCACTTCCAATTCCAAGTCCATTTTCGCCTCTAAGACGGGCAATAGTGCTCGCACCCAATTTAGCTGCCGATTGACTCCTTACCTGTATACCTGCAGTTTTTCCTACAAGAGCATTATTAATATCCTGTTGTCTAATGACATTTAATTGTTCACTTGAAACCGTTTGGGAATTTGAGCTCAGGCCGCGTGCGGCTCTTTTAGTGTTAAATGCGCCGGTCACTACAACTTCTGACAAAATACCTGTTTTGACTGTAATAATGTTAAGGCTGTTCTCTGTGCCTATAGTAATTTCTTTTTGCTCAATTCCGGAAGCTGACACTACTAAAGTGTTTCCAGATTGAACGTCAATTACAAAATTTCCTTCAGCATCAGCTACAACACCCGTATTGGTACCTTTAATCATAACTGATGCAAATGGAATAGCGGCTCCCGCCTGATCGGCGACCCTACCGGAGATTTTTCGATTCTGTGCAAACGACATTGTGCATAGAAATAGCATCATCGCCAGCAATGAAGTAAGTTTTCTCATGTAAATGTTTGTTTAATTTTAAAAACGTTGAAATTCAATTGTAGAATGGTGGAAATCAGAAGCTGAGTCCGTAGAAAAGACACCTTAACCATGAATTTTGCTGCGCCAAAGTAAACCTTTTTTTAACAAATTGTTACCCCATTAATAAAAAAATAACTTCTTGATTCAGGTTAAAAGCGTAAAAAGTATGAAATCGTTTGCCAATACCCCGGCGGGGCATATCATAAAAAAAGGCCATTCACTGAACAGCCTTTTAATTATTATTATTTTAATGGTTAAGACTTATCCCAGAAAAGTTTGGTTTCAACTTTATCACCACCAATATCTGATGCTGCTTTGGAATAATTTTCCGGATTTAAGGTCTGTTCATTTGCAGGGTAAG
>JAKFEJ010000662.1:0-13923 GCA_036675745.1 Chitinophagaceae bacterium | reverse complement strand
AATTCAGCCTGCATCTGTTTGTTATAATAGGTATCACGGTTATAACGGGCAAAAGCATTTTTTGCTTCGTTTACAAATATGGGATCCACTTTGTTTAATACAATCAATACATAATGCGGCGTTTCAGCTTCAAAATGATAAGCCGGCCCGGTTGGTGCTTGTTTAACCGGTTGTTTACTTACGGTATCAAGGTTTGGTTTATTAATGAAAACCGACGGTTTCACTCCGGGTGCAGCTATGGAATCTTTTGATACCTGCGGCAGCTCAGTTACCCGTTTACCAGCAACAATAATTTCTGATTGTCGTGCAGCAGTATCCGGTGCCGGCATATTGATCACCATATTCCGTAGCTCATCTTCAATCTGGCTGCGGCGGCTCAATACTTCCAGCAAATTGGATGCTTTTGCGGCCAATGCTGTTCCTCCAAACTGTTTTACGATGTTTTTTAAAACTGTGCTTGCCGTACTATCTTCTCTTTGCCTGATATAATACACCGCTTCAATATAAAGTAACTGGGGCGTCCAATGAGTAACCCCGTAAATACTGTCGGCTACTTTTTTCTGCGCAATGGCTTCGCTGAAATTCCCTTCTATAAAAAGATCATAAACTTTTTCATACGTTTTAGTGGCTGCATTTGTTTTTTCTTTTTCCGGTGCATTTTTTCCGGTAGTAACAATGGCAGTTAATTTATGACCGGCATATTGCTGGTTCATTAATTTCTTTATCGTATCTGCTTTCGTTGTTTGTCCATGCTTGTTATAACAATAATACAGGTTGAATAAAACCTCCGCCATTTTTGGATGTTGGGGGAAACGGCTGCGCAGATCTTCAAACGTTTCAGTAGCGGCGGCGCAATCTTCCAGTTTTTGAACATATAATACCCCCAGTTCAAACAGGGCTGTTTGGATGGAGTCATTAGAGACTTGCAGTTTTTCAGGAGTTAAAGGAATTCTATCATTCAATAAATCAAATGTTATTTCCACATTTTCTGCCGCATCTGTGTCCTGTGGTTTTCCCTGTATTGATTTAGCATCTGACCTGGGTCTTATTCCTGTTCTTTGTGCAGCGCTCCGGCGCCAGTTGTCCGAATTGGGCCGCTGTCCCCATTTTGCTTCAAAATCAGTTAATCCTTTCTGTCGTATGTTTTTATTATAAAAATACCATTCACCTTTTTTGTTATTATCGGCAAAAAGGGAAGGGGCTTGTTCCTCCTTTGATGAAAAATTTCTTTTTGTCACAATGCCTTCATCTTTTAACCCCTGTTGTTTCCGCAGTTGTCTCACCAGCTTTTTTAGAAAACTTTTTCTTTCATCTTCCGGCATAGCTGCAATGCGTTGCAGGCTGTCCTGCCTTTCTATTATTTCAACATTAGTGGCCAGGTTTGCCAGGATCTCTTTTCTCGCAGTGATGGCGTCAGGATCTTTTATGGACGGATCACTCAATTGAAGGCTGTCATAAAAATTATAGGATTGCCGGTAAAGCCTTTTCGTAAAAGAAAGTTCGGCCAGTTGCAAAAAAGCTTTATTGCGTTGAGAGGGATTATTGGTTGTATATTTTGTGCTTTTTAAAAGCAGGGGCAGAGCGCCATCAATATTATTTCTTTCCAGTTCCATCTGCGCCGCCATATAATAAATAATATCCCGGTAGTCCAGGTACTTGTCACGTTTCGCCATCTTTAACAAGGTGGAGATATTTTTTTCAACATAATTTTCACTGCTGTCCTTGTTTATCCTTACCAAAGCCAGGCGGGCATATATATCCATTATCGGATCAGTGGTATGGCCGATAGACTTGCTATACCAGTTTTCCGCTTCGGTGTTTTTATCCGTCATCTCGTAAAGCTGTGCCAGCAGGTATTCCCATCTTGCTTTTTCTCCTTTGGTAGTAGCATTGTTCAAAGCGTTTTCCAAATGGGCGGCGGAGCTGTCCCACATCTTTTGTTTGTAGAAGGAATAAGCCTGCACTTCTTCCAGGTCATTGTTCAGGCGTTCCGGAAAGAGCGGGTCATTTTTTAACGCCAGGATCAGGCTGGCAGCCTCAGTAAAACGATCCCTGGCAAGCCAGTTTCTTATTTGCCAGATAAATGCCTCGTTGCGGCTGGGCGGTTCTGAAAACAGGCGCCGGGGCAAACTATTTTTTTCTTTAGTAGAAATGCTTAATGCACTGTTGCCATCCCTTGCGCTGCCAATGGTTCTGTAATAACCGTCTTTTTCTTTTTCGGCAAAAGCATAGTTAATGAATTGGAACATCAGGTGCGCCGAATCAAATTGCTGTTTTAAATAATAAGAAGCACCCCATAATATATAAAGATTGTCTACCCAATCGTTCCGCAGATCGTGTAATACGATACCCGTTTGTGCTTTGTGGGAAATAGAATCCAATTGAATGCTGTCGGCGGCCGTTTCGTCCAGCGTATAGTTATAAAATGGGATCAGTTCGGAATAATCATCTTTGAATGATGCTTTGGCTCTTTCCAAAACCTCATTCAGTTTATTATTCGCATTGAAATAATAGTTATAATGCGTAATAGTATTTTGAATAAACCGTTTAGGGATAGTAAATTTTTTCTGATCTGACTTCTCTGACCGCAAAACCCTGTCCTCAAATTCTTTCGGTTTTTTGAGATCAAGGGCAATGCCTAACTGTCCAAAAGCAGGTGTAGCCAATTGGAAAATAATAAGAAGAAACGTTACGGAGATCGTAGTATATCGGGTCAATGACATTATGCGGCTCAAACTAGACTCTTATTAACTGAAATTCAAATATTTTAGTATAAAACAGGCTGTAAAATTTTTTCATTTTCCTTATTTACGGGAGTGAAAAATTTTACAGGCGAATCCGATAGCTATCAGGTCTGACTGCTTACTTTAAAAAAGTATAAGCAGGCAGGCGAAATTAGGGCAATTTTTTTACCTCTGCCGCTGGCAGGGCAAAGGTGAAAAGCAAAGCTCATTTCATACCTTAGCCATTTTAAAATAAATACATGACAAAACTGGATGCAGGCTCTACACTCAAACGGCTGCGAAACCGCTACCGGTTGGTAGTAATGAATGATGATACATATGAGGAAGTAGTGACATTTAAATTATCCCGATTGAGCGTTTATATTGGATTGAGCACAATTTTTGTTGTTTTGGTGGGCCTGACAGTAGCGTTGATCGTCTTTACACCGCTGAAATATTATATACCCGGTTATGACGATTTAAAAGTAGGGCGGGAATACAGGCAGATGAAATACCGGGTGGATTCATTGGAAACGCAGGTCAATTACCAGTCAAAGTATATCGAAAATATCAAGAATGTATTAAATGGCGGCGAAGCTAAAGTTCTGGATACTACCGAGTTGAAAGTTCCAAAAGATGAATTGTCTGATGATTAACCGGACGGTTGTAAATTGTAAAAGAAAAGTATAGTTTTAGCGGATATGAGTGCAAACGTTTAAGGCCTGAAGATGTTCCGGAGATTTAAAGTGAGCAAAGCATACAGACCAGTGAACTTTAAGCGTTAAAGGAATAGAATAAAAAAACAACACGGGATCTTTTTTCTTAGTATAATATCAGTAGTAAAATCGAAACCTATGTTTAACTCAAAAAAAAAAACCGACATGGCACAAGAAAAACCAACTAACGGCAATGGAACAACATTAATTGGTTCCGGCACCACTCTGAAAGGCGACATCAGCAGCAACAGTGATCTGCGTATCGATGGCACCGTGATCGGCAACATTCACAGCACCGCTAAAGTAGTCATCGGCGCCAATGGAGTAGTAGAAGGTGATATTTCCGGCAACCAGGCTGATATTATTGGCAAAGTAACCGGAAATATAAAGGCTAAAGACCTTCTTCAGTTACGTGGCGACTCAATAGTAACCGGTAATTTGTATGCGGAAAAATTGCAGGTAGAACCTTCGGCTACCTTCAATGGCCAGTGTCATATGGGGTCCACCAATAAAGTGGCGGATTTAAAAATGGCAGATGAAGAAAAAGAGGCCCTCCTCCAGTAACTATAAAAGAGATATGCTTCGCTATGCCGGGTTGGGCACACAGATGCTTGTGTCCATCGGCATCGCTGTTTTTATAGGTTTGAAAACAGACAAATGGCTGCATACCTTGCCATTATTTTCCTGTGTATTACCTTTACTCGTATTGGCTGTTACCTTCTATAAGTTGATGCGGCAAACCGGTAATAAAAACTAAGGTGTAAGTTGGAAATGATTTTTTGTTACAGTCACCGGTAACCCGTCATTGCGAGGGACGAAGCAAAAACCGGGAACAGGCAACTATATGAACAGTATCTCTACGTTAAGAAAATAAAATAAAAGATGAACCAAAACAGTTTGAAACTTCTGCGTCCGATTATCATCGTCTTTATTTTGCTGAGTGTTTTTTTTATAATTGGAAAAGATTGGTTGATAAAAAAAGGAGTTGACCAGGATGTACTTATTATAGGAAACCTGTTATTGTTTGTTGTAACGCTGTTTACTTTTTTACTAACGCTCCGCAGTTTGAAGTCAACAAATTCTTATGCTTTTGTCAGGGGAATGTACAGCGGTTTCCTGGTAAAATTTTTTGTAATAGCTGCCGCTGCTTTTATATACATCATGATTTCGAAGAATGGTGTGAACAAGCCGGCTCTTTTTTCCTGCATGGGCCTTTACATTATCTATAGTTTTTTTGAAGTGAGCACCCTGCTCCGGGTATTGAAGCAAAAAAAGAATGCCTAAGAAAGAAGTTCACATCACACAGTTGCAGGATTATTTGCCCCCCGGCACTTATGATGCTGTTCTGGCTTACCTGCGCCAGTATAAAGTTCACCTGACCGTAGCCCGTGAACGAAAAAGTATTTTGGGTGATTACCGCCACAGCACCCATCATGCCAATCATCGCATCAGTGTGAATGGGAATCTTAATTCGTATTCTTTTCTTATTACGTTGCTGCATGAGCTGGCTCATTTACTAACCTTTGAGCAGTATGGCAATAAAGTATTGGCGCATGGACGGGAATGGAAAAATATCTATGCAAAAATGCTGGCGCAATTCATTCAACATAAAATTTTTCCGGCTGATATAGAAGCGGAATTAATAAGATCCCTGGAAAATCCTGCTGCGAGTACCTGTGCGGAGGATGGCTTGCTGCGTATCCTTAGAAAATATGATGCAAAGGAAAGCCATCATCGTTTGGTAGAGGAACTTTCGATGCATGACCTGTTCCGTACCAGCGATGGAAGGGTTTTTAAAAAAGGAGAAAAGCTGCGCAAAAGATATAAATGTGTAGAAGTAAAAACCGGCAAGGTTTATTTATTCAGCCCGGTGTATGAAGTAGAAAGTGTTTGAGGTTTTTGCTTCCTGCTTCGCTCTGCTCGCAGTTGCAATGACGACTGATTCGGGGTTGGCGCTTGATTATTGAAAATACTTTACCACCTCAAATGACTATACCCGATAAGTTTTTTGCCTGCATTTTGTTTGCTTAGATTTGTGAGATCAAAAACTAAATGATTATGAAAAAAAATCTATTAACGCTGATCTTATCCGCGGGACTTATCATTGCAAATGCTCAAACAGATAAAGGTGATTGGATGGTGGGCGGTAGTTTTCGTTTGAACACAGCAAAGAATAATACGACAATAGGTCTTACACCCAATGCGGGGGCTTTTATTATCAGGAACCTGGCTGTTGGGGGAAATGTTGGTTTTGACTATTCTAAACTCGGCAGTAATAAGACGACGGACTTCAGAGTAGGTCCATTTGTCAGATATTATTTTACCCAGGCAAATGTCCGTCCTATTATACATGGATCTTTCAACTACGTGAACAGGCAGATTAAAAATGTTACCTCTAATACCGAAAAAGGAATAAATTTTTTCCTGGGTGCAGGGGCGGCCATTTTTCTGAACGACCAGGTATCATTGGATGCTTTGCTGGGATATAATCACACTAAACTAAAAGGATTTGAGAGCAATGGCGGCTTTGCCATGACTATCGGTTTCCAGGTGTACCTGCTCAAGGACCAGGTAGATAAGGTTAGAGGGAAATAAAAAGTTTGAGGTTTGAGGTTCTATGTTAAACACTCTTGTGGATGAAAAAGTTTTTCGTTTTACAGAACCTCAAACATCGAACTACAAACCTCAAACCTCAAACTTTTTCAACATCCACAAACTACAACCCGTATGTCCGCTGTTACCCATTGGTCCTTTTAAATAGTCGAAACCAAATTTGGCATATACTTTCTGTGCCTGTTTTAATTCCGGCATGGTTTCCAGGTATACATTTTTATAACCGGCATCTTTAGCGAAATTCAAACTCTTTTCTATAAGTGTTCTCCCAAGCCCTGTGCCCCGGGCTTGGGGCAATAAATACATTTTTACAAGCTCACAGGTATCTGCGGGCAAACCAGCGGTAGGATAAATGCCGCCACCGCCAACAATTTCATTGTTTAATGATGCAATAAAATAAGCGGCTCCTGGTTTTTGAAAAACCTCATAAAGCGAATCCGTGGTATCATCATAATAAACGGTGCCGGGTTTGTTGGCGCCAAATTCTGCAAGTGTACCCCTGATGATAGTGGCGATAAAAGGATTGTCAGCGGGTTGTATAGGCCGTATGGCAGGAATATTCATGAGGCAAAAATACTCAGGGAATATGCTTTGGAATAAAAAATTTGTTGAACCATTCCAGCTATTTTAATATTAACTTTATAAGCTATTTGACTTGATTGATCACCTTAAATCCTATGGCTATGCTGGAAGATATCGCTCCTGCCATCCAATCTTCACAAAAAGTAAAAGTGCTGACAGCTCTGCCTGGCAGTACAGGAGAAGATCTGGTTTTTGACAGCCACATTTCGTTTTTGCCGTTTATTAATTACCTAAAAAATAAATCGGCTGGTAATACGGATACACGATCGAGGATTTACAATTACCTGGTAGAACGGTTTGAAACCGAACCGGGCTTACTGCAACCTGTAAAGGACATGGGCTTGCTAAACGAAAACAGTGGTTTGCTTGAACTATTGGGTACAAGTCTTTTCCCGGTAGTAACAGATCCTGAAAAAAACATTTTCACCCTGACGGTCCCTTACCAATTTTCTATTTTTAATGACTCCGTTTCTTTTCGTAAACTGTTTGTTGATGGCGAAGAGCATTTTATTTTACCGGAAAATGCATCGGGAGAATACCTGAAACAAATACATTGTTCGCTGATCTATGAACATGCTTTGGAAAAATTTTATGGCGTCAAATTAAATGCGAATACCGACCTGGTGTACCCGGTAATAGATGCAGCAACGGGGATGAAACGATATTATAAACTTCGATACGACAGGAGGTTTATTGATCTCCATCTCAAAGGGGAATTACCCGCTATACAGGACTGTGCGGTTTGCTTAAACACTTTCAGAATATTAGATCTTGAGCATCAATTAAAAACAATGCCGCTTGAATTATTTTCTGCAGAAGGTTTTGGTGTATGGATAGCGGAGGATGTAACAGTTCAGGAATCCCTGGATGCTATGAAAAAGGTTTTGTTACGGCAGGAGAGTTGTGATACCAGCATCATTAATGAGTTGAAAGCAAATATTCATGCCCTGGTAGGTTTGAATGAAGTAGAAGTAGGGCTGGCCCCTTTTGTAAAACTCAACAATGAATTTGTACTGGATGAAACCTGTGCCCAACATGGCCTGATGGGAAAGAACTGGAAAGCAGATGATGAAGAAAGTATGAAAAATTTCTATGAGAGTATTGGCTTTCTTACAGAACGTCCGGAACCTATGCCTATCCCTGTATTGAATGAGCAATTAACACAAATGGCGCCGTTCTTAAGAAAATTGTGGGAAGATGGAATGAGAAGTTTTCTTGTATACCCGGTGCAAAACAATGATGGATTATTAGGGTTGTTAGAACTCGCTTCTCCTGTATCCAACCAGCTTACGCTGGATATAATGGCAAGAATAGAACCCGCTATGCCATTAATATCCCTGGCCTTGCTAAAAAACCGGGAAAATTTTGCCAGCAGGATTGAAAAACTCATCAAAGAAAAATTTACGGCATTACAACCGTCCGTAGAATGGAAGTTCGCTAAAGTGGCCTGGGAGTATATGCATGCAAATAGCGATAATGGGAATGGGGTGTCAAAACAAAATGTGATGTTTGAAAATGTTTACCCATTGTATGGCGCTGTTGATATCCGTAATTCGTCTATGGAAAGAAGTGTGACTATTCAAAAAGATATCAAAGCACACCTGGACCTGATTGATGAAGTATTGGATAAATTGCAGGCATTGGTGCAGTTGCCATTGCTGGAAGGGTTGAAATTCAAGACCCAGAATTTCCGTAGCGCCATTGATATAATTATGCAGGCCGAAGATGAAGTGCGGATCAATGAATTTTTTGACAACGAAGCAAAACCTGTTTTACAGCACCTGCAAAAAGGAAGCCCTGAAGCCAGGAAAATTGTTGACAGCTATTTTGAACTGGTGAAAGATAGCAGCAGCTACCTGTATCGCTACAGGAATGAATATGAAGCTACCCTGGCAGCTATTAATGACGCAGTGCTTCAATACCTGGAAAAAGAGGAAAACATCCTGCAACAATCTTACCCGCATTATTTTGAAAAATACAGAACGGATGGCGTGGAATACAATATTTATATTGGCCAATCCATCGCTCCTAACAACTCGTTTGACCTTTTGTATTTAAAGAACATCCGGCTTTGGCAATTAAGATCTATGGCCGAGATTGCCCGCATCACTCATCGCTTGCTGCCCTCCTTGCAGGTGCCTTTGCAAACCACCCAATTATTATTGATCCATAGCCAGCCGATCTCTATCAGTTTTCGCAGGGATGAAAGACGCTTTGATGTAGAAGGTTCTTACAATATCCGTTACGAGGTGATGAAAAAAAGATTGGATAAAGTACGGATAAAGGATACAGCCGAAAGACTAACACAGCCGGGAAAAATCGCCATGGTGTATTCCAATCCCAAAGAAGCGCAGGAATACCAGGAGTATATCCAGTTTTTGCAGAGCAAAAACATTCTCAAAGCTGGCGTGGAAAATATTGAGTTGGAAGAATTGCAGGGAGTAAGTGGAATGAAGGCGTTGAGAGTCGATATAAATCTTGGGGAGTAAAAATGTTCAATTTTCAATACTCAAATCTTCAGATATTAAAATGAGTATGTAGTTTCGTTCATAAATATATAGTCTTACTCTTACCGCTTTACACGGAACGCATATTGCATACAATTTTGGTTATGTCGCAACCACATTTCGTGTTATGTCAAGGTCATCCCTTCTGGTCAATGTGCCTTCTCGTGCTAAAATATCAATAGCTTTTCCAACCTTCGTATAGTCATTCTCAAACCAAGCTGCTAATTTTTTATACCGTTCTGTAGTCGCCATATAATTATAAAAGAAGTAAGCATCTAAACAGCCGAACTCTGGTTTTGTAATGATAATTACTTCTACTACTTGCCCTGTCTTGCTATTTTCAAAACAGCACTCTGCTCCATGCAAATAATAATTCCAATCTTCATTTAGTTGTCCTCGTTGTTTGTTACTCTTCTTATGCTTCAATTCATATAGCCCGTTCAAAGTTTCTAAGTCAATGTTAAATATATCAGCCATTAATTGCATGAGGCGTAAAGCATCCTGTCTAAATGCTTTTGCACATTGATAAATCTCATCCTTTTTTTCAAAAATCTTTTTTGTAGAGATGCTACACCGAATATGAATTGAGTTGTCCCAATAAAAATTCAACACCGAATGTTCGGTTAAGCACCCAACTATTTTATCAATGTAGTCAGCCTTAATAAAGGTATATTTTAAGATTAAACTTTCATGCTCTGCCAATAATTTTGAAAGCTTATCACATTCTGGCAGATTGTCGCTAAAATCTATAATTAAGGGCTGTGTCATTTAAAATTCTGTCTAACAGTTATATTTATGTTGTGATTGTTTGTTTCTAAAATAATCCATTTTCAATATAAACTGTAACAATAGTTTTAATCGAACGTTACAATCACAGGAACATGGTCGCTATACTGTGTCCAGAAATCATAATCGCCAATTTCAACTGCACTGATCTTTTCCGCCATGTCTGCAGATACAAAACAATAATCCAGATGATAAGGTTTGTCTTTGTGCCGGTATAAATAATGTGTCGGATGTTCTTCTTTGCCCTGTATTTGTTTATGGTGTAAATGATAGCAACTATAAACACCTTTTTCTTCCAGGCGTTTTACAACATTGGAATGATTGCCTGTTCTGTATTTTCTGTCCCAGATAGTATTACTATTAAAATCACCAGCCAGGATGGTTTGCTTATTGGTTATATATTTATCATAATGGTGGATTGCTTTCCATACCTGTTCAACATATTGCCCATCGGGATCGGTGGGGTTATTGGCCCAAATGGCATACAACATAAAACCAATAGTTCCGTCAGTTACGGAAACGGGGATGATCATTCGTAATTCGGGATTATGCGTGTCATGCAGTTGAAACCGGAATTTACTATAAGAAAATATGCCAAGCCCTTTGTTAAGATTAGTACCGAACCACAATGAATCAGTTGGTTCAGGTGTACCCGCAGTGAATTTTAATTTATCAGGATGTTCACACTCAGGAATGATTGCAATATCCGGATTATGTGCTAAAATTAACGCGGCTTTTTTACGGAAAGCCATATTGCAATTCCAGGTTATTATTTTCATTTACTAAAAAAAATGATGTATGAAATACAATAATGCTTATTGATTTTTATGGCAATGCAAATGCCATATATGTATCTCCGGATTTACTGCCTATTTTCCCGCCACCGCAGGCGATGACTACATATTGTTTGCCATTTAAAAAATAAGTGGCTGGTGTTGCATATCCTGCAGCGGGAAGCGGATGCTCCCAAACTTTTTTCCCGGTTTTTTTATCAAAAGCCCTGATCTTTTCATCTTTTGTAGCGGCAATAAAAACCAGGCCCCCTTTGGTCACCAGCGGGCCGCCATAATTTTCAGTTCCGGTAATGGGGATCCCTTGTTTAGTCAACTCATCAAATTCACCCAAAGTAACTTTCCATAATAATTTCCCGCTATTAAGATCTACTGCATTCAGCGTTCCCCACGGTGGTTTAATGCCGGGATATCCATCTTTATCCAAAAAACGATTATAGCCCGTCATGGTATAGGGCACTTCATCCAGGATGCTTTTCTTTGATTGATTACCCGCTTTTGTCCCCGGCTCTTTTGGTGAAGCACTCGTCGGTTCTTTTTCCTCTTTATTCAGTAAAAAAGCAATTAATGTTTCCTTTTCCGGTTCTGTTATTTGTTTAAAACCGGGCATCATATTTTTGCCGTTTTCAATTATTGTAGCCAGGGTTTTGTCAGTATATTTTTTTTCAAGATTCAATAATGCAGGGTAAGAACTTCCATTCCCTTTTAGTTCAGGACCATGACAGGCGATACAATATTTTGCATATACGGATTGACCAATATTTTTGATAGAATGCAAAGCCGGGTTTTTCCCGGGAATATCAATCATCGTCAATGACCAGGGCAATTCACTACTATTGATATACATGATGGCCGTTTCTTTATCAACAGCAGCGCCACCCCATTCGCCGCCACCATCAAAACCCGGAAAGATCCATACTCCCTCTTTGCTGGGTGGGGTAAATAGCTGCCCATATTTTACCTTATTAAATTTTTCCATCAACTCTTCATGAATTTGAGGAGTTCTATCCGAAACGTCGCTTGCCGTAAATTCCTGCCGTGCAAATGGCTCTGGTAATGTGGGTACAGGTTGTGTGGGCCATGCCTCTTCGCCGGGAAGATCTGATGCGGGAACTGGTTTTTCAACAATCGGAAAAATGGGTTTTCCATTCACCCTGTCAAACATAAAAATATATCCCTGTTTGGTGATCTGCGCAACAGCATCTATTTTTTTACCATCCTGTTTGATCGTAACTAAATTTGGATTTGCAGGCAAGTCACGGTCCCAAAGATCATGATGTACAAACTGGTAATGCCAGCTATATTTTCCTGTCGCGGCATCTAATGCAATTAATGAATTGGCAAAAAGATTTTGGCCTTTGCGGATGCCACCATAAAAATCTCCACCTATGGAACCTGTAGGAATATATAGTATACCACGTTGTTCATCCAGCGACATACCTGCCCAGCTATTAGCGCCGCCCAATTTTTTCCATGCATCTTTTTCGGGCCATGTTTCATAACCTTGTTCGCCCGGATGCGGAATAGTATGAAAGGTCCAAAGCAGGTCACCGGTTACTATATCAAATGCACGGATATCACCGGGTGCTGCATCCGCTGATTCAGCTACACGGCTACCCATGATCAGGATATTTTTATAAATGATCCCTGGCGTAGTGGACACGATAAAAGAATTGTAAGAACCCGGTTCCCTTGTTATATTTTCTGTAAGATCAATATATCCTTTTTTACCAAAACTCAATACCGGCTTGCCATCTGCTGCATTGACCGACCAGGTCTTTGAGCCCGTACTATAAATGACCCTTTTATCTGATCCTGTTTCATTTTGCCAGTATATTACTCCGCGATTCACTTTAAAAAAAGCAAAGGGATCATTCTTCGCACTTGTATCAATGGACGATGGATAAAAATTCCATTTAAGTTTACCGGTAACGGCATCAAGGGCAAATAATGTCAACTTTGGAGAAGTGCCATACAGTACGCCATCAACCATAATGGGGTTACATTGATTTTGAGAATGATTACTGCTGTCCTTATCGCCGGAACTGAATGTCCATGCTACGGCAAGTTTAGAAACATTTTCTAAATTGATCTGATCATTGGATGAATAACGGTTGCCTTCCTTTGTGCCTGCATAAGCCGGCCAACCTGAATGATCGGGTGTATTGCTATCATTTGTGCAGGCAATTATACAAATGACAAATACAATTAAAACAGAAATGCTCTTTTTCAAATTATTCTTTTGAATGATGTTATGAATATCAGGTCATCTTACTTACGTAAAATAGTGAAGAAAAATTAAAATCAGGCTTTTCATAGCCTGGGCAGGTAACGATCTTATGAATATTAATTTATCCGGAAGAATTAAAGACAATAAAAGTATAACAGTAATAAGCAGAAACGCCTGATGCTTTAACAAAAATTTGCTTTTCCCAAAGCGATAGTTATAACAACAGCAGTTATTTTTAAACATGCCTTCTTTCCGGTTGATCCTTCTTATAACATTATTAACTGCCAGTGATCAGCTTTGTGCGCAACAAACACTGTACGGAAAAGTGTACGAAGCTTTCACGGATTCTGTAATTGCTACAGTTAATATTTTTAATACCCGGACAAAAAATTCTATTCGTTCAGGCACTGATGGAAGTTATAGCCTGCCAGCCGCGGAAGGAGATATCATCATCTTTTCCGCAAGCGGCTTTAAGCCCGATACAATAACAGTGAGTTTTAGTTTGTTGTTGACTCAGTTTGACCTTAACCTGCACAAGCAGATTATTTTATTGAAAGAAATAAAAGTTACCGGTAGTTATAGGAATGATTCATTGAACCGCCGCAACTACTACAGCCATATCTATGCAAAGCAAGCCGGCGTTACCGGCCGCAACAGGCCGGCGGATGGCATCGGTGTTACACTAAGTCCAGTCAGTTTTTTTTCTAAAGAATCGAAACAAAAAAGAGCCTTGCGTAAAAGGTTGGAAAAAGAAGAAAAGGAAAGTTTTATTGATCATTCTTTTCCATTGGTTTGGGTAAAAAGTATAACGGGCCTCAATGGCGACTCATTATCTTTATTTATGTACCGCTACCGGCCTTCTTATTCTTTTTGTCGTAAGACGGACAGGCAAGGTATGCGGGTATATATAAATAGTAAAGTAAAGGAATTCAGGAAGCCGGAAAAGCAGCATTAAAACCTTGACATAAACGTTTC
>JAKFEJ010000679.1:0-1994 GCA_036675745.1 Chitinophagaceae bacterium | reverse complement strand
AATAAAAATTGATAGTGACAGGGCCTGTTATATTCTTGCGGAAGTATGGAAGGGAAATGCCCGTGGTTACAGCGATGTTATTTTTTTAAGTGTTGGTACCGGGATCGGTGCAGGCATTATCATCAACAACCAGGTATTACGTGGCGCTCATGATATTGGTGGCGCTATTGGATGGATGGCATTGAACAATTCTTTTGATAAGAAATATATACCCTGTGGTTGTTTTGAATACAACGCCTCAGGTGAAGGGCTTGTGAAAGTGGCAAAAGAGCTCATCGCTGATAAAAAATTTGCTGGAAGCATTTTGAATAAAGACCTTACACGGCTCTCTGCAAAAAGTATTTTTACAGCCTATGATACCAATGATAAATTAGCGATACTGGTAATTAATAATGCCATAGTATATTGGGGAATGGCTGTGGCTAATCTTGTAAGCCTGTTCAATCCTCAAAAAATAATTTTTGGCGGTGGGGTTTTCGGGCCGGCCTTAAAATTTTTGGATGCTATATACGAAGAAGCGAAAAAATGGGCGCAGCCTGTCAGTATACAGCAGGTCACGCTTGAAGGAACGGCCCTGGGAAATGAAGCTGGACTATACGGAGCAGCTTATCTTGCATTAAAAGAATAAATCAATTTTTAAAATCTTAGTATGTATAAACGAAGCCAGGTTTTTGCAGCCGCCTGTATCGCCCTTTTTTTATTCGGCATGACATTGATAACGCTTGGCTCTATTCTTCCATCGCTGACAACAAAATTTGAATCGCATGGATTAAATAAAGGCATACTTGTTTCTGTTTTACCCATTGGTATCCTGGCGGGTTCATTGATCTTTGGCCCAATCGTAGACCGCTATGGTTATAAGCTATTGCTGATCGTCAGCGTCCTGATTTCTGCTATTTCATTGGAAGGTTTGGCTTTTACTGATTCATTATCCTTATTGTATGTATGCATTTTCTTTACTGGTTTTGGCGGCGGTATTATCAACGGCGGCACCAGCGCATTGGTAGCTGATATCAGCGCTGAGAATAAAGGCGCCAACCTTAGCCTGTTGGGAGTATTCTTTGGTATAGGTGCCTTAGGCATGCCTTTATTACTGGGCGTATTATCTAAACATTTTCAATACACCACTATTCTTTCTGCTGTAGGCTTCTTCATGCTGCTACCCGCTGCATGGTTTCTTTTTATTTTGTTTCCAACACCCAAGCAAGCACAGGGATTTCCGCTTAAAGAGGGAATAAAACTATTAAAAGAACCGGCCTTACTTCTTTGCAGCTTTTTTCTTTTTTTTCAAAGTGCCGTTGAAAGCTTGTCCAATAACTGGACTACCTCGTTTCTCCAGCATAAATTAAAAATATCCAATGAAACCGCATTATACGCTTTATCATTTTCGGTTGTTGGCTTAACAGTTGCCCGGTTACTACTCGGATCCCTGTTAAAAAAAATATCTTCCTTTTCTGTTATGTTAGCCTCGTTACTATTAGTGATTGGAAGCAATCTTATTTTAATGAACACGCATTCGTATAACATTTCATTCGGGGCATTGATCGTCACCGGTTTGGGATTAGCTGCGGGATTCCCGGTTATATTGGGTTATGTCGGACAGTTGTATGCACACCTATCGGGCACGGCGTTCAGTATAGCGTTAGTTATTGCGCTTACAGGAAATACATTGATCAATTACTTCTTTGGATTCATTGCGGATAAATACAGCACTAACTATTTACCCCTGGCAATAATAGCCTGTATTGTTTGCATGATCATTCTTTTACTGGCAACCAGGCAAAAGATCGCCAGTAAGATCAAACTATAAAATACTATTCATTATAATTAAAAAAACAATTAGAGTTATGCTGGCAAAAACATGGTTACAAAACGCAAGAGAAATTATGGACAATATCGAGAATACGCAAATGGAAAACATTCAAAAAGCTGCGGTAATGATGGCAGATACCATTGAAGCGGGGCGTTGGGTTCATACATTCGGATGCGGCCAT
>JAKFEJ010000345.1:0-1995 GCA_036675745.1 Chitinophagaceae bacterium | reverse complement strand
TCCCATTCAACCAGGGCAGCAATGGAGGCTTCCAGTTCTGCGCCAGCAGGCCCTTCAAAGCCTTTGCTTACACCCACCAGTGCCGATCCGGAAAAGCGGCCTGTCTCTACATTATCCGACATATTAATTTTTACGCCGCCAAAGTCAAATTCGCCCACCAGATTACTGCAACTTGATGTGATCTTGTAAACACCAAGATCCATCGTACTTACATAATCGCAATGCACATCATCAAAATTTTGCAAAGGACCAGACTTTTTAGTCTTAGACACATTTACACACCAACTGCTTTTAGGCATAAAATATACACGCTGGTCTTTTATTTGTGTAAGCCAGGAGATCTGAGCATTTATTTTGGCCAGCTCAAACTGCTCGGGCCACATGGTATATTGGTAATAATATAACAGGTCCCTGCTTCTGCGGCTTACATAATTAAAATAGGTTTTGTATGCAGCTTGCAATCCGCCATTGGCAGCAGATAAAAATTCTGTGCGGATGGCATTTTCATCTTTGCAAATTGCTTCCAACGGATTGGCCTTGCCTTCTCCAACCTGGTCTTCGTACTTTTTATCCAGCGCTGCCTGTTTTTCATCCAGAATATTTTGATGATCTCCGGCAGCAAGTAAAGCCCTGGTTACAGGCTCAAGTTCATTGGCAAATACAAAAGACATATTTCCATTTACATCATTCACCCCGGGCCCCAGTTTTTTTATGGCTTTTGCTGCATAGCCTGGTATTAGCTGGGCATATTGTCCATTCTGACTTGCCTGCAACACATGCTGTGTGCGTAATCCGGCTTGTTTTACATATTCCTGTTCAGCCTGTTCCTGTTTTATTTTTAACTCATCGATCTTTTGCTGACATTCATTTATAAAATCATTCCATTCTTTTTCAGATGGTTTATTTTGCTCCACATCCAAAGGGTATTCGGGCCATTTAAATTTGCCCAGTCCCATTGCATCCTGTGGCATGGGGCGATCCCAGTTGATGTCTTCGCTTTTTAAATTGTATCCTAATTTTTTCAGTTTGTTTTCTTTTTCATTGCTATAGGCTTTACTGATGGCTTTTTTTGCTGCTGCAATGGCTGCGGCAATATTGCCTTTGCTTTCTTCAATTAAACATATTGCCATATTTGCCTGCGGATGATAAGCATAAATACGGACGGTACTGTCGGCATATTTTCTGGCTCTTACAATATCTCCCAATCCCAGCCATGCCTGTGTAATGTTATTGAGTATGCTGCTATTTTTTGGATAACGTTTGTTGAGATTATTTAAGATGGGCAGGGCAATCTGTTCGGCACCACACATGCTTAAAAATGCTGCATAGTTATTTAAGTTGATGGCATTGGCAGGATTGGCCTTGCATTCCTCGCCAATGATATAAAGTGCCAGTATGGGTTTCCCGTCTATCCATAATCCAACGGCAGTATTTGCAACAGATTTATTTAAGCTTTTTGTTTGTTGATAAATTTCTGCTCCTTTTGTTTTATCGGCCGGAGCTAACTTTTGCAATACTGCGAGTTGCGTTTTATTGATGTAAGCGCTCATTGCAGCATTGCTAATGGTTGTAGATAATGCGAGGGATATTCTTGATGCATCGTTTTGTGGTACGATCCTGCCTTCATCTTCAAAAGCTTTTTTTAGTTGAGCATCGCTAATGCCAGCCACTGTTTTTTGTACGCTTTTCATATCAGGCATTTTAAAGCCCATGCTGTCCATCATCTTTTTATCTTCCGGGCTCATATCCTTCATTGCATCATCCATCATTCCCTGCGCCTCCTTCATCATTTCCTGCATTTCTTTTTGGGTAGGGGCTTTTTCTTTTGCAGGGGTTTTTTTGCCAGGCTGCGCAAATGCAATATTTGCAGCAAACAAAATGGTAAGTGTAAAAAAATATTTTTTCATATCAGTATTTTACAAAATGAAGGTTCTTTGAGAATGTATCTACCACGCCTTTAAAACTTTTATCGCTAAATGCAAAAACCACGCAGGC
>JAKFEJ010000139.1:0-13938 GCA_036675745.1 Chitinophagaceae bacterium | reverse complement strand
TGCTTCGCCACACAAATTTGTTGAAACTACAAACACTCAATGATGGCTTACAATGACACACTTTCAACTGTGGCTCACAATGGGGTACCGTAAGTAAGTTGCCTATAGCCCCGTGCTCTTTAACATTTATCTTTTATAATTGATCAGCAAATAAAGACGAAACAGTTTAATTTCACATCCTGATCAACTATACCATCCTGATGAAACTACTGTTCCTTATTCCTTGTTTTATTGGTCTCTCTTTTTTTTCATTTTCACAATCCCTGCCCGGTCGCCCCAAAATTGGTGTAACGCTTAGCGGAGGAGGTGCAAAAGGCCTGGCGCATATCGGCATATTAAAAGCCATTGATTCTGCGGGGCTAAAAGTTGATTACATTACCGGTACCAGTATGGGGGCTGTTATTGGCAGCCTTTATAGTATTGGTTATTCAGCCGATACGCTGGAGAAAATCTCCAGGACCATTGATTGGGACCTGCTACTGAGCAATCAATCAGGTCTTCGCAGTTTGTTTATGGAAGAAAAAGATGAGTATGGTAAATATGATATTGAGATCCCATGGGTAAATAATAATTTTAAAATAGCCACAGGTTTCCTGGAAGCCCAGGAGCTTTGGCTAAAACTTTCTGAATTATATTTTCCCGTAAATAGTATCAAAGATTTTTCTCAATTCAATATTCCTTTCCGCTGCATTGCTACAGATGTTGGCAACGGTGAAGCTGTTGTTTTAAAAGACGGAGAAATAATAACCGCTATCCGGGCAAGCATGGCTATTCCTTCTGTTTTTACTGCTGTTAATTATAAGGGTAAAGTATTGGTTGATGGTGGTATCAGCCGCAATTTCCCGGTGAGGGATGTCAAAGAAATGGGAGCCGATTATGTAATTGGCAGTACGGTTGCCACAGGCTTGTTGCCTCCGGAAAAAGTAAAGAACGTAATACAATTATTGTTACAAATCGCTTTTTTCCGGGAAGCAGAAGATCAAAAAAAAGAAGTTCCGCTCTGTGATGTATATATTCCTTTTGATTTGGATAGATACAGCATGGGCAGTTTCAGCGATGCAGATGAAATATTAAAAGCAGGTATCGATGAAGGAAAAAGGCTTTACCCCCGTTTTAAGCACCTGGCCGATTCATTAAATGAAAAATATGGTAAACAGGAAATAGCGTTGCAAAGATTACCAAAGGTAAAACCTGTATTCATAGATACACTTGAAGTGAGAGGATTGGTCAACACAACGAAAACCTTTTTCGTCAATACCATGAACTTCAAATTGCGCAAAGAATACAAAGCGACAGAATTGGCCGAAATGGTAAGACAGGCATATGGTACCAGGTATTACAGCCGCATTGCTTATTCGCTGGAGCATCAACCGGACGGTAATTGCAAGATCATTTTTGATGTTACAGAGAATCCCCTCACTTTCCTGAAAGCAGGTATTCATTATAATCGTTCCTCCGGTATCGGTCTTATTGCCAATGTCACTTCAAGAAATTTTTTATTATCCAATTCCCGCAGTATGGCTGCCATTAATATCGGGGAAAGTTTCCGCGTCAGGGGTGAGCATTTGCAATACATTGGGCGATTAAAAGAATTTGGGCTTACGATCAAAACACAATTTGATCATTTTGATATTACTACTTATGATCAATACGAGCAAAACGGCCTGTATAATCAAAATAACCTGGAGCTAAGCCAGAAATTACATTATTCGCCAACAAAAAACTTTACACTCGGCATTGGTCACCGGTTTGAATGGCTGCAATACAAACCACAGATAGCTTCTGTTTTCGAATTCAAAGGAAGAAGCGATTTCTCAACATTCTTCGGCTATTTAAAATATCATACATTAGACAGGAATACACTTTCCCGCAAAGGAATAAAACTTGAAGCTGAAATGGGGAGAGTAGCGGAACAGCATTCAAAAATAAATTTCTTTCTCAATGGTCACCCTCCTTCAGACCCTGATTCACTAAAAGTCTCTACTGCTCCTTATCTCCGTACCTGGTTGGCAGTTGAAGGCTATCTACCCCTGACACGAAAGTTAACCGCTTTTTTAAACCTGCAAAGCGGTATCAATTTTAATTATACCCGCAATGTAATGAATGAATTTACTGTTGGCGGTATGACAAAACTTTTTCGTAACCAGATAACATTTGCCGGACTGCAGGAAGGAACCATTTATACACCGGCTATGGCTGCTGTACAGGGAGGCTTACGCACTAATTTATTTACAGGAGCTTATCTTACAGGAAGAGCGAATATTCTTTTCAATAATTTTATCAGTAAAAGTGATTTCTTTCAGTATGAAGATATTTATACAGGCTATGCCCTCACCTTCACCTACAATTTTGCATTAGGCCCGCTTGACCTGAGCCTGATGTATTGCGATCAGACAAAAAAAATACAGAGTTATATTAATTTGGGAGTACCGTTTTGATGCTGGTTGCCTGTTTCCAGTTACCGGTTACAGGTAACCGGTAACTGGAAACCTCTCTAATCATTAACCGTCATCCCTTTTACAAAATCACTCACCAGGTAGCTGATCAGCTTTCCTGTTGTACCGTCCGTTCTTCCATCTGACAGCTGTGTAGCGCCTTCGCAAATATGCAGGTAAGCAGGTTTGGTATCAGCAGCGGCAAAAGCTACATATTGTCTTGCATGAATGGGTGAGATGCCTACAGGTGTTATTGCACTACTCAATGTATTCTGAACTGCATCCAGGTCAACTTCAATGCCTGTCAGCGTATCTTCTGTAAAACCGGTAGCATGTGCTACTGCTTGCATAAATGTTCTTTTGCCATGCAAAAAAATATCCTCGTAAGTGATGCAGTCAATAAAAGGATTGTTAACAATATCCATCCAGATATTTTGCGGCAGATAATTTTCGTGCAATCCAATAACGCAATATTTCTGCAGGTAACCATCTTCTTCCGCATAGCGGAAAGGATTACCGCTGTGTCTGCCTTCCAATGGCCGGTAATCTGAATGTGCATCCAGATTAATGCAATTGATTTGTGCCAATGGTATCTTGTCCGCCTTATGCCAGCCTTTTGCAGCGCCTTTGATCAATGCATAAGCATTATTATGTCCCCCGCCGATCACAATTGGAATTTTCTTATGTTCCGTAATGATCTTGGCCATTTTCTCCACTTCATTATCTATTGTTGTCACAGCATGGCGGTAGGCTTCCAGTTTTTCTTCCTCACTTTGTGCCGTGCGGTCAATCAGGTATTGTATATCGCCAAAATCAAAATGTCCGGCAAGGACAATATCATCACCACTTAAAAAATCATTGCTTTGAATATTGAGAAAGAATTGCAGGAAAGAAAGCCATGCAGTATCAGTACCTCCAACTCCCTGGTTCGCTCTTGTGCCAATATCTTCAGGCACTCCAAAAAGTATAAATTTCGCTTCAGTAGTTCTAAGAAAATCATTCAATTTCGCAGGATCGTTTACAAATTGTAATCTTTCTCCAAGCTTGGTTTCAAACCGGCGGATCTTTGTCAGGGAAAGAATATCCTGTTTGGTATAAAATTTAAAATGTTCCATGCATTTATTTATACCAACAATTTACAGAAAGAAAATAACTCCTCAATAAATAAACGGGGCCCATTTTATTTCAAATAATATTTATTCCTTATTTTCTTCATCCGCGGTTTCAGAAGGTCGTATACCACCAGGGTTAAATATTTTTTTCACTGCCTTACCCAGTTTACTCAGGTTATCTATCTGTTCCTGTATCGGCGATAAGGATAAATCATAAGACTGTACGCCGCTTTCCAAAAATTCAACTTTTGTTTGTTCAGGATATAATAAAATGAAATTATTGTCCCCGAAATGCTTTAATAACTTTCCAGGTATTGTATCCATATAAGAAAGATAGGACAGCGTACCCTTTCTTGCATTGACTATTACAATCAGATCGTCCCTGCTGATGTCACGGGAAAGAATGAGAAAGTCTTCCACGTTTTCAAAATGAGTATACGTTGCTTCTATATTGCTCCTGCTTTTTTTAAGTTCGTTTTGAAAAGCCTGTCTTGTTTCAGTAGTACTGCATACCATTAAACGGGCGCCGGCCTGTTTGGAAAGTAGTCCCATTTTTTTTACCCAGTATTTAAAACCAATTTCATATTGAGCATTGGGAGTAAGTACCAATACAATTTTACGGGCCGTATTTACCGGGTGCTGAAAACGGCAGATATAAACCGTTTCCCAGACGGAATCAAGAATGTTTTGCGTGGTAGTGCCAAACAATGAGTTGACGAAAAATTCAGTAGTACTGCCGGTTTTTTCATCCCATTGCAATATTACATCCGAAATGAGTCTTTCTTTTACAGCCCGGGCCACTCCATTACTTAGATTGAGGTCTACCCTGTTCAATACCTGAACCCGTGTATCTGTTTCAGCGCCGTGTTTAATCGCTTTCTCCAATTTTTTCTGGTTGAGCATTACTTTGCCTTTTGCTTCCTTGTCATCCTGTACAACCGATAAAAGATCTATTGGAAGTCGATTTGTATCGCCTTTGATCATAACGGCAAAGTCAAGCAGGCCTTCAATTTTTTCATTATCCATTACCGGTATCATCAGGCGTTCCTGCTGATTGATTGTTTCTGGCAATTTATCCGCTTCAGATATAGCCAGGCGTTTACCTGCATTGGCCGTTACAAAAGAACCGACCATACAAGTAATGAGTATCAGGATGATGGTGCCATTTAAAACATTTTCATCAATCAGGCCAATGTTGTAACCGATGAGTATAACAGCAATAGTAGCTGCAGCATGGGAAGTGCTTAAGCCAAAAATTACATTCCGCTGTGTGGCGGAATACCTGAATATTTTTTGTGTGATAAATGCTGCCAGCCACTTGGTAGCAACTGCCATACCTGTTAATGCACCTGCAATTATTAATGCGTCCGGTCCCTTTAATAAAACTTTCAGATCAACCAGCATACCTACGCTGATAAGAAAAAAAGGAATGAAGATAGCATTGCCGGTAAATTCAATACGGTTCATCAGAGCTGATGTATGTGGTATTAGTTGATTCAATGCTAATCCCGCAAGGAAAGCTCCTATTATACCTTCTATTCCTGCCAGTTCTGCAAGCCAGGCAGCAAGGAACACCATTGCAAATACAAAGATGAAATGAGTGGTTTGATCATCCTTTATTTTCTTAAAAAACCAACGGCCTATAAAAGGAAACCCAAATAATACACCAAATGCAAACAACAAAAAAGATCCACTTAATTTAAACCAGAATGCCTGGTTCAATTCGCCATCAACGGAGCCTGTAATAACGGCAAGAATCAACAGTACAGCCGTATCGGTAATAATAGTGCCTCCTACTGTAACGGTTACTGCTTCATTTTTTGTTATGCCCATACGGCTGGCTAATGGATAGGCTACTAATGTATGTGTAGCAAACATGCTTGATACAAGCAAGGAGCCCATGAAATTAAAATGCAGCCATTGGTAACACAGTAAAAAACCAAGACCAAGCGGGATAGCAAATGTGAAAACTCCAAAAACAAGGCTTTTATATTTGTTCTTTTTAAATTCAGCCATGTCTAATTCAAGGCCGGCAAGGAACATGATGTACAGTAAACCGGCCTTACCAAAAAGGTCAATGCTGCCTTTGGCAATGAGATTAAATCCATGGTCGCCGATTGCCATACCTGCCAGTATCAGCCCGATAATACTGGGGATACGAAGCTTGCGAAGTAGAATAGGCGCCAGTAAAATAATAAAAAGAACGATGGTAAAGATTGGCACCGGGTCTTGCAAAGGAAATTTGATCTCCAGCAAATTCATGTTATCATATTAATTGAAAAAATGGATAGCAAGCCCCGATATTATTATTTTTCATCAGCTGATGCTTCCAGGAAATATAAGTTATCAGCAATATCAAAAATAGGCTATAAAATGTCAGGACGCTCTGAAAACTGGCCTTCTTCAACAAGCTGATCGGGCTTCTTCTTATAAAAAATCATACCAAGTGCCATAATAATGCTGGTGGTAAGAATAATATAAAAAAGAATACCATCATTAAAGGTGCTCAATTTCAAATGATCTGGAATTTTATAAAAAAGTACGATCGTGATCAACCCCCTTGGAATGAAAAAAGATTCAGGAAAAAGATTGGTGCGAACGAAAAAGCGGAGATACAGTATTCTTACAATAAACAAGGCTACAACTATCAGGCTGCCAACGAGGATAATTTCCTTTTCGGAAAGAAACCTTAATGATATGGAAAAACCAAAAAGGAGAAAAAAGAAAGTCCGGATCAGGAAAGAGGTTTCAGCGGTTACTGAATGCAACAAATGCCTCAAAGATTCTACCTGCTCATGCGGAAAATAATGCAGCACCTTTTTCCATTTTAATTTTTCCCAATTGTTGATGAGCAGGCCGAAGGCCAGAATAATGATAAGGGAAGGCAGGTGGAATATTTTTCCGCCTGCATAGATAAGAATCAAAAGAGAAAAAATGAGAAAAAATTTGATATTCAATTTTGTTTTGGCCAGAATGATCAACAACAGGAAAGAAAGCAATACAGAGAGGATGATGGATAAGCCAATATTTGCACCAAACATTCCTATTGACCGCCATTCAAAAATATCTCCTGCCGTAAAATAATTGAATACAATGATGCCGATGATATCAGAAAAAGAGGCTTCATAAACAAGAAACTCTTTTTTGTGAGCACTCAATGGATTAATGCTTGGAATAACGATAGAACTACTCATAATAGAAAGGGGGATAGCATACACAAGACATTTATTCAATGGCTCACCCAGCCAGTAATTCAGGATATATGTAAGTAGTACGGCAGAGATAACAAAAATGACTAAAGCGGAGAAAAAAGAATCCCGGATCAGTTTAAGCTTATCTTTCCCAACTTTCAGATCAAGACCGGCTTCCAAAACGATCATAATAAGACCTACAACACCAAGTGATTCTATCAATTGGTCAGAGAAAGAAATATCAAGGGCGTAAAAATCCGCAAAAACCCGGAAACCGATACCGGCAAATAGTAACAACAGAACAGACGGTATACGGATATATTTGCTTACAATAGAAAACAAATAAGAAAGAACAATAAGACTGCAAATAACAATAAGTACTTCTTCTGTATTCAGGTTATTCATCGGGTGAAATTAAAGAAAATATTCAAAGCCATTCTCCCCTGATCATTACTTTATCAATATGATTGCTGCCAAATGCATAAGGTAAATAAGCTAAAGAAGGAATGGGCTTTGTAAAAATAAGATTTGCCTTTTTCCCAATTGTAATGCTTCCCAGTTCATGCTGTAATTCCATTGCATAAGCGCCGTTGATCGTTGCAGCATTGATCGCTTCTTCAGGCAGCATCTTCATTTGTATGCAGCTCATGGCTATCACTAAATTCATATTACCGCTGGGTGAAGAACCTGGATTATAATCTGTTGCCAGGGCAATAGCTGATCCTGCATCTATTAGTTTTCTTGCAGGCTGGAAAGGCATCCGTAAAAAGAAAGCAGCGGTGGGTAAAAGCGTTCCAATAGAATCTGAATTGGCTAATTTAGTAATATCATCATCAGTCATCGTTTCTAAATGATCCAATGAAATGGCATTTAATTTTATTCCTGTTTCAATACCACCGATACTGTTAAGCTGGTTGACATGCAATTTTGGTTTCAATCCATAGCTCATTCCGGCATGGCATATCGTTTCTGTTTCTTCCGGAGAAAAAAAACCGGTTTCACAAAACACATCAATATAATCGGCTAATTTTTCCGCAGCTATCACCGGCAACATTTCATTGATGATGCTATCGATATAGCCCTGGTGGTTTTCTTTATAATCCAGTGGAAATGTATGTGCACCTAAGAAGGTAGCTTTTATTGAAAGATTTGACTTCTCCTTTAGTTTTTTTATCACCCGCAACATTTTCAGCTCTCCTTCTACCGTCAGCCCATAGCCACTTTTGATCTCGATAGCTCCTGTTCCCAGTTTGCTTACTTCTTCCAAACGTTTCCAGGCCAGGTTGAAGAGCTCGTCTTCTGAAGTTTCGTTTAATTTTTTCGCTGAATTTAAAATGCCGCCGCCTTTTGCCGCGATCTCTGCATAGCTCAATCCATTTATTTTATCAATAAATTCATCTTCACGACTCGCAGCATAAACAAGATGGGTATGTGAATCGCACCAGGCAGGAAGAACGAATTGGCCGGAAGCATCGTGAATAGTTTGTGGTTTATGGTTTATGGTTTGTAGTTCTTCCATTCGGCCATATTGCGCTATATGGCCATCTTCTATAATCAGGAAAGCGTTCTCAATACATGGTAATTGAGCCAGTTCTTTTCCACGCAACAATTGATTTTGTTCACGGGTATTAACAAGAAGTTTTATGTTGGTAATAAGAATGGATGACATGGTGGAAAGTTAGGAAATTATTGATCGGTTCCAGCCACTTCCTTCGGTCGCCATTAGAGAGCCTCACCTAACCTCTCCAAAGGAGAGGAACAGCACACAGCCCTCACTTTGCAAAGAGTTGAATAGAAAAGGACATTTCGAAAATGCCTGGTAATGTTATAAAGCCGATGTGGTAGTTATGCAGTTTGGATTTGCAATCAAGCACAGCCTCTTCTCTTTCGGAGAAGAGGAAGGGAGATGAGGCCGGGCACAAAAAAAGAGCCCACAAGTGAGCTCTTTTGCAAATAATTTTTCAGGTGATTACCATCTTTTATTATCACGGGCTGGTTTTTCCCTGGCTTCAGAAACTGATATGGCCCTGCCATCAATTTCTTTAGCGCTAAGCCCTTTTATTGCATCATTGGCTTCTTGCTGGGAAGACATTTCAACAAATCCAAAACCACGACTGCGACCTGTTTCCCTGTCGATTATCACTTTAGCTGAAGATACAGCACCGAATTTTTCAAACAACTGCCTTAAACTATCATCTGTAGTGTTAAAGCTTAAGTTAGAAACGTACAAATTCATAAAACAAAATTTAAAATAAAACAAATTAAAATACCTGTGAAGGAAGCTGTAACCAAAAAGTAAAGAAGAGGTAAACGTTTACTGAACCGAAGAGTAATAATTTGCGCAGATCTGATACTGAATGTTTGCAAGACTTGCAATCACGGGGCGAAGATATAGTAATAATAAATAAAAGCAGGATTTATTTCAACTTCTTCAATTCCTGGTAATAATCATACTGCAGGTCTTCGTGCAGGGTCCCAAGGACGGCATGGACCTTTTTCAACTGCGACTGGTACAGGTTGGTTATTACGGTATTGCGATGTAATGAAATTCCCGATGCGTTCAGGCTTAGACAGAAGTGCAGGCGCAACTCCACTTCCGTCTGTTTGGAGCTACTATACCGGCAGTACTTATTTATAACCCTTATTATTTTACGCAAGGTCTTTTTGGCAAAGTATAAATGCGATTGATTCATATCTGCAAACAGCCCGTCTATTTCATGCTTTACACTTTTAACATATTCCGTTTCATTATGCGCTTCAAATAAAAGATAAGTTAACAGTTCTTTATTTTCTTTTTTGAATTTGGCAAGACGAAGGCATAGCTCCGCCAGCGCTGCCGGTTTTATTGTTGCTAACTCCTGCTTTATTTCATGAATGGTAGCGGCTTTCATAGTTACGAAGATATTTATTTGTTGCAAAGGAACACCTTAAAAGAGGTCGCTATAACCGGATGCTGGATACAGGTAACCGGTAACTGATACGGGTTCATATTTTTAAACTGATATGGCAACTCAATGGGTTTCTTTATGATATTTGCATTTTTAAAACAAGATTGGAAATTATGCGGATCGCTATTAATGGAATGGGACGTATCGGTCGCCTTTTATTCAGAAAACTCGTTGATCACCCTGGTATTGAGCTTGTAGCCGTCAATGATATCATGCCTGCGGATAATCTTGCTTACCTGCTTAAATATGATTCTGTGTATGGAACATTTGACAAAGAAATTCATATAAGCGATAAGTCTTTCGTGGTGAATGGTAAAAAGATCGCTTCGTTGCAAATGGATCATCCCTCGCAACTTCCCTGGAAAGAACTAAAAGTGGATACTGTGCTGGAATGTTCCGGTAAATTTATTAGTAAGGCAACAGCGCAGGAACATATTAAAGCCGGGGCGAAAAAAGTTCTTTTGTCCACTACCGGCTCTGAAGATGTTCCTTTAATGATCTATGGATTCAATCAAAACGGGTTGGCTGCAGATTCGCATATTATTTCCCCGGGTGGCTGTATGACCAATTGTTCGGTGCATATTCTTTATATACTTCAATCAATTGGTATTAAATCCGCCCAACTGAATATTCTTCACTCTTATACATCACGCCAGGAGTTGGTAGATGCGCCGCATAAACATTTTCGCCGTGGACGGGCGGCATCAGAATCCATTATTCCTGTAGAAATTGATCTGCATCATTCCATTGAACGGTTGATGCCTGTTTTGAAAGATCGTATTGCAGCGGTTTCCACCCGCGTACCGGTTGCCAATGGAGCCATGGCGGATTTTTCAGTACAACTAAGCAGCGATGTTAGCGTTCGGCAGGTAAATACATTATTTAAAAAAGCGGCCCAGTATGAATACAAAGGGATTGTAGAATTTACGGAGGATCCACTGGTTTCTCTTGATATCAAAGGCAATACCCACTCCTGCATCATTGACGGCACACTTACTTCTGTTGTGGGGAATCATTTAAAATTGATTGCATGGTTTGATAATGAATATGGGTTTACCAGCAGAATGGTTGATTGGTTGGAGTATTGGAAGAAGCAGTTATAAAAAATGTTCAATGATCAATGTTCAATTTTCAATGCTCAAATTATAGAGGGATCCTGAAAGAACGGGGGATACAGACTCAGATCAATAAAAAGACCTGACTGAACTTCCGTATTTTTGCGTTCATGCAAAAAAAATCTCATTCCACAGCCGATATACTTTCCCGTTTAAATATTGATGCACTCAATGAAATGCAGATTGCATCCATAGAGGCTAATGAAAAACATGATGATGTGATCCTGCTCTCAGCAACCGGGTCAGGAAAAACACTGGCTTTTTTATTGCCCATCTTATCCTTGCTGGATGCAGCCAATAAAAAAACACAGGCCATTATTGTAGTTCCATCCCGTGAATTAGCGTTGCAAATAGAAAAAGTATTCAAATCACTGGGAACTTATCATAAAGTTACCTGTTGCTATGGCGGGCACTTAAGAGAAACAGAAGAGAACAATTTAGTACAACCCCCTGCCCTGCTGATCGGTACGCCAGGAAGGTTAGCCGATCATATTCGCCGTGGAAATATTACGACGGATTCTATTGAAACATTAGTGTTGGACGAATTTGATAAATCACTGGAGTCAGGCTTTGAAGAAGAAATGTCTTTTGTCATCGGTTCATTACCTTCTTTAAAAAAACGAATACTAACATCCGCAACTGAGGCAGTGGAGATTCCAGGTTTTATTGGATTAAAAGATCCTGTAAGACTTAATTTCTTATCAGATACAGACGAAGTCCCGGAAGGACTGGCAATAAAAACATTGCATAGCGATGGGAAAGATAAACTGGAAACTTTGTTTAAACTGATCTGTTTTTTAGGCAACCGTTCTACTATCGTGTTTTGTAATCACAGAGAATCAGTTGAACGTACCAGTGAATACCTGACACAGCAAACCATTACTAATGTTTTTTACCATGGCGCTATGGAGCAACAGGAACGGGACAGTGCTTTGTGTAAATTCAGAAATGGCACTTCCAATATATTGGTAACAACTGATCTTGCTGCAAGAGGATTGGATATCCCTAATATCCGTTACATCATACATTATCACCTTCCGCATACGGAAGAAATGTTTACTCACCGTAATGGGAGAACTGCAAGGATGGATGCGAGTGGTACCGCCATTCTTATTTTGTCGCCTGAAGAGAAAAAGCCTGCTTATATTCCTGCGGATGCGGAAGAAATAGATTTACCTGCAACAAATGTTTTGCCTGAAAAACCAAAATGGTCAACGCTTTTCATTGCGGCCGGTAAAAAAGATAAAGTGAATAAGATTGATATTGTCGGCTTCTTAGGCAATAAGGCCAACCTGAAAAAAGAAGATATCGGGCTAATTGAAGTAAAAGATTTCTTTTCATTCGTAGCGGTAAAAAAAATTAAAATGGGTGAGACATTGCGATCAATCAAAGATCAAAAGATTAAGAATAAGAAAGTGAAGATCGATATTGCGAAGTAGGTAAGCAGTTGATTAGTTGATAAGTTGATAAGTTGACAAGAGAGATGTTTTGCCTGTCATAGTTCAATCAATAAAAAGGTTGATAAGAATATTAGTCTTATCAACCTTTCAACTTACCCAAACTTCATTACTTCTCCATCTGTTTGATCCATTCTTTGATCAGCTTCACTCCTTCTTTATGCACCTGCTCCCTTCCCAATTCCGGCATAGCAATTCCCGGATCATTGGTTTGCATGCGGAATGAAAGAATGGATTTATGCGGTTTACCGGGAACAATGTCAAACGAATTTTTACCTGCACCGCGACCTGCTGCCACCGGACTTTTCATAATACCCAGTTCTACTGTCGGATCCTGGTCATAATTCAAAAACAAACCCGATGTATTAGCCGGCCCCTGCGGATGATGGCAGGTGCCACAGTTCACATCAAGGTAAGCACGGGCTCTTGATTCTACAGATTGTGATTGATCATCAATGCCCGGCATTTTTTCAATAGTATTTAAGGCTGGTAATCCATCCAGCAAATTATGTTCCTGCCAATAGCTTAGCTGGTTCTGTTTTCCTGAGTCATACTCATGATCACGATTCAGTTGCATAGCGGTAGGGCCTATCGGTTTCATTTTATTATCCCTTATATGGCAACCCTTGCATTGGTTCTTGTTTGGAATGATATAATCAATATTTATTTTTTTACCGGACGCATTGATATAGGAAACCTTTTTTATATCGCCTGCTACATCATAAAATGCTTCCGTCTGTTCTTCATTCCAAACGTATGGATAAGCATTCCAGCCATTTTCTTCGTTCACCAGCAACCTTGTCTCCAGTATTCTTCTGCCTTTCCCCGGTTTTCGGAAATCATTTTCATAATAAAAATTTTTAATGATGACAGTTCCTAGTGGCAATCCCAATACACCTTCTTCTGTATAATTCGCCTTACCGTCATCCGGTAATTTCATAAACCTCAGTTTTTCTGCATAGTTGGAAAATAAAACCGAATTGATATCATAAGGAATAACAGTAACAGCCGGTTGCAGGTCAGAAAGTTTGCCTGCGAAGAAATTATATTCCGATAATTTTTGTTTTCTTTCAAATACCGGTTTATCTAATCCAGGCATCAAGGCCAGGTTGATAAAAATAATAACGGACAAAAGAATGATTATGAATAATTGCTTTTTCATACTGGTTGCTGGTTACTACATGCTGGATGAATCCCGGCTAAGGATCGTAGGATGCCAGTTGAAGTCTGTCATCTGTCAACGGTCATCTCCCTTCCACTCACCACTACCTTTACCTCTTCCTGCTTCACTCCATCGCAATCATACGCCGACATATCTCTTGTGATACCTTTGAATTTATCAGCGGCTTTTATATTCGCCATACTCTGGTTTTCATTATTGCGGATACAGATAGCAGGATTCTTCACTTTATCATCAATAATACCATCATAAATAATGTGCGGCACATCTTTCCCAAATCGGACTTTTAGCCGGAACATCAGGCCCATACGGCCTTTCATCGTTGTTCTTTGTTTTTTTCTTGCATAACTATTATCATGTATAAAAATATGATCAGGATATGGATAATACGATTCATCTTTGATCGGTATCTCTGAAATATAATAACTCACGATTGCAGTGCCGGCTGTTCTGTTGTTGATGATCCGGTTGTTATAGATCTCAACATTGTTAGTGGCCAG
>JAKFEJ010000133.1:0-2009 GCA_036675745.1 Chitinophagaceae bacterium | reverse complement strand
GTTTCAAAATTTGTAAAATTAGAGGGGAATACAAAACTCAGTGGTTTGGTTTGGGCCGATATATTCGCCAAAGGAAATCTTTCAGCTATCCAGGCCCAGCAGGGACCGTTTAGTGCCGGTGGCTTTTTAGATATTAAAAACCTGTTTTACTCTTCCAATGATTTTCCCCAACCGATTCAGAATGGAAATATGAAAATACAACTGGCGAACAATGGCGGCATTGCTGATAATACTACGGTTGATATTTCATCAGGCCATATTGAAGTAGGAAAAGACCCGTTTGATTTTTCGCTGCAACTCCGTAATCCTGTTTCTACCATTGATTTTGCAGGTAATGCAAAAGGGAGATTTACTTTAGATAATGTCAAACAGTTTACTGAGCTGGAACCGGGCAGCAGTGTAAGTGGTGTGCTAAATGCCGATCTTGCTTTTAAAGGAAATAAAACCGCTATTGATAAAAAAGAATATGATAAGATCAATGTGAGTGGAACAGCAGGATTGAATAATTTAAAATACGTATCGAAAGATTACCCGACAGGAATAACTATTTCCAACACACAACTTACGTTCAATCAAAAGAACGTTGCCTTGAACAGCCTGAGCGGAAATTTTCTTAATACCAATTTTACAGCAAACGGCGTCTTGAACAACCTGATCGGTTATGCCATGCAGGATCAGTCATTGAGTGGCAACCTGAATGTAACAGCCGATAAGATGAACCTAAATGACTGGATGGGAACAGATACGACTACTGCTTCCGCTGCAACAACTACATCATCAGAACCGTTCTTAGTTCCGGCAAATATTAATTTCACCATCAATGCAAAAGCGGACCAGGTAAAATATGATAAGGTAGATTATAAGAATATCAACGGTGTATTGGTATTGAATGACGAGACAGTAAAATTGCAGAATGTAAAAACGGAAGCATTGGATGGAACGATTGCTTTTAACGGATCGTATTCAACCAAAACAAATAAGAAAGAACCGCATATCGCTATCAGTTATGATGTAAAAGATATAGATGTTCAGAAAGCATTTTTCTCTTTCAACACGGTGCAAAAACTAATGCCCATTGGCCAGTTCCTGGATGGAAAACTGACTTCACAATTGACAATGTTTGGCAACCTTAATGGGAATATGATGCCTGATCTCAGCAGCCTTACCGGCAATGGCAATCTTTTATTACTGGAAGGAGTTTTGAAGAAATTTGCCCCGCTTGAAAAATTAGCCAGCACTTTACAAATCGATGAATTAAAAGCAATAACCATTAAGGATATTAAAAACCATATTGAATTCGCTAATGGCAAAGTATTGGTAACGCCTTTTGATATTAAGATAAAAGATATAGAATTACAGATCGGTGGTATGCATGGATTTGATCAATCTATCGATTATATGGTTGCTATGAAAGTGCCCCGTAAATACCTGGGCACACAGGGAAATAATCTTATTAACGGCCTGGCTACCCAAGCCAGCAATAAAGGCATTCCTGTAACACTTGGTGAAACTGTTAACCTCAATGTAAAAATGGGTGGCAGCCTTAGCAATCCTTCTATTAAAACCGATCTCAAAGAAGTAGCCGGTGATGCTGTTGCGGATCTGAAACAACAAGCTGCTGATTTTGCACAGGCAAAAGCTGACAGTGCGAAACAAAGGGTAAAAGATTCCGTCAATTCCGTAAAGAACCAGGTGATCACGGATGTAAAAGAAAATATCAAGGACAAGTTATTTGGAAACAAGGATTCGGTTAAAACAAACAGCCCGGATAGTACCAAAAAGAAAGCAGAGCAAACCATTAAAAACACTTTCAACGATCTGTTTAAGAAAAAGAAGAAACCCGTAGCCGATACAACGGCAAAACAATAAAAAAGAAGCCGCCTCACAATGTACTGCCCCCAAAAAGTTAGACACTAATTGGGGGTATTTTTATGTATAAAAGAAACAAGTACGGTTATGAATTTAGGCTTCAATGCGTAGAAGCTGTATTAAAAGGAAAACGCTCCATC
>JAKFEJ010000132.1:0-2009 GCA_036675745.1 Chitinophagaceae bacterium | reverse complement strand
AAGGTGCCGATTGCAGCAATTACCTTGTCGGATAGTTCGCTGCTGCTGACGAACATAAGCACGGAGCCGGCTATTAACACGATAACAAGGGCTGCCGCGAATAGCGCTTTTCGCCTTCCTTGATGTTTGTATTTTTCGGATACTCTGAATTTCATATTCACCGCTGGCGACAGGGTTGGAAAAGCTACTTCTCACTGGTTGTGGGGAGAGTCCATATACTATTTGTTATGAGCTTGGCTACTGACATACCTTTTTCTCAGGTTGACAAGCTCCCTATTCCTTTTGACTAGCTCTCTCCTAACATCATCCCATTTCGTCAGAATCAAAACCTCATCTATCTTTTCTTCACCATGGTATTCATACGCATACAATCCAATAGGCTCCTTTTCGTAGACAACCATATAATCCCGAGTAGCTCTATCTAAACAAAGCCTTGCTGAATCGACAACTGCTTCAATTTTTTCTCTTGCTTGCTTGTGGACTCGACTAATGGCTTCAATGTAGCTTCTGGTTGCAGATCTAAGATTAACTTCGTCAGGCATTTCGTTCAGCACCCGTTTTTTGAAGCTGCCATCCAGAAGCAATTCTTTCTTTTGCGCGCAAAAATACAAGGTAAATTCTAGTAGGCCGTCGTCGAGATCAGTCCATTTTGAGCCCGTAGAAAATCGATGCACCGGAATACCGCTGTGTTGAACATGGTTTCTTAAAGCCTCCATGAATCGATACTCAAAGCTTCCATCATATTCTGTCGATAAAAGCTTTTTCACTGCAGTTTTTGCACTCTGATCAGATGGAATGCACGCGCATATATGACTTGAAAGTTGATCTGTGTATAAGCGGACTGCCGTTAGTAAATTGACAAGGCGAATATTTAAGGCAAGCCGAACATCAAAGAAATCTTTGTATTCGATATTGTTGCGGACCATTTCCGATATGGATGCATTTGTGGCTTCGCGCTCCAGTTCTAGGAAGTTGCTGATAATTATTTCGTATTTTTCTTCTATTGCTAGCGCATGAGACAAAACCGGTCTTGAAGCTTTTAATTGCTCAAATCGTGCGTGATCAATTTCCAACTCAGGGACTCGACCAAGTGCACCTATTCTAAGTATGTGCTTGTTGCTCATAACTATTAATCATCCGACATGCCTAGATATGGAAATGATTTCCATGTTTAGGCGCTTATACCCATATCCCAATGCCCGCTAGAGAAATGAGTGCTACTTCCATTTGTAGTACCTTTTGCGATTTTCGTGAAGGGCAATATCTTCTGCTGGGCTGGAGTATCTGCTTTTCTTGCCGATAACGCCAAAGTGAATTACAAACCATGAAAATGCGCTGAATAAAAAGCAGCCCCCTATGTTTGCGATTGGATTTTTTGATTCGGGCGCTTCTATTAGAAGCAGTAAAGCGATCAAAGCAAAGAAAAGTCCCCCGGTGAAGCTAACTAATCGCCTAACAATAAGCCATAATTTCGCAGCAATGCTTTGCGTTTTGGTTGGTCTGGGGCGTCTATTGGGGGTTAGGTAAAAACAGAATAGGGAGAACATGATGATTGTAAGGGCGGATAGGGCAAATGTCTGTATGTTCATTGGTGAGCTCCCGCTTTAGTAACTAACGGTTAATCATGTGATAAGCCCGGATATAAAAATAATCTTCATATTCGGGTGCCTACACCAACATTCAGATACCCGCTCGCCATATCCAGCCATCACTCACTCCCGCAAATCGCCAAACCCAAGACACGACAAACCCTGCTCGTATTCCGAGCATAGATTCATCGACAGGGCGGAGTAGCGAAGGCGCATCCGGATCTCCATATCCTGCTGGGGGCGGCGGGGCGTGCTGGCAGTTTGCTCCCGGACGGCTGCTCGGCTCAAGAGCCGGCAGGCCTTCGCTTCCTCTTATAGAGAGCAAGGCCCCGAACCCCGGCGCCTGGACCGGCGACGGACGGTCATGCAGGGGGGGCGATCTTCGTGTCGTTAGGCTATACTGCGCCGCCTTAAAACCCG
>JAKFEJ010000342.1:0-2011 GCA_036675745.1 Chitinophagaceae bacterium | reverse complement strand
GGATGGCACACCTGTTTATTCATTGGCCACCGGTGTTTCTTTGATGTTGTTTTATGTTTTTGCTATGCAGTGCATGAGCACATTAGCTATTGTAAAAAGAGAAACCAGGAGCTGGAAATGGCCTATCATTCAATTAATATATATGACAGGGCTTGCCTATGTCTTTAGTTTGGTGGCTTATCAGTTGTTGAAATAGAGAGAAGTTGACAGTCCTCAAATTGATGGTCTTTTATTCTCTAATTTCTTTTATTAATAGCGGAATGTCTTGCATTTGCAATAAAGTAATAGTCAGCGGTAGTAGCCCCTGTGAGTTCTATATCTTCCCCTCTAAGTTCTCCTAAACCTGTCATTATAAAATCTGAACCACTTTCGTGGTCGATGCCTTCAATAAAAGCCTTCCACGGCCCAGCCTGTGCCTGATTCGCTCTTTGCTTTATTTGTTTTAATTCTTCTTCTGTGATCATTTAGTAGATTGAGTTAATTTTTCATTTTTTATAATAGCAAAAACTGTTTGCCATTTACTCTCTATAATGCAACATTCAATTTCTTGATTGTTCTGAATTTTTGCTGACATCATTTATGACCACCAAAGAAATTTTAATATTGCCAGGAATTTTTATTCTATTGGTTTCTTCCATTTATCCTTCGGTTCAAAATAATCCCATACCAATTTTGAAGTTTTTCTTGCCAGGCTCCAGGCTTCATTCTCATGTTTCCAACTGGTATCCTTATTGTTCTTTGTAAAAATGCAAAAGATATAGGGATTGTGAGGAGCGTTCACCAATAGCACTTCGCTACGCACCGCATTTACACAACCATTTTTACTAAATACCTCTATATAAGGCGGGATTTGTGAAATAGCTTCATTTTCATCCCAATAATTGCGGCCCAGGCTACGCATCATCCGGTCACAAGCTGCAGGTGAGAATATTTTATTCTGATAGATCATTTCAAATAAAGTTCCTATTTCCTTTGGAGTCGTCTGGCCCCAACCATAAATGCTTCGGTTATTTTCACGACCGGGTGTTCTTGAATTAACCCGGGTATTTACAAAACCATAGCTATCTAAAATTTCATTGATCCTTGTTCCGGTTCCGGCAAGCTTTTGCAGCCAGAGACTCGCTGTATTATCGCTGGTGGTGAGCATCAGCATCATTACTTTTTTTAGCAAGATTTTTTCTCCATCCTTAAAAGATCCTAGAATGTCTTCTCCTTCATACAATAATGAGTCTTTGTAGACATGGGTAGAATCATAATTCAATTCTCCCCTTTCCATTTTATCCATAACACCAACAAGGATCGGCACTTTTACAATACTTGCTGTGGGAAAAATTGTATCTGCATGGATAGCAACTGTTTTCCCTGTTTTAAGTTCCTTTATATAAATGCCAACATCGCCATTAAAACCTTGTATGACTTGGGTTAGTTTTGATTGCAGTTTCTTATCTGTTTTTTGTGCGGATACAACCATCATCAGAAATGATAAGCAAAAAGCAAAAGTTATTTTTTTCATTCGTGTATTTTTATTTCGTATCAAATAGTCCGTCATCAGTTTGACAAAAAGCGTTACTACCGGTCTTCATTGCACTATACTCTATGTAAAAAATCAGGTGTATGCCGGAGTGGTTTTTTTACTATCCAGGTTGTTTTAAAAGCACAGCTACCTAACTCAGATATCGATGTATGCCTTCGTCATTCAAAATAGGGTGGTTCTATTTTTAGCGATTACATACAAGAGCTTTTGTTTGTTGTGTATTCAGATGCTGCAAAAACGAGTATAAATATAAACCGGTAGCGAGTTTTTTCATTTTAAAAATTTCAATGAATTTAGCATAAAATGTTTTTAATCATTTACCTTCAAACTGCAAGACCCAGGTAATTCAACAGGAGTATCCCTTATTTTTATGTGTAAGCGCTGATGCCGTTTCGCCATTTACATTTTTTAAAGACTGTGTTACTGTACAGTGTTACTGCTTTTGGCGGGCCACAGGCACATATTGCCATGATGATG
>JAKFEJ010000630.1:0-2013 GCA_036675745.1 Chitinophagaceae bacterium | reverse complement strand
GGTATTGCTTCTGCATAGTGTGGTTCACCGGTTGTAGGAAAGTCAAGAAGCAATTTCATTTTATCACCGCTGATGTCAAACAACTGGGCACTTTGTGTTAGTTCAGGGCCGGTTGGCAAATAACGGTCTTTAGTGATCTTGTTATAAGCGATCATATATTTTCCATGAGGCTTTGCGGTTGGTCCGCCGGGTATAGATAAGTGGCCGATAGAATAATAAGTTGGTACACGATCTAAAACCTTAAGATCACTGATACTCCATTTTACTATTTCAGAAGAAACAAACATCGAAGTGTATGCATTTCCTTTCCCATCAAATTCAGTATGCAAAGGACCGAGTCCTGGCTTAACCACTTCACCATGTAATGCGGCTTCATATTTAATGACAGGAATGCCATCATACTCACCATCATACGCTTTATCAGCAATCGCTTTCTGAAGTTTAGTAAAAGAAAACACAGGAATACTTGCCGCCAACTTACCGGAAGCTACAATGTATTCGCCGGTAGGATCCACATCCGTTCCGTGTGGTGATTTAGGACAAGGGATCAGGTAAAGCATATCAGGACAATCAGCAGGATCCAATACAAGCACTTCATTCTTCATGGTAGAAGTGGCAGTATGTGTGTTTTCATCATACACATTATGTGCATACTTGACGGTTTGTTTTTTTGCTTTACCTGCTTTTAAATACTCTTCCGCTTTTTTCCAGTTTACAGCCATCACAAAATCTTTGTCTTTAGCCGAAGCATTTACTTCTAAAAGCGTATTTGCTTTCTCTGAATTATAACAACTAAAAAAGAACCAGCCATGTGATTTGCCTTTGCCTGCACGGGAAAGATCAAAATTGACTCCCGGGGTGCGGATCTGGAAAGCTATATTCATTTCTCCTGATGTCGGATTGATGGATACAAAACTTATAGATCCTTTAAAATTCTGTTTGTAGGTATTAATAGGAACATCTCCGTTCTGATCATCCAAAGGCACACTAAAGCGGGTAGCCGCTACAACGTATTCAGAATTTTCCGTAATAAACGGCGATGCGTGATTACCAGCGCTGTTAGGAATCTCCAGAATTTCTGAAGTCCGGAAGGTAGTAAGATCTATACGGGCCAAACGGGGCGTATTATTGCCGTTAGCAAAAGCCCAACGTCCGTCATGCTCACCTTTGGTTTGAGACAGAGCAATGTGATGCTGATCATCCCAGGGTACAAAACCATGCGAAGTATTCAACATTGGTTTTGTTTCTTCGCTAAAGCCATAACCGCTTTCAGGAGATTGGGAAAATACGGGTATGATACGAAACAAACGACCTGAAGGAATACCATAAACAGCTACTTGTCCGTTAAATCCACCCGATACGATATTATAAAACTCATCGTATTTACCGGGGGCTACATAAGATTTAGAGGCATCACCACCTGCAGCGGATTGAGCGGTTTTGGGTTTGCAACTTTGCATTGATAGCAGGCAAGCCGGAGCCAGTATCAAAACCGCATAGGTTTTGAAATAATGAAATTTCATATTGTGTATTTATTTAAATGAAAAGAATGGTTGCTATTGTTTTATTTAACACCATCGTTGGATCGCATAAATTCAAGGATCTGACGGGAATCGTCTTTAGATATATTCTGGTTGGGCATACGAACCAAACATTGCTCTAATAGTTTTTGCGCCTCGGGATCTTTTTCCAGCATCATTTCTACATTGGTTATCATATTCATTACCCAATGTGGTTCTCTTCTTTGTGTAACGCCTTTCCAGCCCGGACCTACTAATCTTTCGTCGGTTAACTTATGACATGCCTGGCATTTCAGTTCATAAATACCCTTACCTGCTGTTACCCATTGCTGGTTAAGTGGAGTGGTCAATTCAACGTCACCGGGTTTTACTTCGGTACCATGTTGCTCGGGTTGATCCTTCGGGTCATCGGCCGGTGCAGTTGTAGTGGTTTCTTCAGCGGGTTTTTGCTCATTGTTGCAAGCTAATAAAAACAGGCAGCCTGAAATGATCG
>JAKFEJ010000019.1:0-2014 GCA_036675745.1 Chitinophagaceae bacterium | reverse complement strand
AAGCGGCTTTGCAATATTCGCAGGAGCGTCACCAGTTTGATAAACCCATTTCCAGTTTCCAGGGAATCTCTTTTAAGCTGGCGGACATGGCTACCGAAATTCAGGCCGCTGAATTACTGACATGGCAAGCCTGTGATCTGAAAAACCGCAAACAACCCATGACCAAAGAAGCCGCGATGGCAAAGTACTATGCCAGCGAAGTAGCCGTGAAGGTGGCGAATGATGCGGTGCAGGTTTTTGGTGGTTATGGTTATACCAAAGATTTTCCGGTAGAAAAATTTTATCGTGATGCAAAACTTTGTACGATTGGGGAAGGAACTTCAGAAATACAGAAAATAGTTATTGCAAGAGAAGTATTGAGGAGTTAACAGATAATAGATAACAGATAAAGTGAATCCTGCTTTGAGCAGGATTTTTTTGTGGTAACTTTAGAGTGTGAACAGGCAGATTAATTATATTATTCAGGCATTCCTGCTTTTTTTATTAATGCCCATAGGGGGATTTATAATAAGCAAGATCAGTTCTATCGAAATGAATAAAGAAAGTGAAACTGTTATTATTGACCATGAAACGTCTCCGGTCACTGTTGTTGCTTCAAATGGAAAAGCATTGTTTATTCAAAAATGTGCTGCATGCCATCATGTTTTTAAAGATGGGACAGGTCCTGCCCTGGCAGGGTTTGAAGAGAGAGGATTGTGGGCTGACAGGGAAAAACTATATGATTGGCTCAGGAATCCATCAGCATTTATGAAGAAAGATCCTTATACAAGATCACTAAAAACTAAGTTTGGTTCCGTAATGACAGCCTTTCCTGATTTACGCAACGAAGAAATTGATGCCATAGTTGAATATATAAATCATTCCGGAAATGTTCGGAATTTGCCTATTGCAAAAAGATAAATCATCTCCCCTCTGGTATCTCCAATAATTTCTGTAAAATTATTTAGGAACCATAAACTATTCGTTTTCCACATACTCCTGTACAGCTTTAATAATATCTCTCTTACAATCTTGCCAGTTATAATGCAAAAATAATTCAGGATCTGGTTGTTGATCGGCTGTATCAAAATGGGTAAGTGATTTTATCGGGATGATCTCATCATTGTAAGGGAATTTCTGTTTATACCATTCTAGCCCCTGTTTCAATGAATATTTTTCCAGGAATAAAGCGATGTCAATGAAATCTTTTCTACTTTTTCGGTCAAAAGCGGCATTGAGTTTCATGGCAAAGATATCGGCATCATCGGCAATCCTGATAGTATCGTGCATGCCGGCATCTGAAATAAATGCATCACCCCAAAACATAAAATCAGTTTTTATGCCATCGATATTGCAAAAAACACCAAATGCATAATCTCTTAACCCTGTAATTTTTTCTTTTCCAAATTCTTTATATAATAATGCAACCAGCCATTCGTTTTCGAGGGCTTTCTCACTGAACAGGTCAATGTCAATAGAAGTTCTATGACCATATTTTAAACTTAATGCCGTACCACCCACCAGCCTGAAACCTGAAAACGAAAGATTAGCCATTATTCTTTTTATAATGGCCATGACTGTGGGTGTAACGGTTTATTGGTGTAGCATTTAAATTGTTCTTTTGGTATATTGAGAAGAGCTGAAGCGAAGCTTAAAGTTATTTTCATCAGATATGGCTGAACCAGCAATCCATGAATTATCTCATCCCTGCTATAAAATTTAAGTAAGGCTCTTAGTTCATTCAGATGTCCATATTCGAATACACGGGTGATGACAAAATTTTTGTGTTTTTGAAGATCAATATCTTCAAGCCTTGTATCCCAAAAAATTCTTTTATTGATGAAGATGGGCAATGACATATACAAATTTACAAAAAATGCCTTGCACCTTGTATCTTGTGCCTTGCTTCTTCTTATTTCACTTCCTGCATCTCCACCAGCTTTCTATAAAAACCATTTTGTATAATCAGTTGATCGTGTGTACCACGTTCTACAATTTTTCCTTTTTGCAATACAATGATCTCATCTGCATGACG
>JAKFEJ010000238.1:0-14085 GCA_036675745.1 Chitinophagaceae bacterium | reverse complement strand
TGAGGCCTTATATTTGCGAAAAATTTAAATCTCCTTTTAGGAGTTAAAATATGCAATTAACACAAAGAGCAAAACAGGTGGATCGTAAGCCAATGACATGGCTGGAGAAAATATACCTGTGGAATATTGCAAAGGGTATGTGGATCACATTGACTCACTTATTTAAAAGAAAAGTGACGATACAATACCCGGAACAAAAGCGAACATTTTCCAAAGTGTTCAGGGGCTTACAGATACTGAACCGGGATGAAGAAGGCCGTGAACGCTGCACTGCCTGTGGTTTATGCGCCGTTGCTTGTCCTGCGGAAGCTATTACCATGGAAGCGGCAGAGCGCCAGCCCGGAGAAGAACATTTGTATAAGGAAGAAAAATATGCTGCAAAGTATGAGATCAATATGCTGCGCTGTATTTTTTGCGGGTACTGTGAGGAAGCCTGTCCGAAAGATGCGGTCTATTTATCGCAGACTTTTGCGCCAGCCAATTACGGAAGACAAGGATTTATTTATAAAAAGGAAGACCTGTTGATACCAAATCCTAAAGAAGATCCGGAAGGATATAAAAAGGCATTGGGTGACAGGGCGCCGAGAGTTTGAGGTTTGAGGTTGAGGTTTGAAAAAGTTTATTAATTCATAAAGATACATTGCTCGTAGCTCACAGCTCATTGCTTGCGGCTTCTTGCTAACAGCTCAAGAGAAAATGAATATTACGCAAATATTGTTCTGGTTACTTTCAGTGATGGCTTTGTTCGGGGCCCTGATGGTGGTTGTTAGCAAAAACCCCGTTTATAGTGTATTGTGGCTGATCTTTACCTTCTTTGCCATTTCAGGGCATTATATATTATTAAATGCCCAGTTCCTCGCTGTTGTAAATATCATAGTATATGCAGGGGCCATCATGGTATTGTTCCTGTTTGTCATCATGCTGATGAACCTGAACAAGGAAACAGAACCGCAAAAGAACCGCTGGCTAAAATTTGCAGGTGCTTTATCAGGTGGATGTTTATTATTGATACTTGTGGCTGCTTTGCGAAATAGTGAATTAAAAGGCCAGTTGGCGCAGGTGAAGGAAGGGAATATAGGACTGATCAAAAATTTGGGAAATGAGTTATTCACTACCTATGTAGTGCCGTTTGAGATAAGCAGTATTTTATTTTTAAGCGCTATGGTAGGTGCGGTGGTGATAGGGAAGAAAGATTAAGCCCCCTGTCCCCCTAAAGGGGGAACTTAGGTCAGGGAGTCATTATTTTATTCGATAAGCTCTTTTAATAGTTAGTTGAATGATTGTGTATCCAGCTTTAGTTTTTTATGGCATCTTCGTTGCCCGTCCGAATGGTAGGCCGGGCGGACGTCGCACACTTCAACTTTTAGTTCTTTAATCAATAGTAAAAAACAATAGTTCACTTACTGCTTTTAGGGTTGTGAGTGGATTCTCACCCTTTAGGGGGAGTTAGAGGGGGTTCTATGCCAATAAATTATTACATATTTCTGTCCATTGCTTTGTTCTGCATCGGGATTGTTGGTGTGCTCACACGCCGCAATGCCATCATTGTATTTATGTGCGTTGAGATCATGCTGAATGCGGTGAATTTATTACTGGTAGCATTTTCAAAAATGCATCATTTAAATGGACTGGCTGCTGGTAATGCTGCAGCAGGAACAGATGGACAATTGTTTGTATTCTTCATTATGGTGGTAGCGGCAGCGGAGGTAAGTGTAGGACTGGCTATTATTGTTATGATGTACAGGAATATTCACTCAGTGGATATAAATTTTTTGAACAGGTTAAAACACTAAGCCCCCTGCCCCTAAAGGGGAGGAATTGGGAAAGTATTAAGTAACGAAAATTTTATAAGCCCTTTCAGGGGTATGGGGTATGAAGAATGCATTAGACTTGGTTTATTTAATTCCGCTGCTGCCGCTGATAGGTTTTCTTATCAATGGGCTGGGCCGGAAACATTTGTCAAAAAGATTGATAGGAATTATCGGAAGCGGTACTGTACTGGTTTCTTTTCTCATCAGTGTTTGGGTATTCATGCAAGTGAAAGATGGCAATACGCATATAGCCAGCTATTTTAATTTTATTTCAGTCGGCAAACTTTCTATTCCTTTCGCTTTTCAAATAGATCAGCTTTCATCTATTTTTCTTCTGATCATCACCGGAGTTGGTTTTTTGATCCATGTGTATTCCACTTCCTATATGCATGAAGAAAAGACGGAACATTTTGGAAGATATTTTTCTTATTTGAACCTGTTCGTTTTCTCCATGCTGCTGCTGGTAATGGGCGCCAACTATGTGATCATGTTCATTGGTTGGGAAGGAGTAGGGTTATGTTCTTATTTACTGATCGGTTATTGGTTTAAGAACACAGCGTATAATAAAGCCGCCAACAAAGCTTTTGTAATGAACCGGATCGGCGACCTTGCTTTCCTGATCGCCATTTTCTGGATCATATCCAAAGTGGGTAATGTCAATTATGGAGATGTATTTGCTTTTTTTGGCGAGGGTAAAAATTTTACAGCTACTGATATTACCGCCATCACATTATTATTATTTGTAGGCGCTACCGGTAAAAGTGCACAAATACCTTTATATACCTGGTTGCCCGATGCGATGGCAGGTCCAACACCTGTTTCTGCTTTGATACATGCCGCTACCATGGTGACAGCAGGTATTTATATGATCGCCAGGAGTAATATTTTATATTCTTTATCCCCTGTGGCCATGAATGTGGTTGCAATTATCGGTTTGGCTACTGCATTAGTGGCCGCTACTATTGCACTCAGGCAAAATGATATTAAAAAAGTACTGGCTTATTCTACCGTTAGCCAGTTGGGTTATATGTTCCTGGCATTAGGAACGGGTTCTTATGTCGCCGCTGTTTTCCATGTAATGACGCATGCTTTTTTCAAAGCTTTATTGTTCCTGGGAAGTGGGAGTGTTATTCATGCTATGGGTGGTGAACAGGATATAAGAAAAATGGGAGGTTTGAGTAAATACATGAAAACAACCAATTGGACTTTTCTTGTAGGATGCCTGGCTATTGCTGGTATTCCCGGCTTGTCCGGTTTCTTTTCAAAAGATGAAATATTAGCAGGGGCATTTGCAAGATCGCCGATCGTTTATGCTATTGGTTTGGGAACAGCACTGCTTACCGCTTTTTATATGTTCCGTTTATATGCTTCGACATTCAAAGGATCTTTCAGGGGCTCAAAAGAGCAGGAACATCATTTGCACGAAAGCCCCGCAGCTATCACTATTCCACTGGTTATATTAGCTATACTTTCCATTGTTGGTGGTTATGTTGGCATACCGGAGTTCATGATGCATGGAGCTCATTCATTGAGAGAATTTTTAGCACCCATTTTTGCAGGCTCTAATAGAATTTTAGAAGCCCATGAAGTTTCTCATTCTACGGAGTGGATGCTTACAGGTGTGTCAACTGCTTTAATTGTAATCATTATTGTTTTTGCCTGGAATAAATTCAGTAAAAAACCTGATACGGAAGAGGCCACAGGTTTTGGAAAAGTGCTGGCTGATAAATGGTATATGGATGAATTTTACGATAAAATAATTGTGAATCCATTGGACAGGCTTGCCAGCTTCTTTAAAAATATTTTCGAAAAATCAGTGGTTGATGGTATTGTGAATGGAGTAGGCAGGTTAGTAAACTATAGTGGCCGCCAGTTGCGGTTGTTGCAAAGTGGCCAGGTAGGCAGCTATGTATTGTTGATGGTAATAGGCATGTTATTGTTTTTTGTTTTTCAATTTTTTGTTAGAAAATAATTATGATCCCTGTTTTACTGATATTAATTCCATTGCTTACCGGGTTGGTTGCTTTATTTTTCAAAAATGAAAAAACTGTTCGTTCATGGACTTTGTTTTCATCGATAGCGACGCTGATAGTTTCACTATTAGGATTGACTGTATTAAACGATGCAAAAGACCTGGTGCATCAGTCGGCATGGATGTCATCTTTGGGAAGTAGTTTTTCTGTAAAACTGGATGGCATGGGGCAATTGCTTTGTTTGCTGAATGCCGTTGCTTTTCCACTTATTTTTCTTTCAACCTGGCATTCTTCTTATAAAAAAGCGAATAATTTTTTTGCTTTAATGCTATTGTCGCAAGCGGGTATGATGGGCGTGTTCCTGGCAATGGATGGATTGTTATTTTATTTTTTCTGGGAACTGGCATTGATCCCTGTTTATTTTCTTTGTTCTCAATGGGGCGGTGAAAAAAGAATTGCGGTTACATTCAAATTCTTCGTTTATACATTTCTTGGTTCTTTATTAATGCTGATCGGTATTTTGTATGTATATGCACAAACACCCGATCATTCATTTAGTATTGAATCTTTTTATAAAACAGGTGCGGCGCTTTCCGGGAAAGACCAAACATGGCTATTCTGGTTATTCTTTGTTGCATTTGCAGTAAAAATGCCAATCTTCCCTTTTCATACCTGGCAGCCCGATACATATGAACAATCATCCACAGCTATTACCATGGTGCTTAGCGGTGTAATGGTAAAAATGGGAGTGCTTGGATTGATCCGTTGGCTCTTACCTGTTCTTCCGCTTGCGTCCTATTCATGGGGCAACCTGGTTTCGGGTATGGCTGTTACCGGAATGATCTACGCCTCACTGATTGCTATAAAGCAAGATGATATAAAAAGATTGGTGGCTTATTCTTCCATTGCTCACATGGGCCTGATGTGCATCGCTATTTTTTCTGAAAATAAACTGGGCATGCAGGGGGTAATGATACAGATGTTCAATCATGGTATCAATATCATCGGTTTGTGGATAGTAGTAGAACTGATAGAAAGACAATTTGGAACAAGAAAGCTTTCCGAATTGGGCGGGCTTGCACAGAAAGCTCCGGCGATGGCGATTTTATTTGTGATCATTGCTTTGGCAAATATCGCATTGCCCCTTACCAATGCCTTCGTTGGGGAGTTTTTAATGTTCAGTGGAATTTTCGGTTCCCGGGATATTACTGATTACAATATTGTATTTACTGTCTCAGCGGGTATTTGCATCATCCTGGCGGCGATCTATATTTTAAATATGGTCCGCAGGATTTTTTACGGAGAAGCAACCGCATTGACGGCGAGGGCACAGGATATTAATCCGAAAGAAAAATTGGCGTTGGGAGTTATTGTTGTTTTGATCTTCTGGATGGGAGTATATCCTCAACCGGTATTGAATATTACGAACGATATCACAGATAGTATTTTAAAAATATCAGATGTTCGTCATCTGTTAACGAAGTAAGGAAGTCATGAACGCATTAATATTGTCGGCTATTTTCGGAGTTGTCCTGTTGTTCAGCGGTATCTGGATAAAGCAGAAAGCCACTGTGAGGGCTATTGCTGTTATGGCAATGATCGTGTTGTTATTGGTTAATATTTACGAAATATATAATCCTTCTTTTTTCAGGATCAATACAGCAGGAATGATTTATTTCGACAGGTTTGCTTTGTTGTTTAATTCAATAGCTCTTTTCTCTACACTGGTATTTTTCATTTTGTCAGCAAAGGATATGGAAAAGGTCGGTATCCATTACGCTGAATATTTTTCACTCATCTTTTTTATTACCTGTGGTATCATACTGGTAACATCTTTCAAGTCTTTACTGATCCTGTTTCTGGGTATTGAAATTATTTCCATTCCCTTATACATTCTTACAGGTGCCGATAAAAGAAACCTGAAAAGCAATGAAGCTTCCTTGAAATATTTGCTGATGGGAGCTTTTTCTACCGGGTTGATGCTGATGGGTATTGCATTGATCTACGGTGCTACAGGCACATTTAACGTAGAACAAATGAAATTTGTTTTGGACAAACCTGCTGTATTGCCTGTTGCCGGAATGTTATTGCTACTTTTTTCTATGTCGTTCAAAGCGTCAGCGGCTCCTTTTCATTTCTGGACACCGGATGTATATGACGGGGCGCCAACAGTTTTTACTTCCTATATGGCAACCATAGTAAAGGCAGCCGTTTTCATAGGGTTTATCCGTTTGTTCGACGAATCATTCGGTGTCTTTCATTCCCAATGGAAAGTGTGGATAGCTATTATTGCTGTGGCTACTTTGCTTATCGGAAATATTACCGCTGTATTCCAGCAAAGTGTAAAAAGAATGCTGGCGTATTCCAGTATTTCGCAGGCAGGTTTTATGCTGCTGGCCTTATTCGCCATGAATACAGATGCTAAAGAAGGCATACTACTATATGCAGCTGCATATTGCCTGGCTACCATTGGCATTTTTGCTGTGCTGGCAAAAATGAGCGATTATACTTTTGAAGGATTTAATGGATTGGCCAAGCAACAACCTTTGGTAGCTGCAACTACCACTATTTTATTTTTATCGTTAGCGGGGATTCCGCTTACTGCCGGATTTCTTGCAAAATTTTATATGCTGAAAGCGGCAATGGGAACCGGCAATAATCTATGGTTAGTGATCTTTGCGGTAGTGATGGCTGCCGTAAGCGCCTATTATTATTTCCGTGTTATCCAGGCCATGTATTTTAAGGAGGGGCAGGCAACAGTGCAGGCATCTCCGGTATTTAAATGGACGCTGGTTGGTCTTACAGCAATTGTTATTCTCCTGGGTATCTTTCCCAACTTATTGCTTTACTGGTATTATTTTTAAGTTACCGGTTACTTGTTACCGGTAACTGGCAACCATTCACCACTTATAAATACTTCATTCTTATCGTTTTTCTTTCTTTAATTTCGGCATATCAATTTGTTATCCGGCAGGCTTTGTGTATCAATTGATGATTCAGTTATGGTGATACAGGGAAATTTTCATAAATCTTTTGCATGAGTTTTCTTGATGTTTTTTCGCTGGCATTTCGTACTGTCCGTAGTAATAAACTACGCACAGGATTGACTGTTGCCATTATTGCTTTTGGTATTATGGCTCTGGTGGGTATCATTACAGCCATCAAAGCCATGAACCAGAAATTTTCAGAAAGCTTTTCTTCTATGGGCGCCAATGCTTTTACCATAAGATTCAGGGAAAGAAATATCCGTTTTGGTAATGATGGCGGCCGGGAAGTAGAACTTTCAAAAAAAACAAAGCGGAAAGAAAAAAAATCAAACCTTGGAAAACCGATCACGAAAGATGAAGCCGAGCTTTTTGTAAAAACATATCATTATCCTGCAATTACAAGCATTTCTATATTTGGCAACAGGAATACGATCATTTCACATGAAGACAGAAAGACAAGCCCGAATGTGACTTTGCTGGGAGGCGATGAAAATTATTTACTATTGAACGGATTTGCATTAGCAGATGGACGAAATATAAACCGGACAGAAGTGCAATCAGGAGCCAATGTCTGCCTGTTGGGTTATGATGTGGCAAAAAAAATATTCAAGTTGGGAATAGATAAAGCAACCAATGCGATGGTAAGGATCAATGATATTCCTTATCGTGTTGCAGGTGTGTTGGAAAGCCGTGGTTCAACATTTGGGTTTAGCCGTGATAACCTGGTTATAACAAGTTATACTAATATTTCCCGCAATTTTCCTTCCGGGTTTTCTTATGTGATCGCTGTTCTGACAGATAATATCATGCAGGTAAATGAGGCCATGGGAGAAGCCGAAGCAGCATTCCGCCCCATCAGGAAATTATTAACTACAGAAGATAACAATTTTGCTTTGGACAGAAGTGATAGCATAGCGGAAAAAGCGATGAACAGTCTTGGGTTTCTTACTATTTCAGCTACAGTTATCGGGCTGATAACATTAATAGGTGCGGCTATCGGGTTAATGAATATCATGCTGGTCTCTGTATCTGAACGTACTAAAGAAGTCGGGTTGATAAAGGCTATCGGTGGAAAAAGTAAAATGGTAAGACGGCAATTCCTATTAGAAGCAGTGATCATCAGTGTGCTGGGCGCAGTGTTCGGCATATTCCTGGGCATATTGGTTGGAAATATGTTTTCAATAGTTTTGAATACCGGATTTGTTGTACCCTGGAACTGGGTTTTATATGGCATCGTCATTTGCACTATAGTAGGTCTGTTAGCGGGTCTGTACCCCGCTTTGAAAGCCGGGCGGCTCAATCCCATTGAAGCCTTACGCTATGAATAATAAGAATGATTGTTAGTACAAAATTGTTATCAAATTATTTGTCAGGGAGTTGCTGCTTTTAAAAAAAACCTTAACTTGAACCCCTGTGATAAAAAAAAAATCACAGGAAGATTTTTGTATAAACTTTTTCATTAGAATTGTAACCGCAAACTAAGGCTCATTAACATTTAAAAAACACTAAAAAATTAAGATCATGGCTGAGACTAAACCAACTGCATCCGCATCAGTTAAGGCTACTTCTGTGCAAGCAAAGAAAAGCAGTAACGCCATTTCGTGGATTGCTCCTATCGTATGTATTATTGCTGGGTATGCCATCTGGCGTTTTATTTTAGGAAACCCAAGCGGATTCGAAGCTCCATCGGCTGAAGGCGGCTTCTGGCCCGAGCATAAAGAACCAAAAGATGCATTACACAGAATTTATGAAGGTGGTATTATCGTTCCATTACTGATTGGTATGCTGTTAATGGTAATTGTATTTTCTATTGAAAGATTTTTGACTATCCGCAAAGCGATGGGTAATGGATCTATTTCTGATTTTATCCGTAAAGTGCAGTATCATTTAGCTAACCGTAATGTTGATGCAGCCTTGTCTGAGTGCGACAAACAACGTGGTTCAGTTGCTAACGTAATGAAAGCTGGTCTTCGCCGTTACAAAGAAATGATCAACGAAGGCGGTATGGATACGGAACAAAAAGTAATCTCTATTCAAAAGGAAGTAGAAGAAGCTACTGCTTTGGAACTGCCTATGCTTTCAAAAAACCTGGTTTTCCTTTCTACCATTGTATCTACAGGTACATTGATTGCCCTGTTGGGTACGGTAATCGGTATGATCAAATCTTTCTCAGCCTTGGGTAAAGAAGGTGGTGCCGGTGCAGCGGGTGACCTGGCGGTAGGTATCTCAGAAGCCTTGTATAATACGGCATTAGGTATTGGTACATCAGCTCTTTCATTGATCATGTATAATGTGTTCACTACCAAGATCGACTCTATTACTTATGGCATTGATGAATCTGGTTTTACCCTGACACAAAGTTTTGCTTCGCTGTACAAATAATTTTGCAGCAAGGAGATGAACGTGTATGGAAATTGAACTCTATTTCATCTTATTATTAAATTTTTGAAAAATGCCAAGTGTAAATGTTGCAAAAAAGAACACGGATACCGATATGACACCCTTTGTGGATATCGCATTCCTGATTCTTTCCTTTTTCATCATGGCTACCAAGTTTAAACCGCCTGAGCCTGTTGAAATTAAAACACCAAACTCCGTTTCGGCTGGAAAATTGCCTGAAAATGATGCGGTAATGGTAACGATTGACCCGGAAAACAGGGTTTTCTTTTCTGTTTTATCTGAGAAGAATGTAGGAGTTTATGACAAAATAATGCAGGAGCTGAATACGAGCAATAACCTGGGATTAACCCCCACGGAAATGGCCAACTTTAAAAAGACAGCAGCGGTAGGAGTACCTTTTTCACAGTTAAAAAGTTTGTTGGCGATTCCCGCTGATGAGCAGAAGAATGTAAAGCAGGCTGGGATTCCTGTAATGGATTCAGCCACTAATGAACTGGTAAGGTGGATCGCTGCTTCGAAAAATGCTTTTGCGGGTCAAAAACTGACTTTTCTGATCAAGGGAGATTCCAAGTCAAAATTCCCAACATTTGAAGCGGTGGTAAGTGCATTGAAACGGAATGACGAAAATAAATACAATCTTGTTACATCTCCGGAAGATGCTCCAGCTAATTCAGAATTGGGGATTCAGCGCAGAGCAGGAGCGGCTAATTAATTTATTTAACTAAAACTCATGAACTATGGCAAGTTTAGATACCGGTGATGGCGGCGGCGGCCACAAAAAAGGACCGGGGGTGAAAAAAGCCAAAAAACTTTCTACCCGTGTTGACATGACGCCAATGGTGGATCTGGGTTTTCTTCTTATTACCTTCTTTATTTTTACGGCTACCATGAGTTCGCCATCTACGATGGACCTCAACATGCCGAAGGATACAGATAAGGATGAGGAGATAACCAAGACTAAACAATCAGGCGCCCTGACGGTTATGCTTGGAAAGAACGACCAGGTATATTACTATGAAGGAGAATTGGCTCCGGACGCAAGCAATTTCAAACAAACAACCTTCAAAGGTATCCGGGACGAGATAATCCGGAAAAAAAAGGAAGTAATAGCAAATCATACTCATGATGCTACTTGCGAGAAGCTAAAAGAAGAGGCTAAGAAAAAAGGAAACCCTAATTGGGAAACCGCGGATCTTGCCAGGGACTTTATGGTGGTGATCAAGCCTAATGAAGAAGCTACTTACAAAAACACGGTAGATATCCTTGATGAAATGACTATCAACAATGTAGAGCGTTTCGCTATGGTCAAAATTGCTGATGTTGAAAAAGACCTGATCAAAAAAACAGAAGGTGGAGGAGCGCCTCCTGCTGCTAATTAAGTTTATGGAATTGAACGGGAATAACATCTAATTTTTAAACAAACTCAAAATGGAAGCCAACAAAATATTATCAGCCGATATTCTTGACCTGGTTTTTGAAAACCGGAACAAGGATTACGGGGCTTATGAGTTACGCAAAACTTATAATAAGCGGATTATAATGGCCCTGGTTATCACAGGTTCTATTGCTTTACTGGCTTTAATTGGGTCCGTATTGTCAAGCTCGCTGGATGACGGCAAATCAAAAAAAGTGGATATCAAGGAGGTAACCCTGGCGGATATTAAACAGGAAGAGGAAAAGCCGAAAGAATTACCACCTCCGCCACCACCCAAGCCACCAGATCCTCCAAAGGTCGAAATGGAGAAATTTACTCCTCCTAAAATTGTAAAGGATGAGGAAGTTGAGGAACCGCCTCCTACGCAGGAAGAAGTGAAAGAAGCAAAAATTGACGTGATCAAGCAAGAGGGCATTAAAGATGAAGGTATTGTTGCCCCTGCTGTAATTGATGACGGCAAAGGTATTGTAGAAGAGAAAAAAGAAGACGAGAATAAAATCTTTGAAAAGGTTGAGATCGAAGCTACTTTTAAAGGTGGTGAAAGTGCATGGAGAAAATACCTGGAAAGAAACCTTAACCCAAGTGCACCTGTTGACAATGGTGCTCCCGAAGGTATGTATACGGTATATGTGCAGTTTGTGGTAAGTAAGGATGGTAGCATCAGTGATGTAAAGGCGCTGACCAAACATGGCTATGGAATGGAAGAAGAAGCTGTAAGGGTTATTAAAAAAGGACCAGCCTGGACGCCTGCGATTCAGAATGGACGTAGTGTGAATGCTTATCGTAAGCAACCTATTACTTTCCAGGTTCAATCAGAATAAAAAATTTCTTTAAAGGATTTATATCCTCCCCTGGTCAACCGGGGGAGGATTTTTGTTTTTATGGGTAATATAATGAGAGGTATTTTTGAGTGATACAATAACATTTTACAAGAGCGAATTTTCAGGAGTAACAGAACATGATCAATAATCTAACAGGCTGGGATGATACGATTGTTGCGTTAGCAACACCGCCGGGTATAGGCGCTATCGGTGTTATAAGGTTAAGCGGAACTAATACTTTTAAAATTGTAAATGATCTGTTCCCTTCCAAAGATCTTTTACTGGAGCCGCCCAATACGCTCCACGTTGGTTTCCTGAAACAAAATAATAAAACACTTGACGAAGTAGTACTCTCCTTGTTTCGTTCGCCAAGATCATATACCGGTGAAGATGTAATTGAGATCAGTTGCCACGGATCCCCTTTCATTCATCAGCAAATAATAGGTGCTTGTATTGAGAAAGGAGCAAGATTGGCAAAACCAGGAGAGTTTACCCAACGGGCTTTTTTAAATGGAAAACTTGACCTGGCACAGGCGGAAGCCGTAGCAGATATTATTGCCAGTAACACAGAAGCTTCACATAAAGCCGCATTGCATACTATGCGGGGTGGATTTTCAGCAAGGCTCAAAGAATTGAGAGAGCAATTGATAAGGTTTTCTGCATTGATTGAATTGGAATTGGATTTTTCGCAGGAAGACGTAGAGTTTGCCGACCGTTCAGCTTTTTATAAATTGATCAAGGAGTTAAATCAATCCACCAGTCAACTCATCAACTCATTTCAATTAGGTAATGTAATAAAAAATGGTGTCAGCGTAGCTATTATTGGTAAACCCAATGCGGGAAAATCTACATTACTCAATACATTGCTGAATGAAAACAGGGCCATTGTAAGTGATATTCCAGGTACCACAAGAGATACGATTGAAGAGGTGATCAATATTGATGGCATTTTATTCCGGCTTATTGATACAGCCGGTATCCGGCAACATTCTGCAGATATAATAGAAACGGCAGGTATGGAGAGGAGCCTTGAAAAGATGAAACAGGCTGATCTTGTTCTTTATCTTTTTGATGCAAGGGATGAAAAACAGGAAGTAAAAGAAAAAAAGTTTGAACTGGATAGGCAGCAATTGAATTATTTATTACTTGCTAATAAGATTGATGAAATTGGTGAAGTTGAAACAAAAGAAAAATTCAGTGACTTTGAAAAGCTGATCTTTATTTCAGCCAAACAAAATCTGCATACAGAAGTCTTAAAAGAAAAAATGGTAGATACAGTATTGCAGGGAAAGGTGCAAACTGAAAGCACTATTGTCACCAATGCAAGGCATTATCATGCATTGAAAGAAGCAGCAAAATCATTAGCTGATATTCAGGCAGGCCTTGATAATAAATTGCCAGGCGATTTACTTGCATTGGATATCCGTCGTTGTTTGCATTATCTTGGCGAGATCACAGGGCAGGTGAGTAATGAAGATATGTTGGATTATATTTTTAGTAAGTTCTGTATCGGCAAGTAAGGCACCTACTCTTCTATTGTGCTTCATCCTGTTTGTTCATTGTATAAGATGGGATTGGAAGGAAAGTTTATACATATCCCCGTCACTTTGCTAATGAGGTGAAAGTGCCTGTGCATGCAGGCTGCTGCGGGATGGCAGGTGATCGGGGTTTTTTATTTCCTGAATTTACAAGATCTGCAACCCGTTTCGAAGCGGCTGAAGTAAATGAAAAAGAATTTAATGGCTACTATTCTACTTCAAAGACCTGCGAGATAGCGATGTCTGACGCCGTTGGAAAAAATTATCAATCGATATTAAACCTGGTTGATGAATGTACCTGAGTTTTGGACTTTAATAAATCATAACAGGGATTAGGAATGAAATAGTCCTGGTGGCTAACGATGTCGTGTGTCATGACATGTTTCGTTTTGGCCAAATCATAACGCTACTAGTAGCGATCACAATAGTTATATAGTCCATTCCATTCATTAAAACCTGCAAATATATTATTTGATAAGTAGTCATATTTGTAAAACAAATAGGGTTTCTTATGCCGGTTTTTATAAAACGTTTTGAAAAGGCCTGTTTTGGTTTTATCATTGCATGCTTATTTGCATCTTGTAGTGTACAGAAAAAAGCTGGTAGCGACAATATGCCGGATTCATTATTACAGCAGGTAATGATTGAGTCGTCGTCGCAATACAAGCTATTAATGAAAATACGGCCAGAGAATAAATTACCCAGAACCTTTGAAAAAAATAAATTGTTAACAACCGGTTCTGATGGTTGGGTAAGCGGTTTTTACCCCGGTACCTTATTTTACCTCTATCAATTTTCTCATGATAGTATCCTGCTGAAAGAAGGATTAAGCCTGTTAAACCTGTTGAAAAAAGAACAGTTCAATAAAGGAACACATGATCTGGGCTTTATGATGTATTGCAGTTTTGGTAATGCAGCTAAAGTATTACAATCTTCCGCCTATGATACCATTTTGATCAACAGCGCAAAATCTTTAAGCAGCCGTTTTAATCCTGCAGTAGGTTGTATCCGTTCCTGGAATTCTGACTCATCTCATTTTCTGGTTATAATTGATAATATGATGAATCTTGAACTGCTGATGTATGCGTTCCGGCAAACAAATGATTCTTCTTTTTATAAA
>JAKFEJ010000518.1:0-2018 GCA_036675745.1 Chitinophagaceae bacterium | reverse complement strand
CACTACCATTTTTTATAACTGAAATGATTCAGTAACTTCAAGCAAAAAAAATGGCAAGATCACACCATCGTAAAAAACACAAAGAGCAACTTCGTCAATTCAAACACAAAGAAGAAACTACCGTTTCAACTCCAAAAAGCAAAGCATCCAACATATTTGCCATTATGGGCGCCATCGTTGGTTTGGCGGTAAGTTATTTTGTATCTCAGGGCTCTGTTCTCTGGATATCCATCGGGCTTGTTGGCGGTGGTATAGCGGGTTATTTTATAGGCCGCCGGGTGGATAGAAGCAGTTAACAACTTACCATCATAACTCCCGGCACATTCTCATTCTGTGCTTTAAAATTATTTGCGCAAAAAAATAAATGGGCATAATTGTTCCTACCTTTATCTGTGTTATCCAAACAGTTCTTTCATTAAAACAAAGGAGGCTTTTATGAAAAAAAATTCATTCTCATTTTTCTTCGCCGCATTGTTCCTTTTTTGTTATTATCCACTTATTGCGCAAGATCATTCCGCCGGGATGAAGCATGCCGACAGCACTCATATTTTATTTAATGCAATGGACCTGAAATGGGGTGAAGGCCCACCTGCATTGCCCAAAGGGGTACAGATGGCCGTCCTGGAAGGAGACCCTTCCAAAGAAGGAATGTTTACCCTCAGAGCTGCGATGCCTGCCAATTATAAAATTCCCCCGCATTGGCATCCTGCTATAGAACATGTTACTGTTCTGGAAGGATCTCTTTATATGGGTATGGGTGAAAAACTTGATGAGGGTAAAGCGACAGAACTAAAACAAGGCGGTTTTGCTGCTATGCCTGCTAAAACATCTCATTATGCGTTCACCAAAGACAAATGCGTTATCCAGGTGCATGCAATGGGGCCATTCGCTATTACGTATATTAATCCTGCAGATGATCCCCGCAAGAAATAAATAAGAGCCTGAGATAACTAATTCACCAAAGAAGAGGCCGTCTCAAAAGCCTTGAATACAATAATCGCCGGGAAGGCGGGAAGTTTTAATTTTCAACTTACCATTTCTTACCGCCTTCCCGGCTTACCGGCAGAATTTGATTTTTGAGACAGTCTCTTCTTCTTTTTGGGCAGCTTGCAAACCTTATTGTTTTGTTTCTACAAAACATCGCCTCTACGAGACTTGAGTTAATGGAATTGGCCGAAGCAATTATCGTAAAAGCATCAACGTTCCTTTCAATATTCCTCCTCCCGTTTTCAGATCAATAACGTATACATAAACACCGGCAGACTGCGGCTCTCCTTTATACTTTCCATTCCAGGGCCGGTTGTTATTCTTATTTTGAAAAACGATCTGCCCCTGCCTGTTAAATACTGTTACTTCAAAATCAGGATAAGCACTCAGTGCAGGAATATTCCAGGTATCATTCAATCCGTCATTGTTAGGAGAAAAAGCATTAGGAACAAAAACGTCTTTGTACACAAATACATGCATTGTATCCGTAGCTGTTCCGCAACCTTCATTTGATTCAACAGTTAAAAAATAATTCGTATCGCGGGGAGGATTAACAATAGGTTGTAAAGAATGTGGATCATTAATGAATGCACCAGGTAACCATGAATAACTTATATTCTGTCCCGTTGCATTGGCGGATAGCTGTGCTGAATTTCCTTCAATGATCCATTTATCTGATCCTGCATCGGCACGGGGGGCTTCAATCACATCTACCATAACCAAAGCGGTATCCGTGCAGGCAAATTGATTGGAAACGATCACACTATACTCGACTGTAAGGGTTGGTGATGCTACCGGGTCAGCAATTACAGCAGATGATAACCCTGTTGCAGGAAGCCATTGATAGCTAACCCCTCCACTGCTTTCCAGTTGCACATCATTTCCTTCACAGATTGTTACGGCAGAAAAAGAAGTTTGTGCTACCGGGCTGGGATTTATTACTGCTATAACAGAATCTTGTTTTTTACAACCCTTATCACTTGTTACTTCCACAAAATATTTGCCTGATAGCATGGGTTGAGCATTATTGA
>JAKFEJ010000326.1:0-2019 GCA_036675745.1 Chitinophagaceae bacterium | reverse complement strand
CGGCGAAAGCGTAAGAACTCTGAAAAAAGGTGGTTTATTCGGTTAAAAGCAAGTTGCTCTCTTATGCAACAAAACCGTTCTGATTTGTCAGGACGGTTTTTTTATTCCATTATCTGAATAAGCAAGCGTCCGGCATTTTTTGGGCTTGCTTGTAAACAATTTTTTTATGCTTTATCTTTCGGAAAAGACAGACATCTGCTAAATGAAAGATATAAAGCCGTTATTACTGCTACTTCTTTCCATAGGATTGGTGAGTACCTGGATCTATCATATTTATGATAAAACAATGTACAGCCAGCGAAGGACAGAAGTGTATATTAAAGACTCCGCAGCTGTAGCTGATGCTATCAAAGATTCATTGTCCAAACTATACTCAACCGCTATCAGCGAGCTTGATACCCGTCTTAATTACACAAAGCTGAATGCCGATTCCCTGCAAAGCAAGCTCGATAGTAAATTAAAAGAGATAAACCGGCTAAAATCAGAAATAGGCGGAATTTTAAACAAACAGGATTTTTCAAAAAAAGATCTGGGTGTAGCCCGGCAAAAAATTGGTGAATTGCAACAAAAAGCAGATGACTTAAGTGGCCAGAATTTAACCATGGAAGAAGAAAAAAAGGAACTCAATAATATATTGGAACAACTGACACAAAATGTGGATACGCTTCAAAAAAATATACGCAGGCTTGGCAATGAAAACGAAACGCTGAGAGAAAAAATAAACCTGGCATCCATTTTCATAGCCTCCGAACTTAAGATTGACGCTATTAAAGTAAGGGGTTCAAATGAAGAACCAACTTCGCAGGCAAAAAGAACCGATAAATTTGTAGCTTCTTTTATCGTTCAGAATCGTGTTAGCCAATTTACAAATGCAGAGTTAACAACAGTATTACTTAAACCGGATGGGCAGGTAATGCAAAGCACAGTTTGGGATTCCGGAAGTTTTGATACAAAAAACGATGGCAAAAAAAACTTCACCCGAAAAATTAGATTCGACTATGAAAAAGGCGAACGGAAGAATTTGTTATTCACCATTGATACAGAAAAATGTGAGAAAGGAACTTATACTTTCCAATTGTGGCATAATGGAATTATGATCGGGCAGGCTACGAAGAGTTTGAATTAAGCTAAAAATTATAATGATAAAAACCCGCTGCATTTGCGGGTTTTTATTTTTTATAAAGTAAACTTTATTATTGTGGTCTTAATACCTGGTCAATCTTATGAAGCGTTCCATTGATATAATGTTGATCACTGGAGCCGCCAGGGGCCGGTGTCGGATTGATCAAAACATTTGAAGCAGTTGGATTTGCTGCCCCTTTCACTGTTGCTGCTGTTACGCCTGTCGGGCCGAAAGTAGCTGACAAAGTAACTGAAGGAAAGGTAAGCACGGGGGGCATATCTGCACTTGTTAAAAGTGTACGGTATGCCAAGGGGCTAGTTGGAAAATTTGCTAAAAAACTTCTTCCTGGTCTTGGTCTGAGAGTATCCTTAACAGCAGTATTACTCATATTGTCAAAAATGTGGTACACCACAATACCCTTCACTGTTGTAGGTGTAAGTACCGAAGCTAATGCAGGATTTGTAAATACTCCGGGTGTTAAAGCTAACGCTGTAGCTGTAGCCGAAGCTGTTGCCTGATCCAAACCCTGGGCCATTAGCGCCAATGTAATTTGTCCGGTCAATAATTGTTGAAAGGCCAAATTTGTTGGTGCAAACACATTAAGGTTTGCAGCAGGGTTGGATAAGGCTGACTGTAATGATTTAGCTGCATCCCCTTCGTCGGCTCTTTCTACGGCAGCTTTTAGATAAGTAAGATCAGGGTCAGCAGCAACTCTTTGCCATAATACCTGCGATGGTGGTAATAAAGCAAAAGCCACTTTATGAATAACGCCGTTGGCTGCTGCAATATCAGGTTGCGTTACCGGGATGTTATTAGCAAATAATACAGGACCTTGCTTCCCGATGGATATAGGCATCCTGTAACCGGGAGGAAGTGTAGCGGATGGCGCTGACAAT
>JAKFEJ010000633.1:0-2020 GCA_036675745.1 Chitinophagaceae bacterium | reverse complement strand
TCGTCCTTCGTGTAAGAAGTAACATTACGTTTGTCTACGCTCCAGTCAAAATCGTCGTGAGCGGTTTGCACGGGTGCATTTGGTATCGCTGTAGCTACTTCTACCGTATCGGTAGCAGCAGGCTCCTGTGCATCAGCGTTTAATTGTTTTCTAATTATGTTTTCAAACATGATAAAATAGTCCCGAAGGGTTTTAAAAATTCGGGGCAGCAAAGATAAGGCTAATAGTCGGGAGTAAGGAGTTTGGAGTCAGGAGTTTTATGATTTTGTTACCAGCTGCAACGCCTTGATTTAGCTTCTGTTGCGTCGCACTTGTCGGGGTTCGGTTCGCTATGCGGCCTCATCCCTCTTATCCCTTCCCCGAAAGGGCTACGGTGTGGACACAAATATTTTTGGCACACGGATGACACGGGTTGGACGGATGATAACGGATTTTTTATTCTGCTTCGCAGAATAAATCTGTGTTTATCCAATTTTGTTTAAAGTTTTTTACAGAAATAGGACAGGTTTTTATCTTTTTACCAGATTTAAATCAATAAAATCTGTTCAATCCGTCATCCGTGTTCCTGTATTTTGTATTCGAAGATGTGTCCACACCGTAGCCCCGAAAGGGAAGGGACGGTGCTGCAAAGCAATGCCAAACATTATAACTCCCACATCAGCGATATATCGCTATTCAGCAATTGCGGAGTGATCAATTGCTATCAAACACTTCGCAAAGCGTGGGCTGTGCGTTGTTTCTCTCCTTTGGAGAGGTTAGGTGAGGCTGCATCTCCGAAAAGCGAGGGCTGGGTGTTGGTGGCCTCCCTTTAGGGAGGTCGGGAGGGTTTTTTCTTATATTCACCCATGCTTTACCGGTGCCTGAAAATAATTGTCCGCCTTGCCATGCTTATCTATTGTCGCAAGATCATTATTAACGACCGGGCAATGCTAAAAAAACAGGGCCCTCTCCTGCTGGCCAGCAATCATCCCAATTCTTTTTTAGATGCCATCATTTTAGACATTCTTTTCAAAAAACCTATCTGGCCGTTGACAAGAGGCGATGTGTTTAAAAACAAATTCATAAGCAGGATATTGACAGCTTTAAAAATGTTTCCCGTTTACCGGGTTAGTGAAGGAGTAGAAAATCTGAATAATAATTATGAGACTTTTGAAAGTTGCAAAAAAGTATTCAGGGAAAAAGGTATTGTACTCATTTTCAGCGAAGGCAAATGCATCAACGAATGGCACCTGAGGCCATTGAAAAAAGGAACCGCCAGATTAGCCATCAACAGTTGGGAAGAAAATATTCCGTTGGAGGTTTTACCAGTCGGAATCAACTACAGTTCATTCCGGCGCTTTGGCAAAAATATTATCATCAATTTCGGGGATATCATTACCAAAGAACATATACCCTGGGATACGGCCGATGGTGTACGGTTTCAAACATTCAACACTAAACTACAACAGCAACTAAACTCATTGGTATTTGAAATAAACAAGCATGATAAAGAAAAGAAACAAAACTTATTGGAAAAAAGCCCTTCCCTATTAAAAAAAATTGCTTTTGTTATTCCCGCCTTTATCGGCTGGCTGGTACACCTGCCATTGTATGTACCCGTTCAAAAATCTGTTTTCAGAAAAACAGCACACAATGATCATTATGATTCGGTGATGGCGGCCATTTTATTATTCATTTACCCTATTTATCTGCTGGTGATCTCTTTTATTGTTTTTTATATGACTAAATCTTCTTTCAGTTTTCTTTTCTTATTGTTGATGCCAGTCACGGCGTGGTGTTATGTGCAGTTGAAGCCGCAATTGGATAAATAGCTAAAGTCTTTTGTGGATTTACTTTTGAAACATTTTAGTTACCCTGACATATATTTGTCTGATTTTTGCATGTCCTTTTTACCGCCTATGTTTAAACATCTTAACAGACCGCCGATTTACAGCCTGCTACAATTAGTTTTGGTCATTGCACCCATCATTTGTTTTTCACAGAACGATATACAGCCTGAAAAAAAATCTTTTCTAAAAAA
>JAKFEJ010000704.1:0-2030 GCA_036675745.1 Chitinophagaceae bacterium | reverse complement strand
TTCAGACGCTTTGGCATCCAGCGATATTGATCTGTCCCTGTCTGTTGAGGGCATGAGTACAATGTTCATATCGTTTGCAATACTGATATGTTCTACATTCCCGGTATTAACAACCAGCTTTTCTTCGTTTTGAGCCGATACAGACAATACGCTAAAGGCAATTGCCATACATGATAAAAAGAATCTTTGTTTCATAAAAAAAGGTTTTTTGATTTGTATAAAAAATGGTTAATGATACATGTGTTACTGACGCTGTAAAAATGCGCCATAAATGAACCTGTAAAAATCACCAAACAGGGTAATTCTTATCCCCATAACCGGTATGAGAAATATTTGTATCCCGTAGTAACCTGATGGATTATTTCTCTGCGATAAAAACCAGAAATTGATTTTGCAGGTGATAAAGATCTTCAGTCAGATGGAATCGCTGCAGCGCTTTTGCAATAGTTTCTTTCACGGCTTTTTCTTCCACGTAGTTACAAGCTGCTGCTGCAGGCCCGGTGCCCATAAAGCTTTTAACACCGTCTGATAATTTACTATAAAGTATAGGGCAGGCTACTGTTGTTTTATATACCAGTTTAAGACCGGCTTTGTTGAGGATAGCTTCAATCCTTCCGTCTTCAGAAAGTGCAAATGGCCCCGGCATGCCCGGCGGTGGCGGTGGCAAAAAACTACCGATAGCCTTCAATACTTCTGTGGCTTCGCTCAACTCTGGTTTATCCCAGATGGCAAGAACAAGGCGCCCCTTGTTCTTTAATACCCGCTTTGCTTCCAGCAATGCTTTTTCAAAATCGCCGGCATACTGAAATGAATTAAACCCGGTCACTACATTAAAACTGTTGTCGGCAAAAGGCATTGCTTCGAGATCTTCTTCCATGAAATTATTTTCCGGGTTTCTTTCACGGGCTACTTCCAGTAAACCCGCCGCGGCATCAATGCCGATTACCTGTGCGCCTGCATTGATGGCCATCGAACTGAAAAGGCCTGCCCCGCAACCTGCATCAAGCAACAGCGTTTCTTCTGTAAGTTTTAAATGCTCCAATACTTTTTTGTACATGGGTAGAAAATACGGCTCAAAATGTTCTGACCAATACCTGGGCGCAATGCTCCATAGCTGGCCCTGGATTTGTTTTGTACTCATTTGATAAGATTTGAAAATGATTAATTGATTAACATCCCAAAAATATCAGAGTAATTTTAAGAAGGTATTACTGCAAAGTCCAGAGATATGACTAAAAAGTTCAGATAGAAACTTGCTGCTTAACAGCAGTGGGGGCTATTCCAAAATGTTGCCGGAAGGAACGGCTGAAATGAGAAGGACTTTCAAAACCGCTTTCAAAAGCCGCTTCACTCACGGTTCTGTTGACATTCGATAAAAGATGCATAGCATTGTTGAGGCGTTTTTCCAAAAGCCATTTACCCGGTGAAGTATCAAATTGCTTTTTAAAATCCCGTTTAAAGGCGGATAAGCTGCGGTTACTTAACTGCGCATATTCTTCCAGCTTCAGGTTGTAACAATAATTTTCATCCATTATCCTTTGCAACGAAACAGCCTGCGGCTGTTGCAGTAAAGAAAAGAAATAAGACCGCATTGCTGCATTGTCAGGATTGTCGGCAATGGTCAGTATAAGTTCACGGAATTTTAATTCTATCAAAGAAGGATCAGGATCTTTTTGATTTCCAAAGTAAGACATCATAGAATTAAAGAAAGCATCCAGTGATTCGTCTTTTGCAATTGGTATCAGTGGTTCAAATTTTTTATCGGTTTTGTTAAGCGGGGCCGATTTAGCTTTCAGTACATCACAAATAAATTCGTCAGGAATAAAAAATAAAACAATGCAAAATCCTGTGTCGAAAAATTGTTCAACGATACAGGCGCCTTTTCTTACAAACATGCAGGAACCTTTTTGCAGGTCATAAGAGCCATGTGCCGTATGCCATATCTTTCTTCCCTGGAATACATAGACGATATAATTGTGATGACTCCACAGGTCTGCAAATTTGCTTTCGAGCGGGCAATTAAATAAAGT
>JAKFEJ010000572.1:0-2031 GCA_036675745.1 Chitinophagaceae bacterium | reverse complement strand
CCAAACATGATCGGCACACTGGGCCCATAAATATCAGCATCCATCAATCCCACTTTGGCACCACCCTGCGCAATAGCCAATGCCAGGTTAGCGGCAACGGTGCTTTTTCCTACACCTCCTTTACCGCTCACAATAGCAATCACATTTTTCACTTTAGGTAATATTGCCCTGCTATCTGTTCGCTTTGTAGTCGTATCAGAAGTAAAATTCACTTTTACCACTGCCTCTTTATTCAGCGTCTTTACTGCATTGATACAGTCGTTTTTAATTTTATCCTTTAGCGGGCAGGCGGGAGTGGTAAGCACTACGGTAAATGATACGTAATATTTTTCAATAACAATATCCTTCACCATGTTCAGTGTCACAATATCTTTTCCCAGGTCAGGTTCCTCTACATTACTCAGCGCTTCCAGTACTTTTTCCTTCGTCATTAGAACTAAGATTTATAAGATTTTACAGGATTTTGTGGAACAACATTCAATAGTGAAAATTTCCCAAAAACAAAACAACCGGTATCTATACGCAGCTTTCTGAGATCAGATTTTTTTTGCCATCACAAAAATCCTTGTTAAAAAACGGATTAATCAACAAAGTTAAACATAACAGGGCCTATTTTGTTGACTGAATTAAACAACTTGTACTTATTTTTGAAGCCGTGAAGCGATTTTTACAATACCTAACCCTTGCTGCGTTTTTATTTCCTGTAGCTGCCAATGCGCAGTTTGAAACAGCCCGTGATTCTGTAGTGCAATTATATGGTGTCATCATGACGGCGGATAGCCTTGTCGGTATTCCTGCGGTTAGCGTAACGATCAAAGGCCAGAACCGCGGAACCATCACGAATGACCAGGGTGTTTTTTCTATAGTAGTTTTGAAAGGCGACCAGGTAGAATTTTCTCACGTTAGTTATAAACCAAAACTTATTGATATTCCCCGGAACCTGGAAGGAAACCAATTCAGCGTAATTCAGTTGATGGTACAGGACACGGTTTATTTACCGGCAACTATTATCAAGGCAAGACCTACTCCTGAACAATTTGCCCGTGATTTTGTCAATACCAAAGTCCCCGACGATGATATAGAAATAGCCCGTCAGAATACCAGCGCTGCCAAGCGAAGGATACTGATGAAGACCGTTCCGGGTGATGGCGGTGAAGCCACCCGCTTACAATTTAATAAGATTGCCAATCGTGCTGTTTACCAGGGACAAACTCCTCCCATGAATATTTTTAACCCCGCTGCCTGGGCCGATTTTATACAGGCATGGAAACGGGGAGATTTTAAGAATAAGTAGAAAACCCTCTGTCTCCCTAAAGGGAGGACTTAGATCGTAATGTCGTCTTGTCATCAAATATTCTGAAAGCATTTAGTTTATTTATTATCCAGCTTCAGTATTTCATGGCATCGGCTGTTGCGTCGCACACTTCAGGGTTCTGGCCATTGTTCAACTCTGAGTATATTGAAGAGTCTTATTCATTAGAACAAATTTCCTTGTTAAGAAAAGCACGGAAGTAATCTTCTTACATTTGTCCGTCAATATTTTCTTCTCATCTCTTGCCGCTTTAGTGAGTTTTGCATAACTCCCCTTTAGGGGCAAAGGAAAAACTAATCTTTATGACACTAAGCGGGGGTTTTATTTCCGTCATCGGCGCAGGCACTATGGGTAATGGCATTGCGCATGTTTTTGCACAGGCAGGTTTTAAAGTAACCATTGTTGATATTTCATTGTCGCAATTAGATAAAGCGGTTGTCAACATCGGTAAAAACTTTGACCGGCAAATCGCTAAAGGCATAGCTACCGAAGAACAGAAGAAAACTGCTCTTGCTAATATCAGCATCCACTCCAATATGGGTGAAGGTGTAAAAAATGCGGAACTGGTAGTAGAAGCGGCTACGGAAAACGTAGATCTGAAATTGCAAATTTTTGATGAGATAGACAGGCTGGCGCCAAAAGAAGCTATTCTTGCTACCAATACTTCTTCTATTTCTATTACAAAAATAGCGGCCGCTACTGGCCGGGCGGGCAAAGTG
>JAKFEJ010000280.1:0-14213 GCA_036675745.1 Chitinophagaceae bacterium | reverse complement strand
CTTTTGAAAAAATAGGAGTAGTAACTACCGGTGAGTTAGTGATTGATGGTGATTTCTGGGGAACGATTGATTGGTGGAAGGATAAGTATGATACTGCTATTGAAAATTTCTTGTCAAAAGAAGAAGCTGGTTCGGCATTGACTTCTATTTAATAATATAAATGAGATAGAAAGGAAAAGGGAGCAAGTAGAATTGCTCCCTTTTCATTATAAACGAATTGTATCTTTATAAAAATTGTATCAATGGGAAAAAAGATCGCCATCATAGGTGGGGGTAACCTGGGAACAGCAATTGCCGAAGGGTTATTAAAAAGTAAATTCAGCAAGGCCGCTGATATTGTTATTACCAAACGCAATATAGCAACACTGAAGCATCTGAAAGAAAAAGGTATTGAAATAACCGATGATAATAATGCTGCTGTTAAAAAAAGTGAAGTGATCATACTGGCGGTAAAACCTTTCCAGGTAGCGGAAGTATTAAATGGTATAAGAAAAGAATTAAGCGATGATAAGATACTGATCTCCGTTGTAACCGGTGTATTGATCAATGAAATGGAAAGCATTGTCAAAAACAATATCCCTTATTTCCGTGCCATGCCCAATACGGCCATCGCTATACAGGAAAGCATGACTTGTATCTGTAGCAAGGATGCTGATACTGCAACAACCAAATATGTAAATGAATTATTCAGTACGGTTGGTAAAGTAGTAACGATAGATGAAAAACTAATGGAAGCAGCAACGATACTGGCAGCTTGTGGTACCGCCTATGCCATGCGTTATATCCGTGCTAATATTCAGGGCGGCATTGAAATAGGTTTTGATGCAGCCACTGCATCACTTATTGCCGCACAAACTGTAAAAGGTGCTGCAGAATTATTATTACAAAAAGGCACTCACCCTGAACAAGAAATAGATAAAGTAACTACGCCGAAAGGATGCACTATTGCAGGATTGAATGAAATGGAGCACCAAGGGTTTAGTTCTTCGTTGATACGGGGGATTGTAGCGAGTTATAAAAAGATTGCGAAGGACTAGAAAGTTACCGGTTACAGGATGCCGATAGTGAAAAATTCCTCAACGGTGAAAACTGTTTTCCAATATATCTGTTTGGGAAAGAAACATTGCCGACTGTTGTTGATGTTGAGCAAAGCTAAGCGGTATGCATCACCAATAAGAAGAATAGAGAAAACCTAAGCTCCGGCTGTTGGTGACGGCATTGCACAAGATCATGCACAATACCAACGGCGTAAAAAGTAACTACACCTGAAGGATGCACCATTGCAGGTTTAAATAAAATGGAACACAATGGATTTAGTTCATCATTGATCCGTAGGATAGTTGCGGGTTAGAAAAAGATTGGGAAGGATTGATTACTATAAGTCTTTAGAACGCCCCAGGCTTCGCAGATTATATGAAGCCAGGTTTTATCTGTGAGTTTATATCTTCTCACAAGATTAGTAAACTGGCAAAACAATTTTTACTATGCAGGGTTTATATTGCCTATAACCCGGGCTGACTGATTTAACCACTTCGTCTGACTTTCGCCAAGCGTATGCCGGACGTAAGTACGATTTGTTTTAAAATTTTTTGAACCACCGGCTCTATTGCTTTGGCTATATAGTAAGAAACAATCACTAATAAAGAAATTGGCATAACTGGTAAAAGAATATCTGGTATACCCGGGAAATGTTTATTTAGTTTTACTATTAATGCAATCATAGCATTATCGTGAATTAAATAAAGCGGGTAACTAATAAAACCAAAAAAAATGAGAAATCTGTTTGCAAATAGCCTTTTTAGATTTTCAAAATAGACAGTGGAAAGAAAAATCAATAAAATAAAAAGAGCTGCCAGTAAAGTACCTTTGGATGTTAATCCGAATGCAAGAATGGATAACACTCCTGAAATGAATGAATAGATAATGTATTTCTTATTTTTGCTTTTAAAGTATAAGTAAGCCCATGAGCCGCTGGCAAACCATCCAAAACGATTAAATGAAAGGGTTTCAAAAATAGAAGTCAGGGATTTAAAAATGGTGATATCTGCATATTGAAATGTTCTTAAGATCAGCCAAATGAAATAACAGGCGAATATGCCTGCAACGGCTTTATTTTTTCCAAGTGAGAAAAATAAGATACCAAAGATAAAATAGTATTTTACTTCAACATATAATGACCAAAAAGTACCTTCTAAAACTCCTGTATCAAAATGAAAGGTGTTTTTTATCCAGGAAGGGTCAATAAAAATTAGTCCGGGAATTGCATTACTTAATTTTGGAATTCCCATCGGGCGTTCAGGCAAAAATTGTGCTGTAAAAAAAATAAGAATTGTGCTTATTAACATAGCAGGGAATAATCTATACCACCTTTTACGTAAAAATTGAAAAAAATCTTTACTTTTTTCAAGAGTCATCAAAATAACAAATCCGGAAATCAGAAAAAATAGATTGACTCCTAAATAACCATAGCTAAAAACAGGAAACATTGAAAATTCATCGCCATAGGGTACAACTGATGACCATCTTGCATAAGCATGAAATAATAAAACCAGCAATATTGCTAATCCTCTGAAACCGTCTAAAAAATTGATTCGATTCATTTATTCCTGTTTTATGAGTAATACAATCTATATATTATATAATTCCCTGACCTAAATGTAACAGGTAAAAATTTTAGAGCCTAATATATGCACTGTTGCCTGAATTTGCAAGCATTTCAAATATTACTGTCAGCTGGCAAAGGAAGCAGTCATCGGTAGAACCAAAAAGCTCTGCAAGGAGTTTGTTGCTTCGCTGGTTATATCACAAGGGTTTACAGCCAATTCCAGAATTTTTAAACAGTGAAAAATGTTTTTCAATATATCCGGGATCTTTTTGATACCACTTTTAAATGGGACATCTGGCTGGCTTTTTTTATGCTGTATCACAATATCCGTGGCGCCATAAAATACGGCATCGGCTTACTTTGGGTTTACCAAAATCACCGGGATAGATTTTGCAAAAGAATTATGTGAAGAAGCTTCCGGTAATATGAAAAAGCAGGATCAGTTTATTCCCGGTGTAAGCTGGAAATTGATACATGCAAAGGTGCTTGATTATACTATCATGTCGGATGATTGTAGGAGAAACGCTGAATTCCTTTCTTTCTATGCTCGAAGAATCCTGCAAACTAAGCCATTTACATAAAATTTTAATGAAGCATTTTTTGTTTTTTGAAGCCAGGTTTGTAAAATAAATACATGGTTGAGAGTATTGGTCTGTGTTATGAGAAATCCTTTTTTAAAATTTAGGAATATTTCAGCCTTTTTTTATTTTCAAAAACACTATGTAAATCATCTGATTTGTATTCTTGCTCCCTCTTCTGTAATACGTATTTATATTCCTTTTTTACAACTTAAATTTTATTGGATAGTTTATTGTGATTTGTTTCAAATTATTATTAGTTTAGTTCCTTATCAATGAAATCATTAACCGTAAAGCGATTGGACGCTGTAATAATGATATTAATTTAAAAAAGACTATGAATATTCTATCCCCGTTAACTAAAACAAACAATGTCTTTCTTGAGCGAAAAATTGATAAAAAAAAGATAATCGAGGCATATCTGGATTATAAAATAGATGTGTCTCCTTACTTCAATAAAGTAGAACATGTTTCAGTGTACAAGTGCAATGAAACAGGATATCGTTTTTATCATGAGTTTAATCTTTCCGGAGATAGTAGTTTTTATGAGCATTTCCAGCAATTTGACTGGTACTATATGCCATGGAAATGGGAACATGAGATCACCAAAGAGTATATTTTGCCAAACAATAGCATACTGGAAGTTGGTTGTGCACACGGCTCATTCATCAAGAAAATCAATGAATTGTTTCCGCTCCAGAACACAGTGGGACTTGAATTGAACGAAACAGCGATAACGAAAACCGATAAATGGGAAATTAAAAATGAAACTGTTCAATCTTTTTCTCTCAAGAATACTGAATCCTTTGACCTTGTTTGTTCTTTTCAGGTACTTGAGCATATTTCAGACGTCCATAGTTTCATCCAATCAAGCGTTGCTTGTCTCAAAAAAGGAGGGAAGCTAATTATCAGTGTTCCTAATAACAACGCTTCATTTATTAAGAGTGGAGAGAATTGTTTGAATATGCCTCCCCATCACATGGGGCTCTGGGATGAGCATTCACTTCGTTCCCTTGAAACCATCTTCCCGCTAAAAGTGATTAATGTCCATTTTGAAGAGTTGCAGGAGTATCATCTTCCAGGTTATGTGCAATCGGTTTATTATGCCAACTATTCTAAATTTACAGGTAAGGTTATCCGAAAGCTTCATAAATTTATCGGAATCTATGAAAACCGCATAAAAAAAGCACGTGCTAACCGTCATCAAATCGTTGGACATACTATCTTGATTGCTTATGAAAAGTTGTAACTCTATCAAACTACGCTAGTTTACAGCCCTCCCTTTATAACCAAATCATAGTTAGCTAACATAGCGAAAAGTGGTAGATGGATGAAATCCCTTGAAAACTATCAACTGCATAATCAAATACAAAATATGCTTGGACGGATACGGGATGATGAAGCTTTTTATTAAGATTAAGTAACCCAATTTTAATAGAGGCAAAAATTAAATATTCACATAATGAACCGAAGGTTTTCCGATAGCATAATTTAAAACAAATTAGAAAGCATTCATCAAGTAGCAAAAGTTTTCACTGCTGAGTATAAAACAATGAAATTAAAATACAAGTACACTTTCACAATAGAATTCCGGATGCATAATTGTGAAATGCTTTGCTCCGCTTCACGAACGATGCTATTAGTACAAAAACCGGCTAAACAAAAAAAAATCCTACTGAAAAACCCCTGTTTTTCCACAGCCCGCATTTCAAATTTTAGCAGCTAAAAAAATTGCCTTAGCTTTGCATGACCTCTGGGAATTTTTCTTCATTTTCTCTCCGATGGTCAATGGGGTGGGGCAAATTTTCTGAACTTTTTTGTAGACTTGAATGGATGTGACTGAACTGTTTCTGAGCAAATTAGTATTTGCCTGGCCCGCCTTTTTTTGATAATAAACAAATTGACCATATCATGGCAAAGTACATTTTTGTTACCGGCGGCGTTTCTTCTTCATTGGGTAAAGGCATTATAGCCGCTTCGCTGGCTAAGCTGTTGCAGGCAAGGGGCTTAAGGGTTACTATCCAAAAGCTGGACCCCTATATCAATGTTGACCCCGGCACCCTCAACCCTTATGAGCATGGCGAATGTTATGTAACAGAAGATGGTGCGGAAACCGATCTTGACCTGGGTCACTATGAGCGTTTCCTGAATATTTTTACTTCGCAATCCAACAATGTAACTACCGGTCGTATTTACCAAACCGTTATCAATAAAGAAAGGGAAGGGGCTTACCTGGGCAAAACCGTGCAGGTGGTTCCGCATATTACCGATGAGATCAAGCGGCGCATGATGGTGCTGGGGCAGGATGATAAATATGATATTGTTATCACGGAGATCGGCGGTACGGTTGGTGATATTGAAAGCTTGCCTTTTGTGGAAGCGGTTCGCCAGTTACAATGGGAACTGCCGGAAGAAGATACGGTTGTTATTCATCTTACATTAATTCCTTATTTAAAAGCGGCTAAAGAACTAAAGACAAAGCCAACCCAGCATAGCGTGAAGATGCTGAGCCAGGAAGGTGTGCACCCTGATATCATTGTTTGCCGGATGGAGAGACCACTTACTATTGATCTGCGTCGTAAGATCGCTTTGTTTTGTAATGTAAAGCCGGAAGCGGTTATTGAAGCAGTTGATGCGACAACCATTTATGAAGTGCCGCTTACGATGATGCGTGAAAAGCTTGACCTGATCTGTTTGAAAAAATTGAACATCACTGCTTATAATGAACCAGTGCTTGCGAAATGGAAAGAATTTTTGGATAAGTTGAAATATCCTAAAAGCAAAGTGACGATCGGGTTGATCGGTAAATACCTTGAATTGCAGGATGCTTACAAATCTATTTTAGAATCATTTGTACATGCCGGGGCCATGAATGAATGCCTGGTGCAGGTTATTAATGTGCATAGTGAATATATTACAGAAACAAATGTGGCAGAGAAGCTGGCAGGCCTTGATGGATTGCTGGTGGCGCCGGGTTTTGGTCAGCGCGGCGTGGAAGGAAAGATTACTGCCGTGAAATTTGCAAGGGAAAGAGGTTTACCTTTCTTTGGTATCTGCCTGGGTATGCAAATGGCGGTTATTGAGTTTGCAAGAAATATACTGGGACTCGAAGGTGCCAATTCTACTGAAATGGATCCACAAGCTAAAGACCCTGTCATTGACCTGATGGAAGAACAAAAGGAAATTACAGCTAAAGGCGGTACTATGCGACTGGGAGCTTATCCTTGCGATCTGAAAGAAGGTTCGCTGGCAAAAGCTATATATGGAGTTTCTTCGGTAAGTGAGCGACATCGTCATCGCTGGGAATTCAATAATAAATACCTGGATCAGTTTGAGAAAGCAGGCATGATTGCCAGCGGTAAAAATCCAGGCACCGGACTGGTCGAAATCGTTGAACTACCTGATCATCCTTTCTTTATAGGTGTACAATACCACCCTGAGTTAAAAAGTACGGTAGAAAGCCCTCAACCTATTTTTGTTCACTTTATTAAAGCTGCAAAGGCATGTAACGAAAAAGCAACTGAGGTTAAAAGCCCGGTATTGCAAAAAGAGATGATATAGTTTGAAGTTCGATGTTTGAGGTTTGAAGTTGTCGTAAAAACTTATTTTTTTTATAAAATAAGAAAAATTCTGGTTGAAGAACCTCAAACCTCGAACTTCAAACCCTGAACTCCTTGCCTCAAACTTCAAACCTCAAGCCACAACTTCCCTATCTTTGCGCTCTTTAAATTTTTACAGCTGATGAATTTTGACCGTAACACCGTCATTGGGTTTGTAGTTCTGGCGGCCCTTTTCTTTGGATACTTTTATTATAATAGCCAGGAACAGGCTTCTTTTAAAAAAGAACAGGCAAGAATAGATTCTATTGCCAATGCCAATAAACCCAAGCCTGATACATTAGCTCTGAAAATTGATTCTGCCAGGGCAGACTCTATTGGTAAAATAACCAATGCCGGCGATTTTCAAAAGGCTGCTAACGGCACTGAGGAATTAGTAGAAGTAAATACTGATCTTTTAAAAATTGTTTTTACCAATAAAGGTGGCCAACCTAAATGGATTGAACTAAATAAATTTAAGAATATGGATAGTGGCCATGTTAAACTGGCTGCTTCTGATTTTGATAAAATAGGTTATTCAATCAATACAGGTGCTGGGAAAAGTGCATCAACTAATGATCTGTATTTTCAGCCAGGGACACAGGTAAAAAATGCAGATGGCAGCACTACTGTTTCTTTTCAGTTAAAATCTTCAGATAGTTCGGGATCTGCATCAATCATTCATCAATATGTCGTGAGGCCCAATGATTACATGCTTGATTTTGATGTTCAACTCAATGGCGCTGATAAATTATTAGAGAAGGGAGTAATGAACCTTAACTGGCAATATACAGCGGCACAGCAGGAATCGGATATTGAATTTGAAAAACAGAATACGCAGATTGGTTATGTAGAAGATGGTGAATTTGATTATCATACCATTGGCCGCCGCAGCAGCGTAAGTTTTGATAAGCCGGTTAAGTGGATAGGTGTCAGGCAGCGATTCTTTAATACGTTCCTTATTGCAAAAAATAATTTTTCTTCTGGTAAAATGAATTGGGAAGTTCCACCTGATGAAAAAAAGATAGTAAGCCAGACAGTTTCCGATATGCGTATAGAAGTACCCGCTACAGGAAAAGTTAATTTCAACATTTTTTATGGCCCTGCGGATTATCATTTGTTGCAGAAGTATGATCTACAAATGGGTAAGTTGATCAACCTTGGGCAGGGCATGTATGCATTTGTTCGTCCGCTTAATAAGTATGTTGTATTGCCGGTATGGGATTTTATTAAAGGCTTTGTGAGCAACTATGGTTGGGTAATTGCTTTTCTTACGCTTTTTATACGATTAGTAATCTCACCATTATCATATAAAAGTTATTTAAGCGGAGCAAAAATGAAAGCCTTGCGACCTGAGATCGCCAAGCTGAAAGAAAAGTTTGGTGCTGATCAGCAGGCGATGAGTATGGAACAAATGAAATTGTTCCGCGAGGCCGGTGTGAACCCGTTGGGTGGTTGTATTCCCGCTTTATTACAGATTCCAATTTTCTTTGCGCTTTATAGTTTTTTTAGTTCAAGTGCGGATTTGCGTGGCGCCGGTTTTCTTTGGGCTAATGATCTTTCTGCCTTCGATGATGTGATCAAATTTGGTGTGCATATCCCACTGTTGGGAAGCCACCTGAGTTTGTTTACCGTAACAGCGGTATTAACAAGTTTGCTTATATCAGTCTATAGTATGAGTATGTCACCGGATCAAAGTAATCCTGTACTTAAATACATGCCTTATATTTTCCCGGTATTCCTGTTGTTTATCTTCAACAGGCTTCCTTCAGCGTTAACATGGTATTACACGGTTTCAAACATTGTTACCCTGATATTACAATTTGTGATTCAAAACTATATTATCGATCACGATAAGATACTGACTCAAATTGCTGAGAACCGTAAGAAACCCAAAGCAAAATCAAAATGGCAGGAGCGGATGGAGCAGATGCAGGATCAGCAAAAGAGGCTGAAAGAAATGCAGCAAAAGTCCAAAAAGTAATTTACGTTAGTTAAAATACTCTTAATGAAGACCGGGTTCAGTTTATCGAAACCCGGTTTTTTTTGTTAAGCAACTTATTATAAATTGTTACGTCTTTCAAATAAGAATAAACGGATCAGAACAATGAAAAAAATTACTTCACTAGTAGCCTTTACAATTTTGCTGTCTGTTTCTTGCAGCCAGCTTTTTGCACAAAAGAAATTGACAGAAGCTACTATTTCTTATGATATAGTTATTAATACTAATAATACTACTCCGCAGGCGGCTGATCTGCTTGATGGGGCTGTAAGCATAATTTATTTAAAGGGTAATTCAAGTCGCTCTGAAATGATCAGTTCATTAGGCACACAATCAACTATTGTGGATGGTAAAACGGGTAATGTTACTGTTCTTAAAGATTACGGAGAACAGAAATACATGATCAAAATGACGCAAGCAGATTGGAAAGCTTCTAACAAAAAATATGAGGGCAACACCTTTACATACGAAAATGAGTTTAAAACGATTGCCGGATATAATTGTCAGAAAGCGATTGGCAAGCTGGCGGATGGCAGCACTTTCACCGTTTTTTTTACCAAAGACCTGGTTCCTGTTAATAAGGATTTTCAATACCTCAATAAAGAACTCCCCGGACTTGCTATGCAATATGAAGCTACAATGGGTAAACAAAAAGTAACGTACACTGTCTCCAGCATTAATTTTAACCTTGTACCTGCTGCAAAATTTGATTTACCTAAATCAGGTTATAGAGTGATGACGTATGCAGAAACTAAAGGAGGAGGCAATTAAATCAGCGTGTAGCTGCATTCGGATTGAAAGTAACCTTGCCATTTAAAGCAAACTTCTTTTTCAAAGGCATAATGTAAGTAGTATGCCCTTTTTGGTAGGTTACAACTGTATTAAGATTGATATATTTATTCTCCTGTGTATTAATTACCCGGCTACCACGGAAATTATATCCGGAGCGTAAAGAAAATGAACCTGTATAAGTGGATGACTTACTGGAAAGCAATGATTTGCCTGTTTTTCCTTTTTTACCTGTGCCTGGAGTTCCCAGCATTGCAAACGATCCAATTGCCGAACCCGCCAGCAAGAATAAGATGGCGAATTTTCTCAAAGAAGGTTTCAATATGGAATAGTTAGTTTTCAATTCAGAGCAAATTTAACACAATTTGAAGGATAATGTCAAACCACTTGTCAATAATTTTAATACTTATTTAACGCCAGAGAAGCAAAAATGTTACATATACTCAGGAAAAAATACCATCTTTTCTTCACATGTGGGGAAAACAAAGTAACAGGGTATTTCGTTTAATTAACATAACTTGTTGATAGTAATAGCTACTATACAGAAATTTTACATTTGACTGTGCAAGGTTTTATTTTGAATTAAATTGCCGGAATTTATGAAAGAGAACCCCTACCAGGAAGATCGTGAGCAGATACGGGAGTTGATCCGCCAGTATGAAAATCTTAAGAATGGCCGCAGTCACTCTTTTATAGAAGAGGATGCGTTTGAAAAGATCATCAATTATTTTGAAGAGAAAGAGGAATTATCAAAAGCATTAGAGGCGGCTGACATTGCCATCGAACAATATCCTTATTCTTCTACATTGCTGATAAGGAAAGCAGATATTCTTCTTGCCGTTCGTCGTTATCGGGCAGCTTTAGAAGTACTTGATAAGGCCTCCTTGTTTGGCGGCAGCGATATTAATCTATATATATTAAAAACGGATGCTTACCTGGCTCTTGATGAGCAGGAAAGTGCAGTAGGATTATTAGAAGAAGCCCTTACCAAGTTTGAAGGCGAGGAAAGAATTGAGTTATTGTTTGAATTGTCAGATGTATATGACGATTATGAAGAATTTGAAAAAGTATTTGATTGTTTGAAAATGATCCTAGAAGATGATCCGAACAACGAAGAGGCTCTCTATAAAATTTGTTTTTGGACGGACTTTACAGGTAGAAATGAAGAGAGTATACGACTTCATCAACAGATCATTGATGATTTCCCTTATAATGAACTGGCCTGGTTTAACCTGGCGGCTGCATACCAGGGACTAAAATTGTATGAAAAAGCTATTGATGCCTATAAATATGCTATAGCCATAGAAGAGAAATTTGATTATGCCTATCGCAATATGGGCGATGCATATATCCGACTCCGTAAATATAAGCAGGCAATTGAAGCATTGGAAAAAGTTACAGAGTTGTCTAAGCCCGAAGTTGTCATTTATGAAGCTATCGGGCATTGCTATGATAGATTAAAAAATTTTGCAGAAGCCAGGTTTTATTATAGAAAAGCATCTCACCTTAACCAGGAGGATAGTAAAATTTTTTATAAGATTGCCTGTACCTATTTTAATGAACGCCAATGGGAGAGTTGTATAAAGCAACTTGAACATGCCATAAAGATTCACCGCCCGCAGCCTGAATACAGTTTATTGATGGGAGAATGTAAAATGGAATTAGGCTTATTTAAAGACGCGGTGCAGCATTTTTCTAATGTAGTTCGTATTCGCCCACGCAATGTCGCCGGTTGGGACGCATTGATCAGGTGCTTATATAAGGCTGATTTTACTGATGAAGCGCTTGAACAGGTGGATGCTGCCTTGCAGGTTACTAATGGTAAGCCAATCTTTCTTTTTTATAAAGCCTCCATATTATTCGCAAAAGGAAAAGGCAAGGAAGCTTTATTGCAACTTGAAAAGGCAATGGTATCGGCACCCCGGCTTCTCAAAAAATTTGTGGAATTAAATCCTGCAAGTTTACAAAACCAACAGATAGTGGATGTGATAGCAAAGTTCAAGCGAAACAGGGCTATCTGATTTTAAAGCAAAAACCGGCGTTGAGAAGTATCAGAAATTTCTATACCTATTCTTTCCTATTTTTGCCCGCCCGAACGAATGTAGCTTAAGAAATGACCCTCCTGATCAGGAGGGTTTAGCAACCGCCGGGTTTTCAAACACAAATAGTTTGTCAAATCAAAGGGTGTCAAATTCTGAAATAAAAATTTCAAGAGCATGAATTTTAATCTTTCTCAAATGCCGGATCGTAACAAAAGACCACGTACTGCCGGTATTACTATGGTAATGGACAAAGGCCTTAGCGTTAATGAAGCAAAAAATTTTCTCAGTGTTTCCTATCCGCATATAGATGTTATAAAATTGGGGTTTGGTACTTCTTACGTTACACCCAACCTCCGGGAAAAAATTGAGTTGTACCGTTCGTATGATCTACCTATTTATTTCGGTGGCACATTGTTTGAAGCTTTTTTGATACGTAACCAGTTTGATGAGTATATATCTGTATGCAAGGATTTTGGTATTGATTATATGGAAGTAAGTGATGGATCTATTACAATCCCTCATGCTGAAAAATGCGGCTATATTGAAAAATTAACAAAGCATGGAGTTGTGCTGAGTGAAGTTGGCAGTAAAGATGCAGCACATATTATACCGCCATATAAGTGGATCGAACTGATGAGGGCAGAGTTGAATGCAGGATCGACATATGTCATTGCAGAAGCAAGAGAAGCGGGAAATGTAGGTATTTACCGTGGTTCGGGGGAGGTGAGAGAAGGCCTGGTGCAGGAAATTTTAACGCAGATCCCCGGAGAGAAAATTATTTGGGAAGCTCCTCAGAAAGCACAACAACTTTACTTTATAGAGTTATTGGGTTGCAATGTAAACCTGGGTAATATAGCTCCCACTGAAGTAATACCGCTGGAAGCAATGCGTATTGGTCTTCGTGGCGATACTTTTGACCTGTACCTTGATAAAAAAGAATCCTGATGAGGCAATTTGGATTAATTGGATACCCCCTGGCACAATCGTTCTCTCAAAAATTTTTTACAGAAAAATTTGAAAAGGAGAATTTGACCGATTGCAGGTATGATACATTTTCTATTCCTTCAATTGATGATCTTGCTAATATCCTTAAAGCTAATCCTGAACTCTGTGGATTGAATGTAACCATTCCTTATAAAGAACAGGTGCTTTCTTTTCTTGATGAAAAAAGCCCTTTGGTAAAAAAGATCAAAGCCTGTAATTGTATAAAAATAAAAGATGGAAAACTAACAGGGCATAATACCGATGCCCCGGCATTTGAACAATCTTTAAAGGAAAAATTACAACCTCATCATACAAAAGCATTGATACTTGGAACAGGAGGTGCTGCAAAAGCTGTTGAGTACTCTTTAAAGCAATTAAATATTTCTTATAAATATGTTTCCCGTAAGCCGTCAGCAAAAAGTTTTTCTTATGAACAATTGACGGATTCACTGATGCAGGATTATACATTAGTTATCAATACTACTCCGCTTGGGATGCATCCCAATATTGTAGAGGCCCCGCAAATTCCTTACGAAGCATTAACTCCGAAGCATTATTTGTTTGATGTAGTGTATAATCCGTCTAAAACATTATTTCTTCAAAAAGGAGAGGAGCAGGGGGCTGCTATTAAAAACGGCCATGAAATGCTGGTACTGCAGGCAGAAGAGAGCTGGAGAATATGGAATGATCAACTTTAAAAAACAGGCAATTAGCAATTGACAAATTGGAAGCCTGATTCTTGCAAATTGCTTATTGTCATTGCAATTTATCTATAGCTTCTTCTGGTATAGAGACTATTTTCTTTTTTGCGTAATCATAACAAACCATTCCTGTTTTAGCTGCTGCTACTAATACTTTTTTGTCGCCAGGAGCTTTTTCCAATTTATAATAAATATCAAAACCAAATTTGCTGAATTCGGTTGCTATAACAGATGCAATAACAATATCTCCATAAAACAATTCATTTTTAAATTCGATGACCACATCGCTCATGATCATCCCAACACCGGCGAATTCCATTTCAGTATAACCAAAACTTTTCAGGAACTGCATTCTTGCTTCATGAATAATAGATAACACGGCATCATTACCCACATGATTCCCATAGTTAAGATCAGTAATGCGGACAGGAATGGAAGTTGAAAAGGAAAATTGTTCCGGGAGATCAATCTTTACTCTTGCCATTCAAATATGTTTTGCAATAAAATTAGGGAAAGAAACTTGCTTATAAGTCGTTGGTATCATTGAGCGAATTGACCAGGCCGAGAATATCCATAAAATTTCCAGGGGAGGGAGCTAATGAGGAAGTCGCGATTTTTTCCTGCCATTTTTTTAACTGGTCTTTGCAATCAGGATCCTGTTCCTCACCGGAAACACAGCAAAGCAAGTCGCCCCATTTTTTTGACATCCGGATAATATTACCATCCGGTGTCATCAGCATAACGTATCTATCGGAAATGTCGGGTATATGATCAGCATAAGCATAAATGGATTGAGAAAGATCTGCATCCTCACCATTATTTTCGCTGGCCGTAATGACTGAAGATCTGAGAGCCCTGGCTATTCTTTTTACGGGCCTGTCTGATTTGGCTACCATTGTTTTGCTTTTTTCCAGCG
>JAKFEJ010000047.1:0-2047 GCA_036675745.1 Chitinophagaceae bacterium | reverse complement strand
GTGTGCTAAAAAAGAAGCAATATGTAAACCGTAACAGGCGATGCCATGGAAAACTGAAGTGATAACATAAAAAATAATTTATGAGCACAAAAACAATCTCTGAGTCACAGGAAATCATCCAGGACAATCTTGACTACACTATTTTTTCCTGGAGCAAACAAAAAGGCATTGCTCCTATCGCAGTAAAACAGGCTGAAGGTGTTTATCTCTATGATTATGATGGTAAACGTTATCTTGATTTTTCGTCAGGGTTGATGAATGTGAATATTGGTCATGGTAACCAAAGAGTGACGGAAGCAGTAGTGAAACAAATGCAGGAAGTGAGTTATGTCACTCCCAGTTGCGTAACAAAAGTGCGTGGTGAGTTGGGAAAGAAATTAGCTGAGATTTGTCCCGGTGATCTTAATAAAGCATTTTTTACTTTGTGTGGCGCTTCTTCTATTGATAATGCGATCAAGCTGGCCAGGCTTTATACAGGCCGTCATAAAATATTAACCCGCTATCAATCATATCATGGAGCATCCTATGGATCTATTTCCGCAAGCGGTGATCCACGACGTTTACCTGTTGACTCCCAGCAGGCTCCCAATTTTGTACACTTTGATCTCCCCTATTTATATCGTTGGGAATATGGCGAAGATGAGACACAGCGTGCCGTGTCCTTACTAAAAGAAACTGTCGCACAGTTAGAGAGAACCATTGCCTATGAAGGTCCGGCTAATATTGCAGGAATTTTATTGGAAGGTGAATCAGGTTCATCCGGTTGCTTGAAATACCCTGTTGGTTATCTGAAACAAGTAAGAGAAATATGTAATAAACATGGCATCCTGTTGATCATGGATGAAGTAATGAGCGGCTTTGGCCGTACCGGCAAATGGTTTGGTTTTGAAAACCATGATATCGTTCCTGATATGATCGCTATGGCGAAAGGGCTTACTTCCGGTTACCTGCCATTTGGTTGTTTGATGATCTCTGATAAGATCGCTTCAAAATATGACGATGCCATGTTGCCTTTGGGACTCACCTACTCTGCCCATCCGGTTAGTTGTGCCGCTGCTTTGGAAACACTGAAAATTTATGAAGATGATAATTTAATTGCCAATGCAAAGGCAATGGGAAAATATATTGACGAACAGGTAGAGAAATTAAAACAAAAACATCCCAGCATTGGTGATTGGAGAAATACTGGTTTGCTTGGCTGTATAGAATTAGTAAAAAACAGGAAGACAAAAGAACCCATGGCTCCTTTTAATGCCAAACCGGATGAAATGGCAGTAATGAATAAGGTGGCGGCTAAGATCAAAGAACTGGGTATGTACACTTTTGTAAGATGGAGTTATATTTTTATTGCGCCGCCCTTGTGTATTACTAAAGAGCAGGTGGATGAAGGATTGGCGATCATCAGTGAGGCGATAAAGATTGCAGATGAAGCCCTCTAAATCTCCGCCGCGGCGCAGACTTTGGAACCTAAACTATATATTCTCCGATGAATAGCGACAGCTTCAATACGTCAGAATCTAAAATCCCCCTTTCGGGGGGTGGGGGGACTTCTTCTCTCATCAACGAAGACCTTGCCCCTATTCCCGCTTCAAAAAGAAAATGGGGTACCTGGAATTATGCAGCTTTATGGATCAGCATGAGTCTATGTATTCCTACTTATATGCTGGCAAGTTCATTGATCGGTGGCGGTATGAACTGGTGGCAGGCTATCCTCACTATTTTCCTGGGCAATACCATCGTTTTAATCCCAATGATATTAAATGGGCATGCAGGCGCTAAATACGGAATACCTTTTCCTGTTTTTGCCAGAGCAAGTTTTGGAACAAAAGGTGCAAACATACCAGCCATTTTGAGAGCAATCGTTGCCTGCGGTTGGTTTGGCATACAAACATGGATCGGCGGCGCTTCTATCTATTATATTTTACGTGCATGGAATCCATCGCTTCCTGAAATTGACAACAGTTCTTTATTTCCGCAAACAATTCCAATGATATGCTTTCTTCTTTTCTGGTTGTTGAATATGTTTATCGTTTACCTCGGCGTTGAA
>JAKFEJ010000122.1:0-2049 GCA_036675745.1 Chitinophagaceae bacterium | reverse complement strand
AAAAAAATAAAAACTTATGTGCAAGGCCTAATTAGTAAATTGAAGCAATAAAGTTATTTCCATTTTCAAATTATTCAGCTATGCGGTTCAAAGATAAAATAGCTATTGTAACGGGTGCCGGCCAGGGAATTGGTTTTGAAATTTGCAGGCAACTCGCAAAAGAAGGAGCAACTATTATTTTAAATGATGTTGACCACGCTTTAGCGGATAATGCCGCACAGCAGATCCGAAATGAAATAAATGGAACTTGCTTATCAGTTCCCGGAGATTCCAGCAACATGGAGTGTATTCAAACGATGGTGAATAAAGCTGTAACAACGTTCGGCCAACTGGATATCGTTATTGCCAATGCAGGCATTACTTTATTTGGAGATTTTTTAAATTACTCACCAGATGCTTTTTACAGGGTGATGCAGGTAAATTTAGGTGGCACTTTCTTCCTGGCGCAGGCTGCGGCTAATCAAATGAAACAACAAAAGTCTGGAGGATCATTATTATTTATGTCTTCCGTCACTGGTCACCAGGCGCATAAAAACCTCGCAGCGTATGGTATGAGTAAAGCGGCCTTGGAAATGCTGGCTAAAAATTTAGTGATTGAACTTTCGCAATATAATATCAATGTTAATACCATTGCCCCCGGAGCAACTTTAACCGAAAGAACACTGAATGATCCGGATTATAAAACTACCTGGTCGAATATAACACCTATGGGAAAACCGGCCAATGTTGCCGACATAGCAAATGCCGCTTTATTTCTTGTTATGGAAGAGTCAAGGCATATTACAGGACAAAACATTATTGTGGATGGAGGTTGGACGAGTATCAGTCCATCGCCTTATTAGATTTGATTCATAGTTATAAATCTTGAAGTAAATATCTATGTTGAATCATACAACTGCAAGCCATATATTTTTAATCTTTCATTGGAAATGCCAAAGTTGTTAGAGCAGCAGGGTTTATCAGCTTCGTTGATGCTGCTTGTTAGTCACAGACTAACTACAACCATTCAGCATTTTTTTATTCCTATTCAATTTTTCGATACAGAACAAACTACAGAAATCGGGGGCTGATCAATTCATTGCAGAGCAACCATTCATATATGCTTGAATGTTTTTTGTTACATTTAGTTTTAAAATAACCTTGATCACAATGACGATAAAAAAGTACATTCTTTTAGTTTTTAAAAGCTGTATCCTATATTTAAGTTGTTTTTCTCAAGCCGCTAAGGATACAAGTATTAACTTCTACTTTGCAATTAATAGCGCTCAGTTAGATAGTAATCAACATAAAATACTAAATGACTTTACATCCGCTTTCCGTATTAAAGCGATAAAAGGATACGCAGATACTACTGGAGCTAAGAGATACAATTTTTCTCTTTCCCAAAAAAGGGCTTTTTCCGTTTATACAGCGCTCAATAAAAGCGTGGATTCCACCAATAATATTGATCTGTTCTATCTGGGTGAAAATGCTGAGGAACCTAAATTGTGGAAAAACCGGCGGGTTCAGGTAATTGCAACTCAAGTTGCACGAAAAGAAGTTACACATAAAATTCCAGTAAATGAATCAGCCAGTGATACAACGGCACATATACCAACTGTCGTACGTGATTTTAATTTAGAATATGTTTATTTCATGCCAGACCAGGCCGTCATCATCCAGGAATCACTCTCTTACATACAAGAATTAGCAGATATATTAAAAACATACAAAACTGAAACCTTTGAAATTATAGGTCATATCAATTACCAAAGCAGGTTTGATTCGACTCATCTAACAGATATATATGAGTTATCCAAACGAAGAGCCAAAGCCTTATATGATTATTTAGTGGAACAAGGTATTCCGGCAAGTAGAATGACATACAGGGGAATTGGAAATTCACAGCCCATCTACCCCAAGCCTAAGAATGATGAACAAAGGAGAAAGAACATGCGGGTTCAAATAATCATAAAAAAATAGCTTAAATTGTTAAGTACCGGCTTTTATCAAATTGAATACATCAATAGGCTATGAAATTCTTATAAACACTCATAAATTAATAGCCGG
>JAKFEJ010000029.1:0-14305 GCA_036675745.1 Chitinophagaceae bacterium | reverse complement strand
GCTTACGTTTGTTAGCAGTAAAAGTTTATTGTTCAACACTTATACTGATTGCCTGCCAAAAAACTACGCTAAATAAACTATATTAGCGCCTCTTTTAACGGTTGTTGCCTCTTTTTAACCACATTTATCAATTAAAGAAGAAACTGCAGAAATGAAAAAGTACAAAGCAGGGGTTCTGTTCGGTGATGAACTGGAAGCCCTTTACAAAGATGCAAAAGACAACCAATTTGCTTTACCTGCTGTCAACACGATTGGCACTAACACAATCAATGCTACATTAGAAGCGGCTGCAAAAGTCAACTCTCCTGTTATTATTCAATTTTCCAACGGCGGTGCCCAATTCATTGCGGGTAAAGGAATGCCCAATGATAAACTGCAGGCAAATATTTCCGGTGGCGTTTCCGGTGCATTGCATATACATAATGTAGCCAAATATTATGGAGTACCTGTTGTATTGCATACCGACCATGCCGCTAAAAAATGGTTACCATGGATCAGTGGATTATTAGATGCAGGCGAACAATATTTTAAAGAAAAAGGTCAGCCTCTTTTTAGTTCGCATATGTTAGATCTCAGCGAAGAACCTATCGAAGAAAATATTCAGACATCGGTAGAATTTTTCAAACGAATGAAGCCATTGGGAATGGGTATTGAAATTGAACTGGGTGTTACCGGTGGCGAAGAAGACGGGGTTGATAACAGCGATATAGAAAATGATAAATTATATACACAGCCTGAACATGTTGCTTATTCCTATACCGAGCTAAATAAAGTAGGCAGTTTGTTCACCGTTGCCGCCGCATTTGGCAATGTACATGGTGTATATAAGTCTGGTAATGTAGAACTGCGCCCGGAAATATTGAACAATAGCCAGGTGTACATTGAAAAGAATTTAAAAACCGGTCCCAAACCAGTATTCTTTGTATTCCATGGTGGCAGCGGTTCCCCGCAACACCAGATACGTGAGGCAATTGGCTATGGTGCTATTAAAATGAATTTAGATACCGATCTGCAATGGGCATTCTGGGAAGGCATCTTGGGTAATTATAAAAAGTATGAAGATTATCTGCAAGGACAATTGGGCAATCCTGATGGACCTGATTCACCTAACAAAAAACATTATGATCCCCGTGTATGGCTGCGCAAAGGCGAAGAGAATTTTGTAAAACGTCTGGAAGTTGCTTTTGAAGATCTTAATTGTATCAATAGAAATGCATAACCTTTGATAGTAAGAGTTGCCGACTTTAAAAAAATTGGCAACTCTTTTACAAGCCTTGCAGAAATGCAAGGTTTTTTTATTTGTAATTGGCGCAAAGGTTTATAAAGTTTATTTTTAAATATCTTGTTTAAAATACGCTGCTAATGATCCATCGTTCACTTAACAGAAAAATATTCACTATTCTCTTTTTACATTTATCATCACTATTACCAGTTTGGTGTTATGCACAATATTCCTGTATCCCTGTATCATTGAAATGTGAGAACCTGTTCAATCCATTGGGTATTGATGCCTCAGATCCCCGGCTATCCTGGCGTTTGGCTGATAAAAGAAATGGCGCTGTACAAACAGCGTATCAACTTTTCGTAGGTACTGATTCATTAGCGATAAGTAAAGCGATGGGTAATACCTGGAAAACAAGCAAAGTAAATTCATCCGCACAAACGATGAAGTATAATGGAAAGGCCCTCTTACCTTTTACTAAGTATTATTGGGCTGTAAGGGTTTGGGATAAAGATGCTAAACAATCCATTGTTTCCAAAGTTGCTTGTTTTGAAACCGGTATGATGAACATGAAAAACTGGAAAGGTTCATGGATCAGTGATACAAGAGATATACAGTTAAAACCGGCTGCTTATTTTAGAAGAGCATTTTCGGCAAATAAAAAAATACGCTCAGCCAGGGCTTATATCGCAGTGGCAGGATTATATGAACTATCTGTAAACGGGAAGAAAATCAGTAACCACCGGCTTGATCCTATGTACACACGTTTTGACCGGCGCAACCTTTATGTTACTCACGATATTACTGATCAATTGCAAAGCGGTAAAAATGCAATGGGGGTATTGCTCGGCAATGGGTGGTATAATCATCAGTCAACGGCTGTCTGGTATTTTCATGAAGCACCGTGGAGAGCAAGACCGGCTTTTTGTATGGATATCCGCATTACATACGAAGATGGCTCAATAGAAACAATAATCACGGATAAGGATTGGAAAACATCCTTGAGCCCGGTTATTTTTAACAGCATTTATACCGCGGAACATTATGATTCCCGCCTGGAACAACCCGGCTGGAATACCATTGCTTTTAATGATTCAGCCTGGAAGAATATTCTTTACAGGGCTGCGCCTTCAACTAATATTGTTGCACAGGTTTTGCACCCCATCCGGAATGTTGAAAAGATACCTGCCAAATCCGTTAATAAGATCAATGACACAACTTATGTTTTTGACCTTGGACGAAATATTTCCGGAGTCAGCGAAATTATGGTGAAAGGTGAAACAGGTACTGTGATCCGTTTGAAACATGGAGAACGGTTATACGACAATGGAAGAGTTGATCTTTCAAATATAGATGTTCATTATCGCCCCACTGATAATAGCGACCCTTTTCAAACGGATATTTTTATATTAAATGGAAAAGGTGAACAAATATTTATGCCCCGGTTTAATTATAAAGGGTTCCAATATGTAGAAGTTATAAGCAATAAACCTGTTGAATTAAATAAAGAAAGTCTTTCCGGTTATTTCATGCATAGTGATGTACCGGCAACAGGTGCGATCAAATCATCTAATTCAACCATTGATAAAATATGGTGGGCCACTAATAATTCTTATTTATCCAATTTATTTGGCTACCCTACCGATTGTCCGCAACGGGAAAAAAATGGCTGGACAGGCGATGCACATATTGCCGTAGAAACCGGCCTGTATAATTTTGATGCGATATCTATTTATGAAAAATGGATGGCCGATCATCGTGATGAACAACAACCGAACGGAATTCTTCCTTCTATCATACCAACGGATGGCTGGGGTTATGAATGGGGCAATGGCCCCGATTGGACAAGCAGCATTGCTATCATTCCCTGGAATGTCTATTTATTTTATGGTGACACTAAAATATTAGCTGATTGCTATGATAACATTAAACGTTATGTAGATCATATTACGGAATTGAGTCCATCAGGACTTACTTCATGGGGACTGGGAGACTGGGTTCCAGTAAAATCCAAATCGCCGGTAGAATTAACGTCTTCTACTTATTATTATATCGACGCTACCATCCTGGCAAATGCTGCCCGATTATTAGGTAACAAAGCTGATCATGATAAATATTCAAAGCTTGCCGCTACTATCAAAAACGCCATTAACAATAAATATTTAAATGCGACAACAGGCATATATGGTAGTGGTAAACAAACAGAATTAAGTGTTCCGCTTTATTGGGGAATAGTACCTGCTCAGTTAATAAGTAAAGTCGCTTCAAATCTTGCCAAACAGGTTGAAGCCGATAGCAATCATATTGATGTCGGCTTGCTGGGTACTAAGGCTATCCTGAATGCATTGAGTGAAAATGGTTATGCAGATCTTGCTTATAAAATAGCTTCACAGGAAACGTTTCCATCCTGGGGTTGGTGGATAAGGAACGGTGCAACTACCTTATATGAAAACTGGCCGATCGATGCTAAATCGGATATTTCAATGAACCATATTATGTTTGGTGAAATTGGCGCCTGGTTTTATAAAGGATTGGGGGGAATAAAACCAGATCCGGAACAACCTGGGTTTAAAAATATTTTGCTACAACCGCATTTTGTAAAAGGACTTGATCATTTTGAAGCCTCTCACGAAGGCCCTTATGGTACCATCGTTTCATCATGGAAAAGATCAGGTACAGGAATAATATACAAAGTAATTGTTCCGCCAAATTCCACAGCTACATTACGTTTGATTATTACCAATGATCAAAAGCTATATGAAAATGGAAAAATGTTGAATACCGGTTCAACGATATTTGTACATAAAATAAAAGCAGGCACTTACAATTTTGAATTAAAATAATAGCTAACTGTTTAAAATACGTATGGTACGAATGAAATTAAATATATGTTCCGGGTCATTTCCAAAGCTTTTGCTTTTGGGCATATCATTCTTCTCCGTAATGCAGGTTTATTCCCAGGCAAGAGGCCGCTTAACTGATTTTAATATTAAACCAGGCGTATTGTCCAGGGGAAAACTAAACGCTATTACAGATGTAGATGGAGTAAAAGTTGGACATGTTACTTTAATAAAAGGCGATTCGATACGGACAGGCGTTACGGCTATTCTTCCGCATAGTGGTAATCTGTTTCAGCAAAAAATCCCAGCTGCCATCTTTGTTGGAAATGGGTTTGGCAAACTCGCAGGTGTTACACAGGTACATGAATTAGGCAATATAGAATCACCAATCATTCTTACCAATACCTTGAACGTGGCTACAGGTATTGACGCTGTTATAAGCTATACCCTGGCGCAAAAAGGAAATGAAAATGTACAATCTGTCAATGCAATAGTAGGAGAAACAAATGACGGCTACCTGAATGATATCCGTGGTCGCCATGTAAAGCAGGCTGATATTTTAAAAGCCATTGAAAATGCCAAAACAGGTCCCGTTGCAGAAGGAAATGTGGGGGCTGGTACGGGTACAGTTTGTTTTGGCTTTAAAGGCGGCATTGGAACTTCATCAAGAGTTATTCCAAAAAGTCTGGGGGGATATACTGTTGGGGTATTGGTTCAAACCAACTATGGCGGCGTATTACAAATTGATGGTGTTCCCGTGGGAGAGGAATTAAAAAAGTTTTACCTGAATGATAAACTGAATGATCCAGTTGATGGTAGTTGCATGATAATAGTGGCGACGGATGCACCATTGGATTCACGCAACCTCGAACGCCTTGCCAAAAGAGCATTTATGGGACTGGCAAAAACCGGCGGCATTGCCAGCAATGGCAGCGGCGATTATAGTATAGCTTTTTCTACTGACACATCCGTTCGGGTACGCCACGAAACAAAAGAAACCCTTCAAAAAGGAAACACTTTGCGAAATGATGAACTCTCTCCTTTGTTTATGGCCGCAATAGAAGCTACCGAAGAAGCCTTATTGAATTCTCTTTTTATGGCTGAAACAATGAAAGGGAAAAATGGCCGCACCGTGGAAGCATTACCATTAGATAAAGTGATACCAATATTAAAAAAATACAATAGCATTAAATAAGTATGATAGTATTTGTAAATAATGAATTTACAGAAGAAGACAAAGCGACCCTGCAGGTTAGCGATCTTTCTATTCAACGCGGCTATGCGGCTTTCGATTTTTTTCGTACTAAAAATCATATCCCTCTCTTCCTTGATGATTATCTTGACAGGTTTTTTAATTCCATCTCTTTGCTGTATTTGCAACCAACCTATAACCGGGAACAACTGAAAATTATTATCCAGGAATTATTGCAAAAAAATCAACTGTCTGAATCGGGCATACGGATGACGCTTACAGGTGGTTATTCACCTGATAGTTATGAACCGGTACAACCCAATCTCATTATTACTGAGCAAAAGATTCAATTAATAACACCTGAGAAATTTATAACCGGGTTAAAAATCATTACACATGAATACCTGCGGGACCTGCCAGAAGCAAAATCGATCAATTACCTGATGGGTGTCTGGTTGCAACAAAAAGTAAAAGAACAAAAAGCTGCGGATGTATTATATCATCAGAAAGGAATCGTTTCGGAATTCCCCCGTTCCAATGTATTTATAGTTACACAGGATAAAAAAATTGTCACTCCGGCAGAAAATATTCTGAAGGGCATTACCCGGATGAAAGTATTGAAGATAGCAGCAAAAAGATTTACAGTAGAAACAAGGGAATTGCATGTTGATGAAATTAAAAATGCTACCGAAGTTTTTATGACCAGCACTACTAAAAGGCTTTTACCCATTACACAGGTAGACGATATTATCATTGGCAATGGAAAGGCAGGAACCATTACCACATCACTCAATGAAGATTTTATTAAATTAGAAGATGAATACATTGCCTCAATAAGAAAGGAATGATTTCAATGATTCAGTTCAGCAATGAGGAATTGCAACTTGCTGAATAGCGAACCTGTCTGCTGGCAGGCAGACAGAACCCCGATCCGCCGCGGCGGACGCAAAAAAGCTGATCCTTCGACAAGCTCAAGACAGCAATGGCGCTGGCTACGAAAAATTAGTTGGCTTTTCCAAACATCTTCTCAAGCATACTGTACAATTCGGGATGTTTTCTTTTCAACAGATCAGGACGTTCAAAAAAATATTCTGCAGCAACAGCCAGAAACTCTCCCTGGTTGGTAGCCCCATAAGGATTTATATCCGATCTGTTTTTCATGATCTCTTTGATGTTCTTATGGGCAAGATCAAGCCAGGGCAGCACATACTGGTGTTGCATCAATACTTCCGGTACTCCATCTATATCACCATCTGTTTTATCAACCAGGTGTACAAATTCATGGATCGCTGTATTTGCTTTATCTGTTTTATTGGAGAATCCTTCCCGCAATGCATGTTGTGATAATATCATTACCTGTTGCATCGGACCATTACCCACCATGCCCATCACGACCCGCTCACCACCTTCTGTTTCAAAATTTTCTCCAAACGTTTCAGGATATAAAAGCACTTCACGCAGGTTGATATATTCCCAGTTTGGAAATGCATAAATAGGAATGATAGCGCTGGCCCCGATCAATACTTTATCAATATCTTCTACTGTTGTTTTAATGCCCGTTACCCGGATAGTTGAAAGAAAGTGTTGCACCCTATTCTCAAAATTTATTTTTTCATCATCAGCCAGGCGGTTATAAAAAGCGACATTCTCATTTAATAATTTCCTGTATATCCCAGGCAGCGGAGCAATAATTTTTCTTCTTTTGCCGGGTTTTAATAATAAAGCAAGCAATACCATAAGGCCCCCTAAAAAAAGCAAACCAATTAAAATCGTATCTGTCATATACACAAAATTGCGCCAGCCAAATGAAATCTTTTAAGAAGCTTATCCCCATTACTGCTTTCAAAGGCTTAATACATTGATGCGATAAAAAAATAAGCTTTCTACACAAAAGGTAAATAGTTTGTTCTTATCCCTGATAACTTTGCCACGATTTTATGCTGAAAGCAACCGCACAAACATATCGAAATGCTTATTCCGGTTTGTCCCGATCAACCTGGCTGTTATCATTGATCATGCTGATCAATCGCAGTGGTACGATGGTAGTTCCCTTTATGACCTTATACCTGACAAGCCCCAAAATGGGTTATACGATCGGGCAGGCAGGTATTGTTTTTGGCTTGTTTGGATTGGGTGCATTTTGCGGGGCTTATATCGGTGGTAAGCTTACCGATAAGATTGGGTATTACCCGGTTCAAATGATCACATTGATTGGTGGGGGGATCCTTTTCATTGTTCTTGGACAAATGAAAAGTTATTCATCGATCTGTTTGTTTACGTTCCTGGTAAGCTTTGTTGGTGAAGCATTTCGCCCGGCTAATACTACGGCCATCGCATTTTATAGTAAAGAAGAAAACCGTACACGTTCTTATGCACTTAACCGGTTAGCGATCAACCTTGGCTGGGCGCTGGGAAGTGCTGTGGGCGGCTTTTTGGCTAAGATCAACTATGAATTATTATTTTGGGTTGATGGCATCACCAATATCACCGCAGCTTTTGTCATGCTGATCTTTCTCAAGCCTGTCAACCGAAAAACTTACCAGCATACAATAAAAGAAGAAGCTCCGCTAACAACTTCAGCTTTCCGGGATAAAACTTTCATGATCTTTATTATCGTAACAACTTTATTTGCCAGTTGCTTTTTCCAGATATTTACTAACCTGCCGGTTTATTTAAAAAAGCATCTTCATCTTTCCGAGCCTTATATCGGAATGCTGATGGCCATAAACGGGATCATTATCGCTATTATAGAAATGGTGCTGGTCTATAAACTGGAAGGCAAACGCAACAGCATGGTATATATTGCTGCAGGGGTCGCATTAACAGGCATATCATTCCTGTTGCTGAATATTCCGCTTCATGGCGCATTCATCGCTTTTTCTATGATCATACTGGTAACGTTCGGTGAAATACTTTCCATGCCTTTTATGAACAGCTACTGGATCAGCCGAACACACTCAACCAATCGCGGACAGTATGCAGCTCTTTACACCATGGCCTGGTCGGCGGCTCAAACGTTAGGCCCGATGGGTGGAGCACAATTAGCACAGCATGCAGGGTTCACAATACTTTGGTGGACCGTTGGCGGGCTTTCCCTTGTAGCCGCATTTGCTTTCCGGAAATTAATATAGAAGAATATGCGACGCCGGATCAAATATGGATCCGATTATTTGAAATAAATTAATGATAATAATTTTTACTATTATATCACCCGCATAAAACAGCATCACATTACTGTTTTGTTAGCCTGCCGCTACAAACTTCATAATCCCTATTTTTGCCAAAATAGTTTTAATAATGCAAAGAATATTATCGCTGTTCCTTTCTTTATTTTTAATTACAGGAAGTATTGTTCAGGCACAAGTACAACGTCCAAAATTAGTAGTAGGAATTGTAGTAGACCAGATGAGATGGGATTATCTCTATCGTTTTAATGATCGTTATTCCCCCGATGGATTTAAACGAATGCTGAACCAGGGCTTTAGTTGTGAGAATACATTTATGCCTTTTACACCTACTTATACCGCTGCGGGCCATAGCTCTGTTTATACAGGTTCTGTTCCTGCTATCAATGGTATTATAGGTAACAACTGGTATCGGAGAGATATGAAACGTATCTGGTATTGCACCGATGATTCAACAGTAGTATCGGTAGGCAGTAATTCAAATGCCGGAAAAATGTCACCACGAAATATGCTGACAACGACTATTACAGATGAATTAAGATTGGCTACCAATTTTCAAAGCAAAAGCATTGGTGTAGCTTTAAAGGACCGTGGTTCTATTTTACCAGCAGGTCATTCCGCCAATGCCGCCTATTGGTTCGATAACGCAACGGCCGGATGGATCACCAGCACCTATTATATGAATGAATTACCGGATTGGGTAAAGAAGTTTAATGATAAAAAACTACCGGATCATTACTTACAGCAGAACTGGAATACGCTTTACCCGATCAATACATACAAACAAAGTACCGCTGACGATAAAATATATGAATCAAGCATAAACGGTGAAGACAATACATTCCCGCACCAGACATCAGCCATCACTGTAAATAAATATGAATCGTTTCGTCAGACCCCAGGGGGCAATACGTTTACAGTTGATATGGCAAAAGCCGCCGTGGATGCCGAAAAATTAGGGCAAAGAGGGATCACTGATTTCCTTGCAATAAGTTTTTCATCCACAGATTATATTGGTCATGCATTCGGGCCAAATTCTATCGAAGTAGAAGACACTTATTTACGTTTGGATAAAGATCTTGCTACTCTTTTCAAATACCTGGATACAAAAATTGGCAAAGGTCAATATCTTGTTTTCCTTACCGCCGATCATGCCGTAGCCCATATTCCTTCTTTTATGAAAGAAAATAAATTACCCGGCGGAACTTTTGATGATGCTGAAGTAATGAAATGGCTGAACGAAAATGCGGAGAAAAAATTTGGTATTAAGAAAGCTGTTGAACAAGTGATCAATTACCAGCTCTACCTTAACTATTCCGCCCTTGACGAAAACAAAACGGATAGAGATGATTTTAAGAAATGGGCCGTTAATGAGTTAAAGAATCACCCTGCGATCATGAGTGCTTTTGATCTTGAAGAATTACCGGAAACACCCCTGCCCGTAAAGATTAAAGAAATGGTAACGAATGGTTACAATCAAAAACTGAGTGGTGATATACAATTTGTATTCAACCCCGGTTGGTTTGATGGCTGGAGCAAAGGCACTACTCACGGCTCCTGGAACCCTTACGATTCTCATATCCCATTACTTTGGTATGGTTGGAAAATAAAACCCGGCAAAACAAACCGGGAGACTTATATGACGGATATCGCACCAACTGTAGCCGCTATGTTGCGCATACAAATGCCAAATGGTACAGTGGGTCATGTAATTGAAGAAGTAACTAAATAGTCAACAGACCATAGACAATAGACCACAGTAAGAGTCATTTTGATTGTAATAGTTTTAGATTTTTTAAACATGAGCTCTGCGAAGTCTCCGAATTCGCAGTTAATATGCTTCCAGACTTTGTCTGGTTAATACATAAAAAGTAAAATATGGAACTGAAAGAACAATTTGAAAAAGCTGCAAAAGACAGCAAAGAGTTGCCTTCAAAGCCAGACAATGAAACATTGCTGAAACTATATTCTCTTTATAAACAGGGAACTGAAGGCGATGTAAACACCGACCCGCCTTCCAATCCTTTTGATTTTGTCAATAAAGCGAAGCATGAAGCATGGACTTCTATAAAAGGAAAGACAAAGGATGAAGCTATGCAGGAATATGTGGCGCTGGTTGAGAAATTGAAAAGGTAACCCCAAACCCCCTAAAGGGGGCTTTAGACTCCTATTGGTGAATATTGTTTTATAACTCAATATTTCCTCAATCGAATAATATCATTTCTGCTATCAGACCCTAAAGTCTCCCTTTAGGGAGATTTAGAGGGTTAATTCTGACTCTCCTTCAAATTTCTAAAATCCACACTTACCAGCTTACTCACACCGGGTTCCTGCATCGTCACCCCATAGATCACATCCACGGTACTCATCGTCATTTTATTGTGCGTTACAATGATGAACTGCGAGTTATCACTGAACTGGCGGATCATATTGGTAAATTTGCTGACATTGGCGTCATCCAATGGTGCATCTACCTCATCTAATATACAGAATGGAGCCGGCTTGATCAGGTAGATGGCAAATAACAAAGCTGTTGCCGTCAATGTTCTTTCACCACCACTCAATTGTGTTAATGAGGTTGGACGTTTTCCTTTCGGTCTTGCTATTACATCAATACCGGTCTCAGCCAGGTTCTCCGGGTTTTCCAATATAAGATCACACTGATCATCTTCTGTAAAAAGTGTTTTAAATACTTTATGAAAATGATCCCGCACCAAATTAAATGTATCTAAGAATTTCTGGTTAGCCGTTGCTTCCACTTCTTCTATCGTTTTCAATAAACTTTCTTTCGCAGTAACCAGGTCATTCTTTTGTTCCACAATAAATTCATACCGCTTCTTCATTTCGGTAAACGCTTCGATAGCCGTTGGATTTACTTCACCCAAATTCTCCAAACGCTTTTTCATCCTGTCTGCTTTTTCCTGCAGATCTTCTACCGATACTTCACTGGTACGTTCCTGGTCAAGAATATCTTCGAGTTGAATGCGAAACTCTACGTTCAGTCTTTCTTTTGTTCCTGCTAATTGCAGTTTCAGTTCATTCAGCTTGTCTTTGATAGCCGCCAGCAAATGCTCTACCTGTTCTTTATCCTTTACTTTATGACGCAGTTCACTTTCTTTTTCGCTCAACTGGTTGCGGATATTATAATACGCCTGGTCTGCTTCATTCAATGCCTTCTCCTCTTCTTCTCTTTTCCGCATCAGTTCAAACAATCCTTCTTCTATATCTTTCAATGATTGTTCAGACTGGCTGATATTTGTTCCTGTTTCGCCCAACTGCGTTGTATTATTTTCTATCTGCAGTTTCAGGTCATGCAATTGCTTACTCTTGAATTCCAGCTCCTGTTTCAGCGCATTGATCTTGCTCTGCTGCTTCGTTACGTTCAGGTTAAACTCATTGTATTGGCGTGTCGCTTCGCTGTATTCGGCTTCCACGGCTTTAAATGCTTCATCAGCTTCCGCCAGCCTTGATGCATTCGCTTGCAGCTCTTCATTAAATTCCGCTAATTGCTGGCGAACACTTTCTACCGAAAGCTGTGTTTGTTCCATTTGCTGGCTCAACTCTTCCCAACGGTTCTGGCTGCTGCTTTGCATAGAATGGAGATTTTCCAGTTTATTATGCAAAGAAAAAACCTGGTTGGTCAGTTGCTGTATCTCCCTTTCGGTTTCACGGATAGCAGACTCTCTAAGATCTTCATTGAAAGCAATCACTTCATTATGTCTTGCCTGTATCGTAGCACGAAGTGCTTCCACTATTGCATCCTGTGCAGCAATCTGATCCTGCAATTTTCCGAGGTTCTTTACCCGGCCTATCTTCTTTCCTTCTATCAAACCAACACTACCACCGGTCAATGAATATTTTCCTTTTACATACTTACCATTCTTTTCTATTACCACAAAACCATTGCTGTTTTGCAACGCATCTTCACTATCGGCAATAAATACATTGCCTAATAAATATTCCGCCAGCTTTCTATACTTCTCCTCCACATCCACAACACTTAATGCCGGTATTGCTCCTTCCAACTGATGTGTATCCGTGCTATCCGTAGCATCCGTGTTCCCATTCACTTTGTCGAGCAAAAAGAAATTCGCCTTCCCTTTTTTATTTTCATCTAACAAATGAACGGCTTGCAAACCTTCCTTCAAATCATTTACTACATAATAACTCAAATATGGCTCCAGCACATTTTCCAATGCAGTCCGGTATTCTTCTTTTACATACAATACATCAGAAAGGATCGGTGATTCATGGTTCCAGTTGCTGTTGTTGTGCAGGAACTTCACGCTGTCAGGATAACCTTCCATGGAGTCGATCATACTTTTCAGCAGATCATGTTCATTCTTTTTGGAATCTAATTTTCTTGTTTCTTCCGCCAGTTCATTGCGCAGCGTATCCAATATAGATTGAGTTTGCAGTATTTGCTCTTTCGTATTCTCCTGGTGCTGCTGCAACTGTTCAAGATCTACTTTTTTTATCTGCAATTCTTTTTCATGCAGTATTCGTTCTTCATCTAAGCGATGACGCTGCTCATCACGTTGATGTCTTTCTTCTTCTATTTGTGCAATTGTTCTTTGCAGGTTTTGGATAGATGTATCAGCAACCGCCACTTTCTTTTCCGCATCAAACTGGCTGCGTTGCACCTGCTGATATTCGCTGCGCAATGAATCAACAGCATTTCTTTTTTCATCTACTACATTTCTTTTGGTATCCGCTTCTTCACGCAATTCCAAAAGTTTCTCGCTTAATCCCGTCAGCGATTTTTCTTCTTCGTCAACCTGTAAATTGGTAAAGGCAATACTTTCATCAATCCCTTTCAATTGTCCTTCCGCTTTTTGCAAAAACTCTTTCAGGCTACCTTCTCTTTCTTTCAGATATTCAAGGCGCTGTGCCGACAGGTTCTTTTCATTTTCTTTGGTACGAACCGTCTGCACCAGTTCATTGAATGTATGCTGCATGCTCTGCAATGCTCTCTCCTTTTCAATGAATGCTAATTTCTCTTTTTCCAATCCCGCTTCTTCGGTTGCTATTTCCGCTTCCAGTCTTACCCTTTTATCTGTCTCTATTTCCTGTTGTTCGTTTAGTTCCTTGTAGGTCAGGTTAAAACCTTCCAGGGCCGCTTTCGCCAATTCAATACTCACTTCCCGGTAGTCTTTCTTGATCTCGTGGTATTTCTCCGCCTTTTTGGCCTGGCTCTCCAGCGATTTCAACTGGTTATTGATCTCAAAAAGGAGATCCTCGATCCGTGCCAGGTCCGATTCCGTAGCATCCAGTTTCGATTTCGCCTCTTTTTTGCGGGTTTTATAGATGGAAATACCGGCAGCCTGTTCCAGCATCCGGCGGCGGCTATTGTCTTTATCTTTGATAAGGTCGTCCACCATGCCCAGCTCAATGATCGCATACGAGTCGGTGCTGATACCCGTATCCATAAACAGGTTTTGGATATCTTTCAACCGGCATTGCACATCATTCAGGCGGTATTCGCTTTCGCCGCTTTTATAGAATTTTCGGGTAACGGTAACCGTACTGAACTCCGTCGGCAACAGGTTCTTGGTATTTTCAAAGGTCAGGCTCACCTCGGCAAGTCCGCTGGCAGAGCGGCTCTTGGAGCCATTGAACACCAGGCTATCCAGGTTCTCACTGCGCAAGGAACTGATCTTTTGCTCACCGATCACCCAGCGGATGCTGTCCACAATATTCGATTTACCACAGCCATTCGGTCCAACGATGCCGGTAATGTTCTCATCAAAATTCACGATCGTCTTATCCGCAAAACTTTTGAATCCTTTGATTTCTAAGCTCTTTAATCTCACTGTATTCAGGGTTTAAGTAGCGGCGAATTTAAGCGAAACAGGGGGAATAACGG
>JAKFEJ010000022.1:0-14326 GCA_036675745.1 Chitinophagaceae bacterium | reverse complement strand
AACTTTATCCAAAATTCCCTGTTCGTTTTCGCCGCCGATATAAACAATCCCTTCGTGTGTTATCACATTCGCACAATAAGCTACAGGTTCAGGAAGTCTCTGTTTGCTTACTATTGCATTAACAATCTGTCCATTCTTTTTTTCAAAAAGATATATCTCATCGTGATAAACTTTTTTATTGCCATGCCAGGGCATTCCACCGGGAAAGTTGGCACCACCACTCACTATTAACCGGTGACCGATAATGCCGGTGACCGGACCTGCCAGCCCGGGTTGCTCTTCAACCCCATCCGCAGATGGCAGGACAGCAGCCACCGACCATTCAATTTCATTAATCTCTTCTTGCTTGTCAACCGCTTTGTTGCTGATACAATTTAATTCTGCCATAGCAATGAATATTATGAAAACAACTCTTTTCATTTTTTAAAAAATACAATCAACAAAAGTTTGATCGGTATAATCGCTTTTGTATTCTCCAAATGACAATCCTTTGCCACAGATTTTACCTGTTCCCTAAGATAAAACTCTCTGATTCGTGCTAATCTGTGTAATCTGTGGCAATTAAATAGTTGAATGAACTATTTTCTATTTATAAAAAAATTAATTTTTAATTGTCTCCAATGAAACAGATGGCACCTTTTCAAAAAAAGAAATCGCATCCAGTTCTTTATAAAACTTATCAAAGCTTTCCTGGTTTAATGTAGTCAGCGGAAGACGGCAAGGCCCCAGATCCCATCCCAGCATTTTCATAATTGCCTTCTGCCCTGGAATGGGTGGATATCTCAATAATATCCTGATCACTTCTACCAGGTATCCATGCTGTTCACGGGCAGCTGATAAATCACCCCGGTTAAACGCTTCTATTGTTTTTAAGTAAAGTGGAGCAGCAAATGTGTACGTACTTCCTATCGCTCCTTTTGCACCAACTGAAAGTGCAGGCAACAGTAATTCATCCAATCCATATAAAATATCAAATCTTCCCTGCTCAAAATTTAAACAGGATTGATATTCGTGTATAGTTGGCGAAGTATATTTTATCCCTGCAAGATTCGGGATAATATTTTTGGCTGATCGCAAAAATTCTATCATATCCATACTCACACCTGTAAGATGAGGAATATGATAATAATAAAAAGGAAGCCGGGGTGCCGCACTGGCAATATCCGCCATGCAATCCGCTAAGTTTTGAACAGAAACAGGCTTAAAATAAAATGCAGCCACAGAAGAAAAAGCATCGGCGCCAATTTCCGCCGCATGTGCAGCCAATATTTTTGATTCGGCTATACTGCTATGTCCCACATGTACAATGATGAGCAGTCGCCGGTTAGCTGCCTTTACAAATTCTTCAGCACATTTCATACGTTCTTCCGTGGTCATGTTGGGGCCTTCGCCATTGCTGCCACAAACAAAAATCCCTTTCAGACCGTCATTAACCAGCTTATCTACTAATGCTGGTATCATGCTAAGGTTTAAAGAGCCGTCTTCATGGAAAGGTGTAAATGCCGCTGCTATCAGTCCTTCAATTTTCTTCATAGTTGATCATTAAAAAATTCTGGTAATATTTTTTTTGCGATTATTCTTACTTGTTTTATTTCATCATCTTTTATCCACCGGTATGGCCAGCGTAACCGGGGTTGTATATTCGTCCATCCGCCAACAGCAGCCATGAATTTATCTGCAGCCTGGTTAGAATATCCTTTATCACGGATAAAAGGAACGATACAATTATTCATGAATAGTTGTATGCGTGACTGCATTTCGAATGCCGATTCCATATCTTCTTTCATCAAAGCATACCATCGTTGTGCAGCGCCGGGATGAAGACAGGCTACATTGGAATAAGCGCCATGAGCACCTAATGATATTCCGGTGGCCAATTGATGCCCCGGTATGAATAAAGAAAGATCAGGTGCATATTTTTTCATTGCATTGTACCATTCCTTATCACCTCCCGCCAATTTGCACCCGGTAAGTTGAATGCCGGCTTCCCTTAGCTTGTCAAAATCTTCCGGTACCAGTTTTCGTTTAGCATGCGGCGGGTTATAAAGGATTATACCAACAGGCCCCGCCAATTCCATGATCCGTTTTAAAAAATCAATGATCTCCTCCATCACTGGTGGAAACCAATCAGGCAAGATCACCTGTACGGCTCCGGGATTGAGAGGAACCACCCTACGCAATCTTTCCAGTGATATTACCGGGCTCATGTGGTTGCATCCTACCTGGAAAGGCATTCCGGCCGCATTACATTTACCGGCGAGTATCAAACTAACCTTATCAAATTCGTTTTCTGTTTGATTATAAAACTCACCGGCTGTTCCATTAGAGTAGATACCATTCACACCCATGCTGATCAATATATCAATTTCCTCTTCGAGGCTTTTATAATCAACCTGATCTTCTTCATCAATTGGTAACAACAAAGTTGCCCAGTTGCCAAAGATTTCGTTACTCTTTAATGGATCCATAGTTACGGTTGCTATTAATAACCTGTCGTCTGCTCCAGCAATTTATTATTCGCCAGTACTGTTGTATTCAAAGGCCAGAATAAAGGGGTTGTTTTACCGGCAAGATTTGGCACATAAGTATAAACATCAATTGTTCCACCTTTATGAAACCGGACAAGATCATACCAGCGTTTATTTTCAAAAAATAATTCCCTGCCACGTTCATCTAATATTTCTTTTTCTACGGAAACTTTGTCGGTTGCACCCGCATAATCTCCTGTACCGGCACGGTTTCTAACTTTATTTAAATTTTCAATAGCGAGAGTTGTATTGTCCAATGCAGCATAAGCTTCAGCTTTCATCAACAGCAGATCTGCAAGGCGATAAATAATAATATCATTATCAGAAATTCTGTCGTCGGCATATTTTGATCCGGGGTATTTAGTGATCCATGAAATTTTAGATCCTGAATTCTGTCTTTCAGTTATCCATGTAAAAGGAATACGTTTATCATTTGTGTTAGTGAACAGTCCTTTCGATTTAGCGCTTATCTGGTAAGCACCTTGTCCATTTCCGGATGTTTGCGCATAGGGAATACTATCAAGATTTAACGCTCCCTGTACGATGGACAAGAATGGCAACGCATTGAGACCATAGTTAGCGCCTGTTTCATCCCTTTGATAATAGGCAGCCAGTATATCTTCTTTGTTGGTAGCTGCTCTTGTACCGGTTACATTTTTAAAATCGGCATTGAGTACTACCCCTGATAATTCTACTTCATCAATAGCGGCAATTGCAGCTGTAAGATCAGCATCTCCACCTCCTGATACTTTTGCGCTCCAGAGTTTGGTATCTGCTTTCAATGCCTGTGCAGCACCATAGGAAAAGCTGTATTTGGAAGGATAATTGGTTACTGCAAATGTGCTTATGGATTTGAAACCAGCGATAGCTGCATCCAGGTCGGCCTGTATTTGCTTCATAACATCTGCTGCCGATGAACGGGCAAGCAAAGGAACATTTTCGTCTGTAACCGCCTGCAGCATCAAAGGCGCATCGCCAATGATCCTGGTAAGATGAAAATAAAAATAGGCCCTGAGACAAAGCGCTTCTGCAATAATTTTTTTCCTGCTATCCTCAGAAGAAAACGGAAAGTTTTCAATTTTTGCCAGCAACAGGTTGCAATGACCTATTGCCCTGTACCAATCAATATAGTTAATTGCGCCTGAAGATGGTGTAATGATCTGTGACCAGGCTACACCAAATCTTGAGTTGGAGCCTGCGATCAATTCTTCGCTTCGCTCTGTACCATACGTTATATTATTGGCAAAGCTTCGCATGAAAGTATAAATGCCGGTAACATACGGTTCAAAATCACCTTCATTCTTAAAATAATTTTCTTCGGTAATACTTGATTCAGATTTTACTTCCAGTATCTTTTTACAACCTGGTAATAGAGACAAAAGCAGAACCGGCATCGTTATAAAAACTATAATCTTTTTCATTTGCTTATTTTTTATTGTTTTTTGGCCAAATGGATCCGATAGCTATCGGATTCGCCAAACTAATCATCATGATTGGTGATGAGCATCATCATGGCTCATTTTATATCACTGCTACTTTTTTTTACTGTGATCATTTTAAAATTTCAATGTTGCTCCAAGAGAAAATTGTCTTGGACGGGGATAACCACCCGGATCAAAACCGCTGTAGATCTCCGGGTTAAGCCCTTTGTATTTTGTCAGGTAACCAACATTATATACACTGGCAAATACATTCAAACCTGTAGAATGAATTTTGCGAAGAATAGTTGAGGGAAGATCATAAGAGATGGTTATTTCACGAAACGCAAGGAAATCGCCTTTTTCGATCATAGCGGATACGTCCGAAGAATAGCCACCACCATTACCCAACGAAGAGCCGCGCAAATAATTTCGTTGCCCAAAATCAAAATCAGCAAAAGAGAAGCGGGCATATTTTTTATTTACATCACCTTCTTTTTGCCAGATATCCGAACCCAGTGCCTCTGTCGGTGCCCCTTCATTGAAAGCTCTTCCCTGTCCCAATGATCTGGCTAATGCACCATTGCTGATAATATGACCCAACGCATAATCCATGGTGAACCTCAGCGAAATACCCTTGTAAGTAAATGTATTTTGCATCCCACCGATCTTGTCGGGGTTTCTATAACCCATAAACACCTGGTCTTTGGTATCAATGACGCCATCATTATTAACATCATCAAAAATAAAATCACCCGCATGTTTTTTGGCAATGATCCCTTGCGGTGAGGCGAGGTTATCTTTTTTAATGGCGTTCCATGCAGCGGCTTCGGCTTCAGTAGAAAAAACACCAAGCACATTGTAAGCCCATAATCCATAAGGACGTTCACCCTCGGCAAACCCGCCTACTTCCTTAAGCTGTTTGCTGGAAGGATCGTACACGAGATCACCACCCTGGCGATCTTTTTCACGGTCATTGTCAGGAAGCTCCGTAATAACAGTGCGGTTGAAGGCAAATGAGAAATTGGTTCTCCATGTAAATGACTTTGTATTGATTACCGTAGCGCCTAATTCTACTTCTACGCCCCTGTTGCGCAGCACTCCGTTATTAAATGTAATAGAAGGAAAAGGAGACTCCGATGGTAATGGTTTTGATGCAAGCCTGTCTTTGGTGAGTTTGTTATAAAAATCAACAGTCAGACTTACCCTGTCTTTGAAAAAAGAAGCATCAAATGCAATATCCGTTGTTTCAGTAGATTCCCATTTAAGGTTGGGATTAGAAAGATTGGTTCTGAGTATTCCTGAACCTACTGCATATCGAACACCGGAATATCCGCCATATGTATCGGTAATGCCCAGATCACTGGAACCGGCGGTACCCCAACTGGCCCTTAACTTCAGCGCATTGATAAACCCAACATTCCAGAAGCTTTCCCTGTGAATATTCCAGCCAACTGAAGCAGATGGAAACATCGCATATTTATTTTCCGGCGCAAAATTGGAAAAACCATCATAACGTATAGCGCCACTTACCAAATATTTTGCTTTATAGTCGTAGTTGAACTGTCCGAAATAACTAGCCGATCTTGTTTCACCCAGTACAGTGCTGAAGTTAGTTACGTTACTTGTTACTACTCCATTGATAACAGAAGTAGACGGCTCGTTGATGGTATATATATAATCATTGGTGGCTCTTTGAGAACCCGTACTGACAATATGGTTTGTGTTTCTTGTGAAATTAAACCCTGCTAATGTTGTAAAATGATGATCGGCTGCAACATTAAAATCATATTGCAATACCTGGTCTATCATCAACTGGCGGGAGTTGTTGGTATAATCATTTTTTTGCCTCTGGGTAGAAGGTTGCACTTCGTTGGAAGGCGTCGCTTTTCTCATGAACAGTTCTGTGTAATCGTTGATGACATAAGAAAAAGCGGGTTTGAAATGCAATCCTTTTATGATTTTAAGATCGCCGGCCACTCTCGATACAAGGCGTTCGGTATTTGTTCTTACATCATCATATTTCAAAGTATGAAACCTGTTACGTACAGAATATAATTCACCCGGTGTAGGATTACCATCATCTTTAAAAATGCGGATCAAAGGAGTAATGCGTACACCTCTTACTAATTCATTCTGGTAAGCATCCACATAGTTTGGTTTTATATTCTGGTAATTCAGCATTACATCGATCTTGAGGTTTTCAGACGCTTTGAAACTGAAATTTCCCAATGCGTCATATCGTTTGTGTTTCGTACCGACGAAAATCCCTTTCTGATCCGTATAGCCAAGAGCTACATTATAGCTTGCCTTTTCACTGCCACCGTTAATAGCTATATTTTCATTTTGACTGATACCTGTTTCCCAAAGCATGTCCTGGTAATGATTATCCGCAAATAATAATTTAGTACCGGGATTAGCAGGATCATCCATGGTTTGCCAGCCGTTGGCGATCAGGTTATCAACATAAGCCTGGCCTTCTATCGCTACGATATTATCATACAGTGCCGTAAGGTTAATATTTCGTCCATATTGTCCGGGATCGGTATATACTCTTGTGCCTGCAGAAAAGCCACCATTGTTCAGCAAATTATTTTTATCAATCCGGTCAAATGTATTTTGAACAGTAGTTCTTGCTAATCTCAGGTATTGCTCTGCAGTTAAATAATTATAATCTCTTGCCTGCGTTTCCCAGGTAGTGCGATGATTCAATGTAACGTTCATCTTACTGTTAAACTTTCCACCTTTTGTTTTAATTACAATAACACCATTGGCGCCACGTGCACCATAGATAGCAGTTGATGCCGCATCTTTCATTACCTGTAATGACTCTATATTATCCGGATTGATATCATTCATGGATCGGAATACACCATCCACAATTACAAGCGGGCTGCTTCCATCTGATGCTCCTACTGCACTGCCATTATTGTTACCAAGGCCTGAACCATAAACATTCAGCTTGGTGCCGCCGCGAATAATAATATTCGTTGCTCCACCGCCCGGCTGACCGGCTGTAATAGGAATAGAAACCCCGGCTATTTTTCCCTGCAATGCCTGCACGGGGTTTGGGTTAGAAGTATTTTTAAGTTCATCGGGATCCAATTTAGAAATAGCAGCCGATGTTTTGGCTTTCGATTGCTGGGTATATCCTATTATAACCACATCACTGAGGATCTCATTGGCGCTTTCCAACGAAACAGTAATCGAGGTTTGCGAACCCGCTTTTACTTCTTTTGGAAGATATCCTACACTGGAAAAAACCAGTGTTGCATTAGCGGAAGAAACGCTGATTGCAAAACTGCCATCATTGGAAGTAGCAGTACCCGTTGACGTTCCTTTTACTTTTACACTTACTTTTTCAATTCCGGTTCCGGTACTATCCGTTACTTTTCCATTAACCGTGTAAGCTTGTGCCAATGTAACAACAGGCAAAAGAAATACAATAACAGAAACTGTAAGCAGTTGCAGTTTCCGCAAAGAGATCATCTTTTTCATAAGCAATAATCATTTTTAAAAAATAAAAAATCGTTGTCTATAATAAATGTGTTCAGGGTTCGGTAGCGCCATTCAATATCCAGGAAAGATTGAATTTGTGAAACTCAATGGATTTATTGCTGGTGGAGCTGTTATGCACATCTTCATTAATCTCTATCAAAGCACCAACAGCATAATCAGCGGTTTTTATCATACTGGAGTAGCCGCCTTTCGCTATGGCGATAGGGCCATAGTCGCAAGTGTTCCAATCATAGATTGCCCTGCTTCGCGGCCAGGTATTACCGTCATCATAACTTATTCTTGCCGTCATATTGCAGCGCTTCGATTCATGATTAGGGTTCAGGAAAATGATACGTGCAGGGGAATCTGTATTATATCGGATGATTGATCCTTCACATTTTGGATCTAATAATGTGTTGTCTGAACTCCATGCAGGAAACCCATTTTCAATAGAACCACCCGATCTTCTTCTACGTTTTGAAAGATTCCACTCACCGGTCACTGGTCTGTCATTACGAAGCAAGCTCCCGTCAAGCCTTTCTACAATGGTACCTTCATCAGTTCCCGAAGGAATAAGTTGATACTGCCAGGTGGTTCCATTATTATCGCTGTAAATATTTCTTCCTTTTGCGGGAATTATTAACCTTCCGGGATGATCATACTTTGTTTGAATACCAATACCCGGTCCCATTGCATCCCAGGTATAACCGGGCGGTAATAAAGTATTGGTAAGATCCTGTGGTGTTGACCAGTTCACACCATGATCATCGCTGTAGGAAGCATATACTTTTCTCTCACCCCATGTATCAATAGTGCTCATGGAAACATGATCACCGCTATTCCATGACATGAAAAGCCATACACGACCATTAGTGCCTTTATTCCAATCATACACTGCGGTTGGATTACCCCAGGTTCCATTTCCTGAACCTACCACTTCACCAAGAGCCGACCAGGTAATGCCGTTGTCTGTTGATCGTTTATATACAAGATTGATATCACCCCAATCACCGGGATTCCATCTTCTGCCTTCGGCAAAAGCGATAAGCGTTCCATTGTTTGTTTTGATAATAGACGGAATGCGAAAAGAATGATAGATACTTTCATTGCCACCATTAAAGATCACCATGCTGGTATGTAATTGCGCGGCTGCTTTTGCTTCAGCGGCATCTTCTTTTTCAGAAGATGTAAGCGGCTGGGCTTTCTTAGCGCAACTGCTCAACAAAAAAAATAAAGCAATTGCTGTAAAATGTTTGAATTGGACACAAGGTCTTTGGCTAAGCAGGCAAGTCATTTCAATCGAGTTTGTTGTTTTGTCCTTTTGTAGGACATATCAAATTTAGCCATAAAATCTTTTCAGCCAAATTTTTTTCAAAAAAATAATCCTGGGTAGTGAGAAAGGGTTGCCACAGATGGACACAGATGGGCACAGATAAAATGAGTTTTGCTATTGTTTTTTTAATTAGCCGCCCACTACACGAATGAGCACGAAATGGACAAAGTCATGCCCTGTAAATTCGTGTGAATTGATGTAACCTGTCTGACGACAGGCAGATTCGTGGCCAACTTTATTTTCTCAGCTTATCGAAGTGATGTTGTAAATGCTGAAGCATGCCTTGCCGGAACTCTTCTTTCGTTCCACTTTTTAAAATATTTACAAGGTCCATATGAGTTACTTTACCAATAATGGGAACTTTTTCAAGAGAAACGAGGTAGCCGAAAATAGGGAGCAACATGTTTTGAAACCGCATCAGCGTTTCGTTTCCTGTCATCTGGTAAATTTTGCCATGAAAAGCTATTTCATTCTTTACCCGGAAGGCTTGCCGGCCACTATCTACTTTTTGATTTTTTGCTATCTGTTCCAGTTCCTCAACATCTTTTTTTGTTTTACGGAGATATAAAATATCTGCTAATCCCAGTTCCAGCGTCAATCTCAATTCAAAAATATCCTGCAGTGTATTGTCATCAATGATCAAAGGATCCAATACTCTTTCAAACGATCCCAGGATATCAGGACGTGCAAGAACCATCCCCCGCTTCTTTTTTGTTTCTACCATGCCAAGCATCCTCAGGCGGCTCAATGCTTCCCGTACCACATTCCTGCTTACTCCTAAAGATTCGGCCAGTTGCATTTCATTGGGGAGAGGGTCACCGGGCTTGAAAGATTTTTTTTTCAGGTACTCCCGTAAGCGTACCTCAACGATATCCGCCATTGTGTTCTGTGTGATACGTCCAAGGCCAAGTTCATCAGTTAGCTTGTTATTGTTTCGCATGTGCGGTTTTAATTATACCCTTAAATTGTTTAAATGTAGTACAAATATCAAACTTATTTTTTTGAAATAATGCAAAGCGGGAGTTTCCGGCAATCACCTGAAAGAGTAAACAGGGCATTACCGGCTACAGGAAACTAAGAAGAATAGCGGCAATTACCGGAGAAATTTGGGCTAATTACTTAAAAGGAATTGTCAGGTTTTGCTTCACTGATCAGCCGGATTCATTCATCAATATTTTTCTCAGATGAAACTGTACAAATGAATCCATCGAATCCGCCCTTTTTGTATTGTCCTGGTAATTTAATGGCTTAATGATATAGCCGGATATTCCAAGTTGCTCGGTTGTGGCCCGGTCAACAGGTTCGGCAGAAGTGGTCATAATGAAAACCTTAATATTCTTTAGAGCCGGGTCATTACGAAGTACTTTTAAAAATTCAATACCATTCATTTTCGGCATATTCAAATCAAGCAAAATAACATCAGGCAGGATGGTTTTGCCTTGCCCGGCAAGCATTGCAAGGGCGTCTTTCCCGTTATAAGCAGTATGAAATTCATACTCAATATCCAATTTTTGTAAAGTCCGTTGCACACTGATTATGTCAAGTTCATCATCTTCTACCAGGAGTATGATATTCTTTTTCATGTGTTAATTTTTATTGTTATTAGTCAATGGGATCCGATAGCTATGGGATTCGCCAAATAATCATCCTGGTTGGTGATAAGCATTATTATGGCTCATCTCATTTTACATAGTATTAGTGCGGGGCCAGGTAAAAACAAACTCCGCTCCTTCCCCCAAAACTGAATTTATTTTTATAATGCAATGCTGATCATCTATTATTTTTTTTATAATGGCGAGTCCGATACCGGTACTTTCTTTTTCATTTTTTTCCCGAAGGGTCTGAAATATTTCAAATATTTTTTCATGATACTCCGGATCAATACCGATGCCGTTATCCTTTACAGAAAATTCGTAAAAGCCAGGCAGTTCTTTGCAACTTATACTAATATACCCGTTTTCATGCGATGTGTATTTTACCGAATTACTGATAAGATTTGTGAATACCTGTTCCAGTTTAAGTTGTTCGGAATAGAATACAGGCAGGTTATCCAGTTTTACTTCAAAATTTCCCGGTACAATTTCTTCAACAATATCACTCACCAATTTTGTAACGTCTATTTCTTCCGGTTTGGTTTTCTCCCTGATCCTTGCATAGCCAAGTAACCCGTTAATAAGGTCTTCCATCCTCTTAGTTCTTTGAGGGATGATGCTAAGATACTTTTTCATCAGCGGCGAAAGCTCATTTCCCATATCCTCTTCAATCCATTTAACAGCATTATGTATCCCCCTTACCGGCGCTTTAAGATCGTGTGAAACGACATAAGCAAACTTATCCAGTTCCACGTTTCGCTTTTCAAGTTCGTTTATATTTTTTCTTAATTTACCGGACATAATATTTAATGAAGTGGACAATCTTGTTAGTTCATCATTCCGCGTATCATTTAATGTAGTAAACTCGCCCTTGGAAATATTTTCGGCCAGGTGAACCATCGTTTTTATTCTTTTTGAAATAAGCGAAACAATGTATATCGTGCTGCCAATACCAACAATGATAGTCATTGTTAAAAAAATAATTGAAGATTGGCGGGTATCCTCAAGCGATGAAATCAATTTACTGCCATGGACGTTTCTTAATTTATATTCGCTTTTATCAAAGTCGATAAATTTTGCAGTAATATCATCATTTATTTTTTTTCCTACCTGTTTTTTGAGTTTACCCTCAAAAAGTTGGCTGTACCTTTCATAAGAAGATTCAGATGTGGCGATTTTTTTTCTTGCATCGATAAGGGAATTGGCATAGTCTGTCCATTGTATATGCAATTTATATATAGAGTTAAGGGTGAATAATTGCCACTGATTTTCTCTTATAAGTGTTTTTTGTTCAGCGAAAAGTACCGGTACATCTTTTAAGCCTTTTTCATAATTCTTAAGAAAATTACTGTCTTCCGTCAATAAATAACCCCTGAAAGCACTTTGCATTTCAAGAATTGTTCTATGAAGTATACCGGAATTACGGATAATATCTTCTGATTTATTCAAAAATTCCGTGTTTTGTTTTACTTTGACGGAAAGAAGATAGTTGGTATATGAATCTATTACCGACAACAGGGTAACAAACGCAAAAGCTAAGAGTATTTGTGAAGATAATTTCAAGAATCGTATAACATTTCTGCAGTTAAAAGTAACGCTAAAAAACCGTCTTCTGCAACCTGTAACAAATGTAAACTAAAGACTCAATTGTTTTGGTTGTAACTTAAAACAAACGACGAATTTCAGAAAAAAATGATTCCCGGAAAACATGTAGCTAAAAAATATTTATTCAAATCCATCTTTTATTCTTCTATCGGAGCCTGCCTGTTTAATTTCACTTCGTCGAAGTTACAAGAGCCTGGCTATTTTTAACTACCTCGTAATACAGGGTAACAACTCCCGTTCTGAATGTGTTGCTCTTTTCGCCGTTTAACTATTTAGCTCTAAAACTTTTTTTGATTCTTTAGTTATTCCCTCATTCCCTGATAACATAAAGCTATTCATTGTAATTAAATTTCACCGGGTGTAAAAAGGACTTATTAAGCGGCCGACTCCGACATTCTCTTGTTAAGTTTTTCTTTGTTTACCCTATATGAATAGCGAAAAGCAGATAGGAGATTGCGTAATGGGAAAATGTATGCGTTGTTTTTAATGAAGAAGCTTAACAGAAATTACAAAAACAAGGCTTGTCCCTGATCATATGGATAAAAGTTGGTGTTATATTTCGGTTGCAGCTCCATTTATCCTGTTACTTTTCAAACTGCTTCATTATGAGCAATAGAATATAATTTCAATTCAATAATATCTTGTGGCAAAGGTTTTGTGTTCCAATGCCGATGAATAGCTAATGCTGCACCCAGAGCACTGGCCTGTGCCACCGATGCGGCATACACTTCAATTGCCGGAAAGGCTTTCGCCAGCAAATACATATAAATAGTATTCTTACTGAACCCACCATCGACAAAAATTTTTTTTACAGTAGTTCCTTTTAATACCAGGTTGGTGCTTTTTATTTGCTGGCTGATAATATCGGAGATCAATTGATGGTACGCTTCCTCGAAATTTTTAAAGCTACCCAGGGATCTTTCTGCAAACACTGATTGACCGATCATGGGCTTATCATTGATCTTTTGCACTTTCTTTGCTCCCGGCTTAATTTTATCCAGCAGTTTCACGTTACAAACAATAGTTGTAAAATAATCATGAGGCTTATTAAAGAATAAGGATAACCTCTTTACCTGTTGCTCATGTTCATATCCTGCAAACAATCGCGATGCTTTGACAGGTTTCCCTTCATAAGAAAGATAACAAAGGCAATCCTGGTTCAATTCATTATTGGTTAATTGCCCGTGATTAAAAGGATTCAGGCTGATACACCAGGTACCGGTTGATAATAAAATAAAAGGTTCATTAAATGAAGCCAGGTAAGGTATCAATGCAGCAGAACTATCATGTAACCCAGCCCCGGTTAGAATTTTACCGGACGCATAGCCTGCAATTTCACTGCACCCTGCCACGCAGGGAAGTTTTTCTGCAATACCTTCCTCTCTTACCCACTTATGATATTTATTATACTGGAAGTTCCAGAGATTGGTATGGCAACCTATACTTGTTCTATCAGAATTGATAGCTGAAGAAAGCACATAGCTTAAATATTGCGGCAAATGCAACGCCCATTTTATTTTTTTGAACACTCCCGGTTTTTCGTGTTTCAGGCGATACAATTGCATCCCTGAATTCAGGTTACCAAGAACGGGAGAAGCGGTTTGCCTGGCGACAACAGATTCGCCACCATAATCCTTATAAAATTTTTTTTGAAGTTCTGTTGAATACGGTTTCAGATAATTGTATAAAGGCGGGATCACATTCAGGTCATCATCCAGGTACACAAAGCTTGCTCCATAGGCAGAAAAATTCACTGCTTTAATATCGAATTGCTTTTCGCTTACTAACCTGTCGAACGAATCCTTCACCCATTGGGTCAATGCCAGTACATCTTCGCAGGCAAAGCCATCTTCATCCGTTACCTCATCAAATTGTTTACTCTCTTCATATACCAGCTTGTATTGTTCATCAAACAATACGAGTTTTTTATTGGTTTTACCAATGTCAAAAATGGCTATGACTTTTATTAAGCTCATTTTATTCTGTATAAAAGTACAGACAGGGCATGCCCTGTCTCTGCCCGACTGCTTCCTACAATCCTGTCGCCACCGTTTTGCTGCCTCTTTCTTTAATTAACTGTTCTCTTATTTGCAGATCCCGGAACAATTGTAAAGGATATAACGCCCCCCCACTTCTTCGTCTTGCTTCTGCGATAAGAGGTCTCAGATCAGTACGGAAAGTATCCTGCAATATTTCCTGCGCAGCCACCACATCATTATTATCCTGAGCTGCATTTAATTTTTTCCGATCAACTGTTAATGCTTGTGCATAAGAAAGCATAATAGCTTCTACTGATTGCAACAAATCTTCCAGCGGATCTTTTACATTATGACTTGCGTCTATCATCCAGCC
>JAKFEJ010000402.1:0-2063 GCA_036675745.1 Chitinophagaceae bacterium | reverse complement strand
GAGAATGCACCGTCTTATGTTGATGTATTCAAAGTAAAAAGTGAAAGCAGCAATAAGATCATTGATTATATCGTATGCAACAATAAGGCAACCTTATTATACCTGGCTAACCTGGGTTGTATTGAAATAAATCCCTGGAACAGCACAACAAAAAAACCGGACAACCCTACCTGGATGGTTATTGATATAGATCCTTCATCCAAAAATAAATTTACCGAAGTTGTGGATGTGGCACTGGCGACAAAAATGGTATTGGATAAAGCTGGTGTTGACTCTTATTGCAAAACTTCCGGCGCTTCGGGTTTGCACGTATATGTTCCCATGAAAAATAAATACGATTATACTACAGTTAAAGACTTTGCTCATATTATTGCTTCGCTGGTGCAGGAACAATTACCCAAAACAACCTCGCTGGAAAGATCGCTGAGCAAACGTGGCCCGAAGATTTATATTGATTACCTGCAAAACCGCAGTGGTCAAACCCTGGCATCTGTATATAGTTTGCGTCCGAAAAAAGGAGCTACGGTTTCAACGCCGCTGGATTGGAAAGAAGTTACTCATAAGCTTCATCCATCACAATTCACCATTGAAAACATATTGGAGAGAGTCCAAAAGAAAGGCGATTTGTTTCAACCTGTTATTACAGATTCTATCAACATTGATAAAGCATTGAAATTATTGAATGTTTAGTGAGGCCCAGGTTGCAGTATGTTTCAAATTCATCCTTCAGTGCTGGCACAAAAACTGGAGTGTGCCAAACCTTAGTAGAAAAGAAATTGCACTAATGAGTCAACCTTATTACCTTATTCTCAACTAAAGAATAGACAAACCAATTTATATACACAGTTTATTCTTATAGAATTTATCGGGGCTATCTTATAGTCGAAAAAATAAGGTAGCAAAGATTTAATGAACTTTTTGCTACTAAGGTTAAAAGACTTGCTTGTAACCCTGAACCAGCTCTTCGTAATAGAGTTCACAAACTAATTTATCATGCAAGGAATTGTCTTAAATTGGGTTTTAATAATCAGTGAATGAAAAAAATATGCTGGGGTATCATCGGATGCGGAGATGTAACTGAAGTAAAAAGCGGGCCTGCCTTTAATAAAGTAAAAAAATCTGAGTTGGTTGCTGTCATGCGAAGGGATGCAGCGAAAGCAAAAGACTATGCACAACGCCATCATGTTCCCAAATGGTATTCGGATGCAAATAGTCTTATCAATGATCCGGACATAAATGCTATCTACATTGCTACACCACCTTCTTCACATGAAGAATATACGATTGCTGCATTGCAGGCAGGCAAGCCTGTGTATGTAGAAAAACCAATGGCGGTAAATACGGCATCAGCAGAAAATATGATGAAGGAAGCTGTCAAAAAAAATAACAAACTGGTCATTGCTCATTATCGCCGTGCCCAGCCTTTGTTTCAAAAGATAAAACAATTATTAGCAGATAAAGCAATTGGTGCTATAAGGTTTGCCCGGCTGGCAATGTATAAGCGGTCGCTTTCAAAAGAAGAACTGAGCATTGAAAAAACAGCCTGGCGTGTTGATCCTGCTTTAGCGGGTGGCGGGTTGTTTCATGACCTGGCGCCGCACCAAATTGATATTTTGTATTATTTTTTTGGAGAAGTGGACAAAGCTTCCGGTTTTGCTAACAACCAGGGAAAACTATATGCTGCCGATGATATGGTGACAGGAAATATTTTATTCAGGAGTGGTGTACAGTTCAGTGGTATTTGGTGTTTCAATGTTGCTGCAACGGATGAAAAAGATGAATGTGAAATTGTTGGCGAAAAAGGAAAGATCCGCTTTAGTTTCTTTGAACAAAAGCCGGTATCGCTGATCATCAATGATACAACAGAAGAATTTTCTTTTGATGCATTGCAGCATGTACAGCAGCCAATGATTGAACAGGTAGTGGATTATTTCATGGATCAGGGTCCTAATCCCTGCAGTGCGAGGGAAGGTGTAGAAGTAATGAAACTTATTGACCAGTTCACCATGAAATAAAAGAATATCATTCTCCCATTAAAGGCCGGGCAAAATCCCATCAATTAT
>JAKFEJ010000694.1:0-2065 GCA_036675745.1 Chitinophagaceae bacterium | reverse complement strand
TCCTTTTTTACTTTTTCATAAAATGCGGCCATCAGCAATTCAATGTCCGATCTTGATTGTATATCCATCAGTAATTGTATTTATCCTTCCACAAATTTTTCAAAAACTTTCTTAGTTCCTCTTCTCTTGCATTCTTCCCAGGGTCAAAAAATTTTGTACCCGATAATTCTTTAGGTAAATATTCCTGTGACGAAAAATTGTTTTCGTAACTATGAGAGTATTCGTAGTCTTTGCCATAGCCTAAGTTTTTCATCAGCTTAGTAGGCGCATTGCGGATATGTAGCGGCACAGACAGATCACCGTGCCTGCTTACTGCGCTCATTGCATTGCCTATCGCTACCGTAGCAGCATTGCTTTTTGGACTTGAAGCAAGATAAATGGCACACTGTGATAAAATAAGGCTTGATTCAGGATAACCGATCTTATTGACGGCGTCAAAACAGGCATTGGCCATTATCAACGCGGTTGGGTTTGCATTACCGATATCTTCGCTGGCTAATATCAATAACCTTCTTGCTATAAATTTTACGTCTTCACCACCTTCTATCATTCTTGCCAACCAATACACGGCTGCATTGGGATCACTGCCACGAATGGATTTTATAAAGGCCGAAATAATATCATAATGCTGCTCACCGCTTTTATCATATAAGGCGATTTTCTTTTGGGCGATGTTCATCACTAAAGTGTCGGTTATCTCGAATGTGTCAGACGCCCCGGAGCCGTCACACACAAGCTCCAGCAGGTTTAATAATTTCCGGGCATCACCCCCTGAAATATTGATCAATGCCGCAGTTTCTTTCAGTTCAATTTTTTTCTTTCTGAGTATTTCATCCTTTTCAATAGCAACGTGTAATAAATGAATAAGATCTTTCTCATCCAATGGTTTTAATACATATACCTGGCAGCGGCTGAGTAAGGCGCTGTTCACCTCAAACGAAGGATTTTCGGTAGTAGCGCCGATCAATGTTATAATACCTTTTTCAACAGCACCCAGCAATGCATCCTGCTGGCCTTTATTGAAACGATGGATCTCGTCAATAAAAAGTATACAATTGGTCCCGATAGCTTTCGGGATCGTTTTGGCTTGCTCTATTACTTCTCTTACATCCTTTACTCCTGCGCTGATAGCACTCAGTGTAAAAAAAGGAACATTTAATGTATTCGCAATAATGTTAGCGATAGTTGTTTTACCGGTGCCGGGCGGACCCCATAATATCATGGACGGAACCCTGCCATGTTCAATGGAAGTCCTTAAAATACTTCCTCTTCCGGTCAGGTGTTGCTGACCAGCCAGTTCATCTAAAGTATGGGGGCGAATACGTTCTGCAAGAGGAGTCATAATGAGGGTCTTTAGGCTAATAGTCAATAGTCAATAGTCAATAGTCAATAGTCAATAGTCAAAGAATGAACAAACATCAAAGTTCCGGAGTTTTTGGAAAAATGTGTTTGAAGCAGGAATATTTCTTTTGTCAGTATTACAGGTTGGTAAACGTTTTTATTTTCAAATTGTTCATTTTTATGTTTAAACTGCAGATCGTATCATCTTTTGGAAGTTGAGACGTTATAAGAAATGTGAAAGGGACAATTTTAAAAAAAGGGTTTGTATTTTGAACAATTGTTTATATAAGATAATAATGGAGAGAAGAAAAAAGATAGTATCGCTTTTTACCGGAATAGTTGTTGCGCTTGTTACCCAGGAACTGCGGGGACAAGTGATTTCTATAGAGCAAAACTATGCAGAGAATTCTCCAGCCGTGGTAATGGTTCAAACTGTTTTTTCTGCTACTGTATATGTAAACAAAGTGGCCATGAATGAACGGCGATTTAATCTGCTGGTTGATTCAGTAAAAAGACTGGATACAACAGGAACCATGTTTTTAGCTGAAGAGAAATTGGATATAGTGGTAAAAGCATTATATAATAATCCATTCCGGTACTTTTCGGCCACCACAGAATATTTTCGTCAGAAACACCGGATATTATCTTCCGGCACCGGATTTTTTATTACCGGCGATGGTTACCTTGTAACCAATGCGCATATTATTGACAGGGACAGTGCTTT
>JAKFEJ010000153.1:0-2069 GCA_036675745.1 Chitinophagaceae bacterium | reverse complement strand
TATCCCAAAGATGAATATACCGATAACAATAACTGGACTCCGCAGATGTATGTACGGGAGGTGCGGCGGATGGTAGGCGAATACGTTATGACGCAGGCCAATTGTGAAGGCCATGAAGTCGTCGAGGATGCCGTGGGTTTGGCGGCTTATACAATGGATTCACACAACTGCCAGCGCATTGTCGTTAATGGCATGGTGAAGAACGAAGGAAATGTTGAGATCGGTGGTTTTGGACCTTATCCCATTTCGTATCGCTCTATTATTCCCAAAGCAGGGGAAAGTAAAAACCTGCTGGTCCCGGTTTGTTTATCTGCCAGCCATATTGCTTATGGATCTATCCGGATGGAACCGGTGTTCATGGTCCTTGGGCAGTCGGCAGCTATTGCTGCTGTGCTTGCAATTGAAAAAGATAATGACGTACATAAGGTCGATGTAAAGAGACTACAATCATTGCTGGCAACAGATCCGTTGATGAATGGAAAGACACCGGAAGTATTGGTTGATAATGACAACTTATCGCAGGTGACTGTAACGGGTGATTGGAGCAACCGCAAACAAGGCGCTTACGGAATGTCGATGCTCATTGATTCCAGCAAGGGAACGGGCAACAAGGCTATACGATTTACACCGTCTCTTCCACACAAAGGCACTTATCACATTTATACTTACATACCTAAACTACCAGGACTTTCTTCCACTACATCTGTCAACATTTACGATGGTCGCGAAGTGAAAAACATAATCATCAAAGCCGAAGACATTAAAGTAGAAGGTCAGACCTCGGGAGAATGGATTAGTCTCGGTCGATACCGGCTGCCAAAAGATAAAAAAGTATATGTAGAAATTACCAATAACAATGCGGATGGGTTTGTAATAGCAGATGCCGTTTTGTTTATACCCGAATAATTATATAGAATTAGGCACTCAAATCGTAAAGAGAGATTAGCAATTGTTTATAAGTCAAGTTTGGCAACACGCTATTTCATGCAACGGACTGAAGTCCATTGTTACAAAATCGGCCGTTCCTATGGAACTTGCCTTTTGTAGAGCCGTAGGCTCGGTTTCATTTTGTAAGGATGGACTTTAGTCCGTCCCGAAATGACCCACAAGGATTGAACCCCGTAGGGGTGGCACATTTACGAATTAAACGCCTAATTCTATAATTATAATTGTTGCGATTGCTTCAACATTCGTTGCCTAAATAAATTTTAAATATAGCGCTATATGAAAAAGATTATTGCCCTGCTGCTTTTCTCTACCCTGTTGTGGAATAACAAACTGCTGGCTCAGTTCGTGCTGGTTGATGATATGGAAGGCAACGGACCTGCCTCAGGAAACTGGATCTATAATGCAGGAGCGAATGCCACAGGCTCTGTGCTCTTCCATGAGCCCAACCCGGCTGCGTCGGGCTTGAATCCAAGTTCGCATGTTGCCAAATTCACGAAAGACACCACCTGTTCTCCGTACATGGCGGCAGCTTGTACGCTGGGATCCACGTTTGACCTGTCTGCGAACAGTACTTTTAAAATGTTGGTGTACAGCAATGTGATCGAAGACGTATTGTTCAAGCTTCAGCCGGGCGGCGACTTCGCCCAGGCTGTGTTTCAAACATACCGTATCAGGAATGTCAATCAATGGGAAGAAGCCGTATTTACTTTTCCCGGTGCGGTTAACCGGACAGATCTGAACAGGATAACCATACAGTTCATTGATGGTAAAAAAGCAAATGGAATATTATATTTTGATCAGATACAGGCGCCTAATTCAACCAGTATCAACCTTACCAAAATGAATATTCCGATGGGCCAGGAAAATGGGAAGGTGATTGAGGTAAAGTTAAGGGGCGACAATTTTAAAACGACGCTCAATCCGGCTAACTGGATCAGTTCGGCTCTTCCCCAGGGAGTATCAATTGGCAGCCTGCTGCGGATAAATGATACTATTGTCAATATTGTTCTAAATGGTAACTCACCTGCAAACTATTCCACAACAGCGTTTACACTCACAGTTAATGGAAATGAGTTGCAGAATCCAAATATTGCCAGCTATACTTCAAAAGGAAGTGTAGT
>JAKFEJ010000352.1:0-2072 GCA_036675745.1 Chitinophagaceae bacterium | reverse complement strand
ACCCAAAACCAAATGACAAAACGGTGTAAATCTTTTTGTATAACTATATCCTAATACTACCAATAGTGCAACTGGTGAAAGATAAAAGCAAAGTTTATTGATAAAAAAAGTACAAGCAATAAAGATTAAGCAATTGACAATAGTGAATAACAATACACTGTTTGCTTTTATGATACCGGCAGGAATTTCCCTTATTGCTGTTCTTGGATTTTTTGCATCAAAGCTTCTATCGAGATAACGGTTGAAAGCCATGGCGGCGCTACGTGCAAAGATCATGCAAAGAACAACCAAAACAAAATACTGAACAGATAGCCAAACCGGAGTGGTATCTCCTTTAATTATCTTTCCTAACAAGGAATCTGCTGAAATTTGGTCGTCTCCGTCCCAGAATAACATCTTATTCAAATTCCATTGGGCTCCGCCATTATGATTTCGCCAAGCATCAATAAATGGCAGGTAATCCGTATTAGTTAACCCTATAAAAAAACCAATCATCGCAAAGGGCATAGCGAAAATGGTGTGAGAGAATTTTATAAGGCTTAAATAACTTTTTACTTTAGACATGGCACGAAGATAATTGAATCTTTGACCTAAGTTCCCCTTTAGGGGACAGGGGCAAAGGGCATAGCGAAAATGGTGTGAGAGAATTTTATAAGGCTTAAATAACTTTTTACTTTAGAACATGGTACGAAGATAAATGAATCTTTGACCTAAGCTCCCCTTTAGGGGGCGGGGGCATTGCAAAAAAATGATTTGGGAAAATTTTATTAAGTACAGATAATTTTTATCGCATTCATAGACCCTTAAGGTAGTTGTTCAAACGGCTTCTGATTTCCGTATCAGAAATCGTTTGTCTTTCCGTTTTATCATAAATGCTCAACAACACGACCTCTTCCCGAACAGCAATAACACAGGTTATTATTCTTGCTCCCCCGCTCTTGCCTTTTCCTTTGCTTTTAATAGCAACCCGGATTTTATAACAATTATTCCCAAGAGCGGTACCCTGTATTGGCTGCTCTGCAAGGGAATCAATTAAATCATTGAGTTCGTTTGCGAGTGATAAATATTTTTTGATTAAAGGCTTTGCCTCCCGTTCAAAAAGCGGCGTAGTATTAACCTCATAACTCATTCAGGAAATCTTTAGCATTTCTAAGCTTGCGTTTACCCTTGAGGTATTCGGCAACTTCCTTCGCACCTTGCTCAATGCTATCGAGAATTTGTTCCTTGGTCCTATCGGGATAAACTTCCGCTTTCACTTTCATTCTCCTCAATAAACCAAGTATTTCTTTTGCCTGTTCAGCATCTTTGGGTTTTACAATTATTGTTTCCATAACTACAAATTTAGCTTGAAATTCTGGAACGCACCAACTCCCACAATACCACTCCCGCTGCCGTAGCAATATTCAATGAATGCTTCATTCCTAACTGTGGTATTTCTATCGTACCATCACATAAAGCAATTGTTGATTGCTCTACCCCACTCACTTCATTGCCAAATATGACAGCGATCTTACCTACTGCATCAAACTTTTCCAATGAAATACTATTTTCCACCTGCTCTATCGCAAACACTTTATAACCATCTTGTTTCAAAGTTTCGACAGCTTCTTTGGCTGATGGAAAATGCTTCCACTCTACTGTTTCTTCGGCGCCAAGGGCTGTCTTTTTGATCTCTTTGTGTGGAGGTTTGGCTGTATAGCCGGTAATATAAATAGCTTCAATTAAAAAGGCATCTGCGGTACGAAACACACTACCCACATTATAGGCGCTACGTACATTTTCCAATACCGCTATAACAGGTGTTTTAGGAGACTCTTTGAATTCTTCTACCGTTTTTCGGCCCAACTCTTCCATGCTCAATTTTCGCATGGCGCAAAATTAACGGCTGAAACCGGAAATATGAAAAGATGAAGATGATTGCACTTAATTTTCACATTTGCCACATTTTCACACTTCCACATTAATCATCATAAACTCATTCCCCAATTGATCAAATCATCCACCTCTTTCGGAGCGCCATTTACAAAGTTGCCTGATCTTTTATGCCCCAATCTTACCACTACTATGTTTTT
>JAKFEJ010000655.1:0-2073 GCA_036675745.1 Chitinophagaceae bacterium | reverse complement strand
AAGGCTGGCCGATTTGGACAGCCTTCTTAGGTTCTAATTATTTTTTGGTTTCAATTATGCTAATGGCATAACCTCCTCCCGGTGCCGCAAACTGCGCTAATTTTGTTTTGTTGGTTACTTTTATTTTGCGGATGGTATAGGCCTGTGGATTGGTTTTATAATGGGCATCCTTGGCATCTGCATAAATAGTCGCTTCGTATTTTTTGCCTTTTTCCAGAAAGTCAAATGAAATAGTGGAAGTGCGTGGCGTTTCCCCGTTTGCATTTCCTATAAACCAATTGTTGGTTCCTTTGGCTTTTCTGGCCACGGTTACATATTGACCCGGTTCTGCTTCGAGGTATTTACTGTCATCCCAGTCGATGGCAACATCTTTAATGAATTGGAAAGCATCGGCAAAACGCTTGTAATTTTCGGGTAGGTCGGCGGCCATTTGTAACGGACTGTACATCGTAACATACAATGCCAGTTGATTGGCTAGTGTACTATTTAAATGCGAAGTGTTTTCAGGATTTAATTTGCTGATATCCATTTCAAAAATACCAGGGGTATAATCCATCGGGCCTCCAATCAAACGGGTAAATGGCAAAACGGTAACGTGATTGGGTTTCGAACCTCCGAAGGCTTGGTATTCGGTTCCTCTTGCGGCTTCATTCCCGATTAAATTCGGGTACGTTCTGCAGATTCCCGTAGGACGAATAGCTTCATGGGCATTGACCATAATTTTGTAATCGGCCGCTTTTTCAACAGCATATTGATAATGGTTTACGATCCATTGGCTGTAGTGACTTTCACCACGTGGAAGAATATCACCTACATAGCCACTTTTCACGGCATCATACCCATTGTCTTTCATGAATTGGTAGGCTTTGTCCATGTGGCGCTCATAATTACGAATAGAACCCGAGGTTTCATGGTGCATAATCATTTTAATTCCTTTTGATTTGGCATACTCCTGGATTCCTTTTACATCAAAATCCGGATATGGGGTTACAAAGTCAAAAACATAGTCTTTTGAATGGCCAAACCAATCTTCCCAACCTACATTCCATCCTTCGACTAAAACGGCATCAAAACCATTTTCGGCGGCAAAATCAATGTATTTTTTCACATTGGCTGTATTGGCTCCGTGTTTGCCGTTGGGTTTTGCTTTGGCAAAATCAGTTACGCCAAGTGCTACTGATGGGTACTCATCCGTATATGCCCATGAACTTTTCCCGGTAATCATTTCCCACCAAACGCCGATGTATTTAACGGGTTTTATCCAGGAAGTGTCTTCAATTTTGCAGGGGTCATTCAAATTCAATGTCATTTTTGAAGCCAAAATATCACGGGCATCATCGCTGACAATGATGGTACGCCAAGGCGAACGACCGGGTGCCTGCATATAGCCTTTATCCCCTTTTGCATCAGGGGTTAGCCAGGATTCGAAAATCATGTTTTTGTCATCCAGATTCAAATGCATGCAGGAATAATCGATTAAGGCTGCTTCATGTAAATTGATATACAAACCATCCCCGGTTTTCATCATTAACGAAGTCTGAACAGATGTTGGGGAAAATGATTTCTGGGATACATTTTCAGTGGTGGCTATTTTGGTTAACCCTCTGATTTCTGATAATTTAGAAGTGGTGTAATCGTATTCCTGGGTATCGTAATCCCCCGGAATCCAAAAGGCCGTGTGGTCACCGGTCATGGCAAATTGGGTTCTTTCTTCCTTGATTACAAAATAAGTCAGGTTCTTTTGTGAAGGGAATTCATATCGAAATCCAAGACCGTCATCAAACAAACGAAAACGGATAATCAGTTGTCGGTCGGTTCCTTTTTGGTTTAAAGTTACCGCCAGTTCGTTATAATGATTGCGGATTGTTGCCCATTCGCCCCACACCGGTTTCCAGGTTTCATCAAAAGTACTTGTTTTGGTATCGATAACGGTAAAGTCATTCAGCAATGATTTGGCATCGTTCTTTAAAGCAAGTCCCAATTTACTTGGTTTTATCACTGCTTTGTCTTTGTAATTCAAACGGTAACTTGGCGTCCCGTCACTTAGCAAGGAAAACTCCATTTGCAATTTTT
>JAKFEJ010000189.1:0-2077 GCA_036675745.1 Chitinophagaceae bacterium | reverse complement strand
ATGGGCTTAATGGGTATCAAAGTGCCGGAAAGAATGTAGAGGCTAAAGATCAGGCCCCTCTGGTGCTTTATCGTTTTCTTCACCGTTTTATTTGTTGTTTTTAATTCAATAAAGAAAAGCTTGTAAAAATAATTGGCTTTACAACGAGTAAAGCCAATTATTGATAAGTACAATCTTAATCAACCTGGGTTACAACTTCCATGATGATATAATGATGTTTGCCTCTCGCTGATGGCAAGGATATAGTATCTCCTTTTTTAGCCCCGAATAATGCAATTCCCATCGGCGCCAGTATAGATACCTTTTCACTTTTTTGATCAGCTTTATCAGGGAGCACCAATGTGTAGTTATAATTTTGCCGGGCAATGGTGTTGCGGATAACTACTTTGGAGTTAAGCCTCACCACATCATTGGGAAATTCGCTGTTAGCCAATATTTTTGCATTCCCGATCTCTTCTAAAAATTGCTGAGATCTTGCCTTGTCGTATTTTAATTCCATATTATTGGTACGCATATAATGCATCAGCATATCATGATCGTTTTTTGATATGATCAACTGGTTTGTTTGTGTGACTTCCATGTGCTATTGATTTTAAATGAACAGATCAGCAGGCTGTTGCCTGCCAGTGTTGATTGAAATAAAAATGAGCCACCCCCGGTTCTGCCAGGAACAGGGGGATCAATTGCAGAAGTCTTTAAAACCTGAAAAGAAATATAATCTTCCCCTGCCCGTCGCCAGCCAGGATAGTTGTTGATTCCGGTACATAGTTATCCACTTTAAGTTCAGAATGAAAACGAGGAAAATAATAAGAAGGATTCCCGTACCAGGCTGCAGATAGCCGGACGGGCTTAACTATTGAAGTCCTTAAAATTGGAGAAGAAATACATTGCTATGTTACAGGCTATATGCATTGCCTGCAAAGGTAACCTTTAAGCGGCTTAAAACAAAATGCTATGCGGCCTTCGATTATGATGCACACTATGCTTACTGTTTATACTTGTTTCCATGCCCGGAGCAGTCCATCCTTTTTCCCAAGCAAAGGATCATGATCAGGAATGGGCACTGCTATTATGTTTTCATCAGTCTGTGGTCTTTCACCGGGATTACCCCGCATCAGGTCATACATCATTCCGTTAGGATAAGCTCCTACTACACTCAATCCTTCTGATCCTAAATTCTTATGACCGACGCCTGCAGGTATCACGATGATATCACCCGCTTTTATATTCACCTTGCTGCCTTCTTCACCGCCAAGATGCACCAGTGCTGATCCGCTGTAGATGCCCAGCGCTTCATGAGTTATACTATGGTAGTGATGAAAAATCAAAAATACCATTGCGCCATGAATTGCTCCAGTTATTGTGCAGGAACTGTTGCTCCAGCCAGGCCGCGCCTTTATCGCCCCTTTCCTTAAAAGCGTTACGATATAATAACAGCGGGTATTTGCTATTGGGGATCTTGCCATCATCTTTAAAATAAAGTGTTTCAGGCCCGGGCAATTTATTTATCATAATGTGTTTTGTTGCCAGCATAGCGGCTGTTAAGGATATAAAATTCCTCCTGTTCATACTACAACAATTTAATTCTTCAATTATGCTTTATAAAGTTATAAAATCCGGTTGGCAAATGTTGGTTAATTAATATTTTGCGGTGCTGGAATTGTTTACAACCGTAAATATTTTCTTTGAAACTTCTGAACCTTATTACCTTAGTAATCCGAAATCACCAACGGAAAAAACCTTATTACCTTCTAAATAAGCCATCATGAAAATTGAATACAACAATCTTTACACTCATTTTATTTTGATAACTCAGGATCGCATTCCTTTCATTCCTGAAAAGAATCGTGAGCGGGTTGAAAAGTATATTACCGGAGTTATTAATAACAGTCATTCAAAGTTGTATAGCATTTACGTTAATCCTGAACATGTTCATATTCTGATTTCCCGTTCCCCTAAATTATCCGAAGAAGTATTAGCGACAATTGTAGCTGATAGTTCTTTAAAATTTATTAACGACAATAAATTAAGCCTGGGCACATTCGCATGGCAACAATCGGCTTCTGCTTTTTCCATT
>JAKFEJ010000596.1:0-2079 GCA_036675745.1 Chitinophagaceae bacterium | reverse complement strand
TTCAGGTCATTTTCAAAAGTTGTCAGAAATTCTTGTGCCATATAAGCGGCACGAAGCAGCCAGTGACATTTAGGACAATATTCGATGGTAATTGTGGGTTTTATCATTCGTTTTGATTTTACGCTTATAACGTCGCCTATAAATTTACGGTTATTATGCGGGTTGAAATGTGTCAGGCCATAAATATCAAATTTGAAAGGAGAGTTGATTTTTCTGGAAGGGCATCGGGTTAGCTACCAATGAACAAATTGGTTTACTACAGGGCTCTGAAAAATTTTAGCTACAGTAAAACGATTCTTTCAAATGGAATAGAACAGCGTACAGTCCATATCAATTAGTTCTTTTCTTTCGCATCCACCGGTTTTTCTTTAAATGCAGTAGGAGATACCCCTAGCTTTGTTTTAAAGACAGTAGAAAAGTATGCAGGTGAAGAAAACCCCGTTTTATAAGCAACTTCTGCAATGCTTAAGTCTTCATGCCGGAGATAATACTTTGCTTTTTGCAAACGAGCTGTCAATACATATTCATTGATATTACTGTTAAGCAGCGATTTTACTTTCCTGTGAAGCTGCACTTTTGAAATGGTCATTTCTTTGCAAATGTCTTCAAGGGCGAATTTGTCATTGCTGATATTATTTTCTACAATAGCCTTGAATGTTGAGATAAATTTCCGTTCTGTTTGTTTATGTCCCGAACCCCGTATTTCAGCAGGAATGCCGGAGCTGAAATATTCTTTTAGTTTATGGCGGTTAGCCAGCAGGCTGGTGATGGTATTATCAAGATAGGAGAAATTAAAAGGCTTGGTAATATAGGCATCGGCTTTACTTTTCATGCCTTCTACCTGCTGCTCTGCAGATGCTTTGGCCGTCAATAAAATAACAGGGATATGCGCTGTTCTTATATCAGCTTTTAATTGATTCGTCAAAGTGATCCCATCTTTTCCCGGAAGCATTATATCGCAAAGTACCAGGTCAGGAAGATTGTCAAATGCTAATTGCAAACCGGTAATACCATTATCGGCCTCAATAATTTCATAGTTGGCGGCCAATTGTATTTTAAGAAATTGTCTTAATTCAGGGTTGTCTTCAATGATCAGGACAGTGGATTCTTTTACTGTGGTCTTTTTTTGTTCCTCCATATTTTCAATACTTGCAGCAGGAAATAAATCGGGGAAAAGAAAATTATTTTCATTTTCATGCAGGTAAGCCGGGGCTTCCTGTTCTTTTATTTCATCAAACGCAAAATGTTTTTTACCTAATGGAATACTGATTGTAAACGTAGCGCCTCTTCCTTTTTTACTTTTGACGGAAATGCTGCCGTGGTGCAGTGTTACTAATTCTTTTGTAAGGGCCAACCCAAGGCCTGAACCTTTATGATTATCATGATCGCCCTGGTAAAAGAGTTCAAAAGCATGTTGCTGTTCTTCTTCCGTCATACCAATGCCTGTGTCCTCTACCTGCAAGATGGCCTGGTTCGTTTCAGTATTTTTTTCAATGCTCACTAATACAGAGCCATTGTCAGCAGTGAATTTAAAAGCATTGGACAATAAATTGAACAATACCTGGTCCATTATGTTTACATCAATCCATACCGGAAGTGAACGTTCTTTGGTAAGCAACCTGCAATCAATATTCCGTTTTAACGCTATATCATGAAAAACCTGTACTATATCATTTGTAAAGGTGACAAGATCGGTCTCAGCCGCTCTTATTTTCATTTTATTAAATTCTATTTTCCGGAAATCCATCAATTGATTTACCAGCCTTAACAGGCGCATCGCATTTTTATGGATCAATGAAAGGTGCTGACGAACAGGCGGCAGCAATTTCGGTTGTTTTAGCATTTCTTCAGCAGGCCCTGTAATAAGTGTAAGAGGGGTACGGAACTCATGTGAGATATTGGTAAAGAAATTCAGCTTTGCTTCATGGGCCGCTTCTGCTTTGGCAGACATCTCAATGAGTTTTTCACTGTTGCGGGATATCTCTTCATTTTGATGCGCCAACTTTTTATTGATCTTTCTATTGAGCCTGCGGGAATAAAACAATAAACTCCCAAAGAAAATTGCTAACCCCAATGAGC
>JAKFEJ010000727.1:0-14477 GCA_036675745.1 Chitinophagaceae bacterium | reverse complement strand
GGTATGGAAAATTCATACATATTCTTATTATTATCTCCTTTTGATGCATCTGAATTATCCGGGTTTTGTACAACGTCCTCCCCCCAATAATCGAAATCGTTTTCAGCATATTGTATTGAATCTGTTTCCCTTTGACGGCTTCGGGTGATGATAGTTAATATCCGCCCTAAAGGACTGCCTCCCGAATAAATCAGGTGAGTTATTTTTTTTGATTGTGATGCCAATTTTGCAGCTATGGTACTTCCTTCAGAATGACCGGCAACAACTAATTTATCTTTAGATACCCACGGCTGTTTTTGTAAAAATTTTATTACTTCCAGGTTTCTTTCGGTATAATAAGTGAGTAAATTTCTTTGAATGTAGGCAGCTGGAAAATTTCCTGTACTGTCTCTGAAGCAATAGTCATTTTGTAATGTTTTTATATCAGCCATTACAGGTATAAATGGTTTGCCAACAATTGCAATGTGATAATCATGCGATAAGCTATCCGGGTTAAAAGGAAATGTGCCAAAGCCATCTTTTTCATCATAAAGAATAAGCGGTATCGGTAAACTGCCCTGGCAGAAAAGTAGCAAAGGCTTTTGTTTTTTTTCTTCACCCTTTGTTGATTTTATAAGAATATCTACGGGATCAGTTTTATATGCTATCCGGAAATGCCGGAAGCCAAAGTCTTCCGGTTGTTTTATTTTTTGACAAAAGGAAAAACTCATGTTTGCCAAAACAAACAATAATAAGGAAAGCGATTTGGAAAAAAGATTATTAAGATTTGTTATCAATTCATGCTTTTTTTTCTGCAGGAAGTTCGTTTATCCAATTTTTTGCATCCTGGATCAAATGTTGCAATTCTATTTTTACTTTAAACTTATTTTTTAAATGCCTTGCCAGCGCATCGGCAGCATAAACACTTCGGTGCTGACCACCGGTACAACCAAAGCATATTGACAGGCTTTCAAAATCCCGATTGATATAATCTTCTACAGATATATCTACAATATCAAATACACTGTTCAGAAATTCCGTCATTTTAGTTTGCTGTTCCAAAAAATCTTTCACTTCTTTGTCCCGGCCTGTTTGCGTTTTCATACTTTGTATCCGCCCGGGATTTAAAATGCCGCGGCAATCAAAAACAAAACCACCGCCGTTGCCGCTCTCATCAGCAGGCACACCATTCCGGTAAGAAAAGCTTTTTATTTTCACAGTCAATGGTGTTTTTTCTGTTGCCTGTACAGCAGTAAATTGCTGAATAATCTCATCAGCTACACAAAGATTCAATACCTTGTTAAATTCAGGCACAGAAATCCCCAGGCTTTGATGCTCAAAAAATTCTTTCAGGTTTTTTAATGCTAAAGGAATACTGGTAAGAAATTGAGCCTTACGTTCAAACAAACCACGGAACCCATAGGCACCTAATACCTGCAACAGCCGGATCAATACATAACCATTATACTGGCTCTGAAAAATATTCCTGTTTACACTTTGCCCGATGGTATCTTCAAAAGCATCAATATAATCTCCCAATAAATTATATTTCCATTCATCCGGAAGATTAGCTCTTGCCTGCCATAACATACTGGCCACATCATATTGAGGAGCCCCTTTCATGCCGCCCTGGTAGTCTATAAAATGAACAGTGCTGCCGCTGTTAGTGTCTCCACTAACAGCTTCTTTCACCATGATGTTCCGGCTTTGAAAATCGCGGAACATGAAATATTTATATTCGGTATGAGTAAGATAATTGCTTAGCGCTTCAAAATCATCCATCAACTTTTGTTTATCATAAGGCTTACGCAATGCATCCAAAAAATAATATTTGAAATACAACAGGTCGGCCATGATCGCTTGCTTGCCAAATTCTTTATTGGTGAGGCATTGATCATAATCTAAGCCATCATCCCCATTTACCTGCAACCTGGCCAATTCTTCCAGGCTTTTTTTAAAAAGATCATAAACAGGTTGTGTGAACCCACCCGCTTCCAGTTTATTTAATAAAGAAACATTACCAAAATCTTCCTGCAGGTAATATTGTTTGTCGTCACTGATAGCAAGAATTTCGGGGGTGGCCAGCTCTTTTTCACGAAATTTTTCAGAGAAATAAAAAAAAGCTTCGTTCTCTTTAACATTGGCCCCATAGGTGCCGATAACAGAACCAGCGCCATCAAATAGCCTGAAATAGCGGCGTTCACTGCCGGATTGTGGCAATACGTCCAGCGAAACAGGTTCTTTTCCTTTCCATTTTATATATAATTCACGGATAGCTTCAGTAATATTCTGCATGGGACAAATGTAAGTATAGTTGACAGATGATAGAAGACAGATGACAGGAGAAAGGAATAAAGAAATATTGATTGGATGAAGATAATAGATGACGGGAAAACAAGGAGTACCGGGAATTTCTTTCTGTCATCTCTAAACTGTCAGCTATCATCTCTTCAAAATGCTAACACTCATTAGCTTTTTACAACTAAATTTGCAGCGTTTAATGCTTGTGATTTATGAGTTATACTCCCGTTAATAAAGTACGAATAGTAACAGCGGCCTCTTTATTTGATGGCCATGATGCTGCCATCAATATTATGCGCCGCATCATGCAGGGCAAAGGCGCCGAGATCATTCACCTCGGTCATAACCGTTCTGTAAAGGAGATTGTAGAAACAGCTATCGAGGAAGATGTACAGGGCATTGCTATTACCAGTTACCAGGGCGGGCATGTGGAGTTTTTTAAATACATGAAAGACCTGCTGGTTGAAAATGGTTGCGGCCATATTAAAATATTTGGTGGTGGCGGTGGAACGATATTGCCGAATGAAGTTGATGAGCTGCATAACTATGGTATTACCAGGATTTATTCGCCGGATGATGGCAGAAAAATGGGATTGGAAGGAATGATAGAAGATGTGATTCGCTTGTGCGATGTACAATTAAATGGGAAGACTGATTATAAAACAGCATTGAAATTAGAAGAAGCAAAAGATGTAAGAAAGATTGCAAGGGAAATAACGAATGCAGAAAATGGAATTAAGATCAAAAGCGAAAAGTCAAAACTTGCCATACCGGTTTTAGGGATCACCGGAACGGGGGGCGCCGGTAAATCTTCTGTGACAGATGAGATCGTACGCCGCTTTCTCCAAAACTTTTCAGAAAAAACAATTGCTGTTATCTCTGTTGATCCATCCAAGAAAAAAACAGGCGGTGCTTTACTGGGAGATAGAATCAGAATGAATTCCATTTCTCATCCCCGTGCTTATATGCGGAGCCTGGCGACAAGAGATGATAATACGGCTCTCAGCCATTATGTACAGGATGCTATAGACATTTGCAAAGCAGCCGGATTTGATTTTATTATTTTGGAAAGCGCCGGTGTTGGACAAAGTGATGCGTCTATTTTGGATTATTGTGATGTAAGTATGTATGTGATGACGCCGGAATATGGCGCCGCATCACAATTGGAAAAGATCAATATGCTGGACTATGCCGACCTGGTTTGTCTCAACAAGTTTGACAAAGCAGGAGCTCTTGATGCATTGGCCGATGTAAAAAAACAATATAAACGCAATCATGGTTTATGGACAGCTAAGGACGAAGAGTTGCCGATAATAGGTACCATGGCCAGTAAATTCAATGATGATGGCGTCAACCATTTATTTGAATTGTTGTTGAAAAAAATTGAAGATAAAACCGGGATTACTTTCGGTGAATATCATTTTGCAGAAACAGCCAAGGTTTCGCAGGCTATTATACCATCTAACAGAACAAGATATCTCAGTGAGATAAGTGAAAATAATCGCAACTATGATCAGTTAGTAAAAGATCAATCAGATATTGCTACTAAATTATATCAACTGCACGGGGCAATAGAGATATTAAAACAGTCGGAGTCTAAAGCCTCCCCCACCTGGGTTCCCGAGCAAAGCGAAGGGAAGGAACGAAGTTCGTTGGAGGGGGCCCTCCAAAAACAAATTAATTTTTATACCGATCAGCTTACGCCAGTCAGCCGCAAATTGATTACTAACTGGCCGGAAAAAATAAAAGAATACCAGAAAGATTTTTATGAATATACCGTCAGGGATAAAGTGATCAAACAACCGATGATCACTAAAAGCCTGAGTGGAACAAGAATTCCGAAAGTTGTTTTGCCCAAATTCAAAGACTGGGGTGATATACTTCGTTGGCAGGCGCAGGAAAATGTGCCCGGTCATTTTCCTTTTACTGCTGGCGTATTTCCCTTGAAAAGGGAAGGCGAAGACCCTACAAGAATGTTTGCCGGTGAAGGTGGCCCTGAGAGAACCAATAGGAGGTTTCACTATGTATCTATGGATCAACCGGCAAAACGTTTATCTACGGCTTTTGACAGTGTTACATTGTATGGTGAAGATCCTGATCCCCGGCCTGATATTTATGGTAAAGTGGGTAATAGCGGTGTAAGCATCGCAACAGTTGACGATGCAAAAAAACTCTATAGTGGTTTCGATCTCTGTGATCCAAAAACTTCGGTAAGTATGACCATTAATGGCCCTGCCCCAATGCTTTTAGCTTTCTTTTTAAATGCAGCTATTGATCAGCAATGTGAAAAAAAGATAATAGAACTTGGATTAGAACAGGATTTGGAAAGAATTATCCGGGAAAAGTATACCATTGATGAGTTACCAAAATATATTGGAACAGATGGCAAAGCTTTTCATCCTAAAGCGTTTTCATTATTAGCGGAGTCTGCCCAAGTCCCCTCCTTGGGAGGGAATTTAGGGGAGGCCGGATCTCTCCCAAAAGGAAATGACGGATTAGGATTAACATTATTGGGATTAAGCGGTGATGAAGTATTGCCAAAAGATATTTATGAACAATGCAGACAGGCAGCATTACAACAAGTAAGAGGAACCGTACAAGCGGATATTTTAAAAGAAGACCAGGCTCAAAACACCTGTATCTTTTCTACTGAGTTTGCATTGAAGCTGATGGGCGATGTACAGGAATATTTTATTGAGAAAAAAGTAAGAAATTTTTATAGCGTAAGTATTTCAGGTTATCATATTGCAGAAGCTGGTGCGAATCCTATTACACAATTAGCATTTACCTTATCAAATGGGTTTACGTACGTAGAGTATTACCTGAGCCGGGGAATGAACATTGATGATTTTGCTCCCAATCTTTCCTTCTTTTTCAGCAATGGTATGGATCCCGAATACAGTGTAATAGGAAGAGTAGCCAGGCGCATCTGGGCCAAGGCCATGAAGTATAAATACAAAGCGAACAAGCGCAGCCAGATGTTGAAATATCATATTCAAACATCCGGAAGAAGTTTGCATGCACAGGAAATTGATTTCAATGATATACGGACTACGCTGCAAGCCTTATATGCCATCTATGATAATTGTAACAGTCTTCATACGAACGCATATGATGAAGCAATAACAACACCGACAGAAGAAAGTGTACGCCGTGCTATGGCGATACAACTGATCATTAATCGTGAATTAGGTACAGCTAAAAATGAAAACCCCAACCAGGGATCATTCCTTATTGAAGAGCTGACCGACCTGGTTGAAGAAGCGGTGTTAACAGAGTTTGATCGCCTGACTGAAAGAGGCGGTGTATTAGGCGCAATGGAAAGGATGTATCAACGCAATAAGATACAGGAAGAAAGTTTATTTTATGAACATCAAAAACATACAGGTGAACTGCCATTGATCGGTGTGAATACGTTCCTGAATAAAAAAGGCAGCCCTACAATTATTCCCGGCGAAGTGATACGCAGTACAACTGAAGAAAAAGAACAACAGATAACAGCGCTGCAGGCTTTCTGGAAACGCAATGAAGTTAAGAGTGAGAAGGAATTAAAGAAGCTAAAAGAGGTGGCAATAAATAACGGTAATCTTTTTGCTCAATTAATGGAAACGGTGAAGTGTTGTTCATTGGGACAGATCACACATGCCTTGTACGAAGTTGGTGGGCAGTACAGGCGGAATATGTAGGTAAAAAATACATACATAGCTTCCCCGTATGAATCAATACAGGAAATAGTTTAACCGTGCATCTTCTTCAGATCAATTTTAGCTGGAAAGAATTATTGCCCGGCAGCGAAGAGTGGAATTTTTTGCCCGAAGTAATCATTCGAACGCTGGTTATGTTTGCTGTCGTCCTGATCAGCCTGAGTATATTGGGTAAGCGGGGAGTAAAACAATTATCCGTTTTTGAATTGGTCATCATCATTGGTCTCGGCTCTGCTGCCGGAGACCCGATGTTTTACAAAAAAGATGTAGGGTTGATTCCCGCGATCATTGTTTTTATCATTATCATTAGCCTGTACAGTGTAGTGACACGTTGGGTTAGGAAAAGTAAAAAGGTAGAACAATTAGTAGAAGGCAAACCTATTTGCCTTGTTGAAGGAGGCCGGTTTGCTATTGATAATTTCAGCAAAAAAAAATCTGGGACAAGATGAGTTTTTTGCTGAATTGCGATTAAAGGCATTTCACATTGGTAAAAATAAAAGCGAAAAGGCCGCCCTCATATGACGGGTAGCCTTTCGTTCATTTTAATTTATAGCTGGTTAAAAACCTCTTTGCGTTGCTGTTTGTTTGAATTCCGGAGGTAGGGGTTTATTTAATAATTGCTGGTAATAATTCTAATGAGCAATTCATTGAAAGTGCTTGAATATACTTTGTAAAACTGATTTTTCCTTCAAACGAGGTTCCATTTTTTGCGGGAATTTGCAACCTTGGTTTTTACCGTCCACTTAATAACATACCCCTTTAATAATCCCTATTTAATTCTATTCGATTGACTTGGCTCATTTAATTGACGGTTTCTAACATTTATTTTATAAATATTTAACAAAAGTTTATTTTATAGGATCTTTTGAAGAAAGTTTATTCTTTTCTTCAAGAACAACTGTTTTGTTGAAACCAATTTTTTTACCAAACTAACTATTCACATGAAAAAACTTCTTACGACGTTTTTCTTGCTGTTCGTATGCTCCACATTTTTGTTGGCGCAACAGAAGCAGTTCACAGGGAAAGTAACTGACAAAAATGGCCAGCCGGTTGGCAACGCTTCGGTCAGGATCAAAGGAACCACTACCGGCACTACTGCGGGCCTCGATGGTTCTTTTCTCATTAATGCCAATACCGGTGATGTATTGGAAATTTCAGCCGTGGGCCTTGGAATGCTGACCCATAAACTAGGTTCCTCCCCCAGCCTCGGCACATTAACAATGGAACTCAATGAAACCGCATTGGATGAAGTCGTAGTGACCGCCTTTGGTATCAAAAGGGAGAAAAAGGCGTTAGGTTATGCAGTTCAGGAAGTTAAAGGAGCTGACCTGACAATTGCAAAATCTACAGACGTTAGCTCCTCGCTGGCTGGCAAAGTAGCTGGTGTAAAATTGATTGGCTCACCCAGTTCATCTTTTGATAATGCAGATGTCATCATCCGTGGCGTAACAGGTTTGGGTATCAATCCTCCACTCTTTATTGTTGATGGTACAGTATCTGATCAGTCGGCTGTTATCATGGACAATGTAGAAAGCCTGTCCGTATTAAAAGGCCCTGCAGCAACTGCACTTTATGGTCAACGTGCAGCAAACGGTGTAATAGTGATTACCACTAAAAAAGGATCCCGCAAAAAAAGCAGCAGTGTAGAAGTAAATTTGGGTGTAACCACGGAATCGCTTTCTATCATTCCACCTTACCAGAATCAATATGCTGGTGGTTATGCTTCATCTGCGGCAACGAAACGCGGAGCCGCAACCGGGACCAAGCCCGATGACTACGACGATCAGGGTTTTTATATCTTCAGGTATAATGACACCAAGCATCCTGCATCATGGGCAACTTTCAATGGACAAAGAATGCTGGAATATGGGGCGGATGAAAGCTGGGGACCTAAAATGGATGGTTCTCAGTATCGTCCTTATTATAGCTGGTACCCTGGCCCAGATTGGGCACAACTGGCTCCCTTAACACCCCAACCAGATAATATAAAAGATTTTTTTCAGTCGGGTCGTAATCTCAACAATTCCGTTGCCCTCACCAGCGGTGCGGAAAATTATAATTTCCGTCTTACTTATGGTAACCAGAACAGAACGCTGATTATTCCCGGTGCAAAAAGGGATCAGCATCAGGTGGGTATTAACGGTTCGTTCGATATCAGCAAACGTATAACTATCTCTACTGATAACGTATAACTATCTCTACTGATATGGCATATACCACCCATTTCACAAAAGGTAAACCATTGGAAGGTTATCGCCTGGATGGCTTGAACGTTACACAAAATTTCAACCAATGGTTCCAGCGCCAACTGGATATGAAGAAAATGCAGCAATATCGTAATGAGGATGGTAGTTTGAACTCCTGGAACATCGGGGATCCGAATGGTTCCAGCGATCTCAGTGTGTATGGCCAACCGCAATATTGGGACAATCCCTATTTTGTTATAAAGGAAAATTATGGTACTCAAAAGCATAGTCGTATTGTAGGTAATATGGGCTTAAATATCAAGATCACTAAAAATCTGAGCCTGCAATCCTATGCCCGTATGAACCAATATAGCAATGAAAATGACTTCAGGGTAGCGACAGGTGGTTTGCAACAGGATAGCTATGAGACTACACAGAATCAATACCGCGAAATGAACTATGAAACCAACCTCTTGTATAAAAATCGCTTTGGTGATTTTAGTGTAGATGGGATGGTAGGCGCCAACAGGCGCCAGGAATTATTCAATATGGTATATATGGCTACAGATGGCGGGTTAAGCGCTCCTAATTATTTTGATATTTCTGCTTCTATTGCCCGCCCGATTACCCGCCACCCAACTATCCCCAATTATGAAAAGAAAAGAGTAAACAGTGTTTATGGAAAAGCTTCTTTCGGATATAGGGATATGTTATACCTGGAAGGTACATTGCGTAATGACTGGTCATCAGCATTGCCTGCCAACAATAACTCCTATCTCTATCCTTCGATAAGTACCAGTTTTGTCTTTACTGAATTATTAAAAAGCAGCTCTTTCTCGTCATGGTTGACGTATGGTAAGGTCCGGGCTTCTTATGCGTCAGTTGGTTCAGATCTTAATCCTCATAGTTTGGAAATTGCACTGAATAACGGGTCTTTTTATGGATCTAATGCATCTGTTGCTATTGGCAATCAGTTCAGAGATGCCGAAGGTATCCGTCCCTCATTAACTAAGGCGTGGGAACTTGGTACAGAACTCAGATTCTTCAACAGGTTTGGAATAGATTTCGCTATTTATGAAAATAGTAATACTGACCAGATTATTCCGTTGGATGTTTCTTCTTCCAGTGGTTTCAGTACGGCATTGGTAAATGCAGGTAATATTGTAAGTAAAGGAGTAGAAGTTTCACTTTCTGGTACAGTAATAAAAGGAAGGGATTTTAGTTGGGATGTGGCACTAAATTGGGCAACAAACAGTAATAAGGTTAAGGAATTATATCCCGGCCTTAATACTTACCTGTATGCAACGAACAGGTATGATACCCGTTTGGAACATCGGGTAGGTGGAGAATGGGGTACCTATGTGGGTCGTAAATGGAGAACAGATGACCAGGGCCGTGTATTGATCAATTATAGCAAGAACGCAACTACGCTTAAAGAAACTACCACAGGTTTACCAGAATACGATATCAACCAGGAAATCGGGCAGGTTTTGCCAAAATGGACTGGCGGTATGTACAGCACACTCCGTTACAAAGCTTTTGACCTTGCATTTTCTTTAGACTTTCAGGATGGTGGCCTGTTCTATTCCGAAACGAGGAACTTTAATACCGGTGCGGGCCTTTCAGAAGAAACCGTGGGTATAAATGATAAAGGACACGATTGGAGGGATTTTCCCGGAGGCTATGATTTTGTAACAGGCAATACCGGCAATGGAGGTATTCGCATTGAAGGTGTTTTAAACGATGGCAAAGGCACACCCAACAACCGCTACCTGCCTGCAAGAAGCTATTGGTATACTGCCCGTCAGCGTGAGGGTCGGGAAGTATTGTTGGATGCCTCTTATATTAAATTAAGAGAAGTTCGTCTCGGTTTTACTATACCACAAAACATTTTAGCAAAAGTAAAAATTGCAAAATCCGCCAACATTGGTTTGATGGTACAAAACGCCTGGCTGATATGGGCAACGGCTAAAAAGTATGGTGTGGATCCTTCTGAATTAGAAGTGTTCTACCGTGAAGGCGGCCAGTTGTCAGCAACAAGGCAAATAGGAGCCAACCTCCGTGTTATATTTTAATAATTGACAATAACTATTTGTCTTTAACACAAAAAAACTATTATGAAAAAAGTATTCATTTTAATTGCAGCTTGCGGGTTCATGGCGGGTTGCAATAAATTCAAGGATATCAATATTTCACCAGCGCAATTAACATCGGCATCTACAAAAGCGCTGCTGACTAATTCTTTGCAGCAGATTCCAATTCTTACGATGGGTAATGATGCTGCGGGCCGGCTGGGCGCATTATATGTTCAGCATATTTCAGAAGGTCCTTACCCGGGACCATCGCTGTATTCGGATAAGAACCTGAACTTTGCCGCTTGGTATATTGGGCCCTTGTACAATCTTCAGACCATCATTAATTATAATAATGATGGAAGAGTTGAGGCTGAAAACAATGGCAGCAAGGATAACCAAATTGCTGTAGCCCGGATATTGAAGGCGTACTATTACCTGCTGATGACTGATAAATGGGGTGACATTCCTTATGGCGAAGCACTACAGGGCGATATAGCTTTTTCTCCTGTATATGATAAGCAACAGGATATTTATACGGATTTGTTCAAAGAGTTGACGGAAGCCGTAGCCCAGATCAAGGAAAACGAAGTTGGAGTTGTGGGAGATGTATTGTTGAGCGGCGATATGGCTGCCTGGAAACGTTTCGCCAATACCCAGCGTATGATAATGGCACTGCGTTTATCTAAAGCAGATCCTACAAAAGGAAAAACTGAATACGCAGCAGCAATTGCTGCTGGTGTTATCAGTTCCAACTCTCAAAATATCTCGTATAAATTTTTAGCAGGCGATCCTAATAACTATAACCCCTGGTATAATAATTATACAGTAAGCCTGCGCAATGATTATGCGATCAGCAAAACCCTGACGGATTATATGCAGCCTAAAAACGATCCACGCTTACCTGTTTATGGAGAAGTGCTGTCCGGTTCAGTAGTAGGGCTGACGTATGGCCGCAACCAGGCAGTGAACCTTCCCGCAGCGTACAGCAGAATAGGTTCTTACTTTAGAGGTGCAGGATCCAGCATGCCCATCTTTAATTATGCCCAGGTATTATTCACCCAGGCAGAAGCTGCCAAAATTGGCTATACTGCCGGAGGCGATGCTGAGGCAACAACTAAATATCTGGACGCTATCAAAGCCTCCTGGGAACAGCACGGTGTGTATGATGCCACCGCTTATGCCACCTATATTGCCTTACCTGATGTATTGTATACACCAGCTGATGGAGTAAAAAAGATCATCACTGAAAAATGGGTGCATGGTTACCTGAATAGTTGGGAAGTTTGGAATGACTGGAGAAGAACAGGATTTCCTGTACTTACTCCTGCCGTTGATGCTACGGATGCACGGGGTATCCCTTTGCGATTAGGTTATCCTGCTAACGAAAATGCGTTGAATGGCGACCATTATAAAGAAGCTGTTACAAATCTTGGAGGTAAGGACGATAACTACGCCAAGATGTGGTGGCTAAAATAAACGATCAATAAAAAACAAGACTAATGAAGGTTGTCATTTTTGGCAACCTTCTTTTTGTTCAATGAAGATAGAAAACAACTGAAGTTGACTTTACATTAGTTGGATAGATTATGTCGCAATTGTTCTGGATTACTACCAAAAACAGCCTGGAAATAAAATGTTGTTCATCAAAACCTCGTCGCCGGGCAACCCACTTTCTTTTTCCTTCCCCCACCCGGCAATCCAGCTATCTGTTTGTATTTATCAAAGAAGTAACGAACTGTATAAGTAACAGCCACATAATAATAGCCATCTTTATTTTTAGGGTTTCCACGCAAAATATCAGGTGAAGGATAGGGTCCGGCACCTACTTCATCACCACGATAAGCAAGATCAACAGCATTTTGTCCTTTTGCTGTGAGTAATTTGCTTTCATCTGCATAATTTCCGCTTACATCATCCAGGTGATCGGTAAAAAGTTTTTTATAGCCCATTTCAATACCCAAACGCATGTCTTCATTTAATGAATATTCAGCACCTACTCCAAAAGGAATATTGAACTGCCATAACTTGTATTCTTTAACTCCCGGCTGAAAACCCTGACCTTCGGTGCTAAGAGGTTTCAAAAAAGTTTTAGTGCCACCGGCATCTTTTGTATAAGGATTAAAATGATACAGCCCGATCCCTGCAAACACATAAGGCGTCCACCAACGTTCATTAAGACTGAAAAAACTATATTGCCCCGTCAGCTCCCAGTCAAAAATTTTTGATTTGAAATTAAGGTTCCGTTGTTGCATGATAGCGGTTCCTTTTTTATCATCAGCCTGCAGGGAAGTAAGCGTTAAATAGCTACGGGCCATAATATGTTCGGTAAGATCATATCTTGCTCCGAGAGAGAACATCAATTTTGCTTGTGACAAAGAAACAGATTTAGCCTTCAGGTCTCCCTGGTAATTAGCTATCCCAAAACGCCCTGAAAAATGAAAATTCTGTGCAGAAACTATAAAGGGCGATAAACAAAAAGCAAGTAATAGTTTTTTCATTGGTGTTGAATTCGGTCGTGTAAGAAACGTTTTTATGCCTCTTTTATTTTGTAATCGGCTGAGGCAAGCGATTAATGGAACAACTATTTATCACCGGATTTCAGTAAATTACAATAAGTCTTTCAGCCGGATCGGGTTTTATTCCTAACTGTTCTTTGTATGAAGCATATTCTACGATATTGTTTCTTTCTCTTTTTGCTTCCTTCTGCACTAGCTGCGCAAAAAGTAATTTCCATGAGCATTGATGGCTCTATCAATCCTGCAATCGCCAGCTTTATTCATGATGGCATTGAAAAAGCAAAAGAAGAAAAAGCTTCATGCCTTCTTATTCATCTTAATACTCCCGGTGGTTTACTGAAATCAACAAGGGTTATCGTAAGCGATATGCTTGATTCTCCCGTGCCGGTAATTGTTTATGTTTCTCCGGGCGGAGCTCATGCCGGTTCGGCCGGTGTATTTATTACACTCGCTGCTAATATTGCCGCTATGGCGCCGGGAACCAATATTGGCGCTGCTCATCCTGTGGCCTTGCAAGCCGCTATGGATAGCACGATGAATGAAAAAGCAACCAACGATGCTGCTGCTTTTATACGGGCTATTGCGCAAAAAAGAAACCGCAACCTGGAATGGGCGGAAAATGCTGTGCGCAGAAGTTTTTCTTATTCTGAAACGGAAGCACTGGAAGATTCTGTCATAGATCTGATTGCAAAAAGTGAACAGGAACTGCTGAACCTGATAGATGGAAAGCAGGTTGAGCTTAACAGTGAAACCATTACACTCCGTACAAAAAATGCCCGCATTGAACTGCACAAAATGAGCTTCGTTGAAAAACTTCTGAATATTATCAGCGACCCCAACATCGCTTATATTTTATTATTGCTGGGCATGTACGGGCTTATGTTTGAGCTATACAATCCCGGTGCTATTCTTCCGGGAATTGTCGGTGTCATCAGTCTTATTCTTGCTTTCTATTCCATGCATTCTTTACCCATCAACTATGCAGGACTTGCCCTGATCATTTTCGGTGTTATTCTTTTTTTACTGGAGATAAAAATAGTAAGTCATGGACTGCTGGCTATTGGCGGTATTATCTCGCTGCTGCTTGGATCTATGATGCTGATAAGATCAGGTTCATCACTGGAGATGGTGAAAATTTCCCGTACCGTGATCTTCGCAGCAACGGCTGTTTCCGCATTATTCTTTTTGTTTGTCATTGGTTTTGGGATAAAAGCTCAACGACTGAAAGTAGTTACCGGGATGGAAGCATTGATTGGCGATACGGCTGAGGTAATAGACCTGCTTGACCCAACAGGCACTGTAAAAGTGCAGGGTGAAACCTGGAATGCGGAATCACTTAGCGGGATAATCGGCAAAGGGCAAAAAGTTCGGATAAAAGAAATGAAGAACCTGAAATTATATGTTGAGTCAGTTAATAATTAAATAAATAAAGTATGGAAAATTTCCCGGTAGCAACAGTAGCCATTATCTTGTTTGTATTAATTATTCTTGCCAATGCCATACGCATACTGCGGGAATATGAGCGTGGTGTTATTTTCCGGTTGGGACGGTTAATAGGCAATGGTGGAGTAAAGGGACCGGGTTTAATATTACTAATACCGGTAATTGATAAAATGGTAAAAGTAAGCCTGCGTACTGTTGTATTGGATGTGCCGCCGCAGGATGTGATCACACAAGACAATGTTTCTATTAAAGTAAATGCTGTTGTTTATTTCC
>JAKFEJ010000726.1:0-14479 GCA_036675745.1 Chitinophagaceae bacterium | reverse complement strand
TTTCCAAATAAAAGTAAGAATTTCGAGACTTAGTAGACCCTCCTATGAAAGCGCCAATTATTCGGAGTGAAGAAACCTGAAGAAAACAAGAAAGTAAATTCTGCGATTCTAAGTGGTATGTTCAGGGATGGGCTTTCTTCTGCTTAAAAGAAAATGTTAACCATTTTTGCCATCGTACCTTTATGAGAGCCTCCTCGTCATAATTGCTATAAACTCAAAAGCTGTGAACAGAACTTTACTTGTTTCCCTGTTTTGCATAATTTGCTATGGTCTTAAAGCTCAAAAAGTGGACAGCATTTATTTCCACCTGTACACAGATAGTTTAAAAAAAGGAACCCATAATTATATTAATGTAGATGGTAAACTGTCAAATGGACAGTGGCTTCCATTGACTGTAAAGGATATTCAGTTCTCTTCTTCTGATTGTAAATTCTCAGGTAATGAACTGATTGTTCCAATGGATTTTGCCGCAGATAAGATAACGGTCAAAGCGGTTTTAAAAAGCAACCCTTCGGTAGCGATAGAAAAAACGATCTGGATAAAAAAGAAGCCTGATGGCGAGCTTCCAACCCAGGAAGAAATCCTGAGAGAATACAGAAAAAAACCGGCCCGGAAGAAGAGAAATTAATGGGGTAAATAAGACTCCTGCATTGATTTAAAGTTCGACAATCCTAGTAATGCTTCGCCGGAGCTTAATACATTATTCTTTTAAATGTTTTTGGGGCTTCAAATGATCAAAACAAAACAACATAGCCTTAATTTTTAATGCCACCAGCATAAAAAAAGGGCCGGTTCCTGATGAAACCGGCCCTTCACTATATAAAAGTTTTAATTTATACTGTTTTCTTAGCGTCTTCCAGGAATTTAGCCAATCCGATATCCGTTAAAGGATGTTTCAGAAGCCCTAAAATCGATTCTAAGGGACTGGTACATACATCAGCTCCTGCTTCAGCACATTTTACAATATGCAAAGCGCTACGGATAGAAGCAGCCAATATCTCTGTTTTGAATCCCTGTACAGCATATATCTGGGCTATTTGAGCTATTAACTCTACTCCATCCCAACTGCTATCATCTATACGGCCAATAAATGGAGATACATAAGCGGCTCCCGCTTTAGCAGCCAGGATAGCCTGTCCTGCCGAAAACACGAGTGTACAGTTAGTACGGATACCATTATCAGTAAACCATTTGATAGCTTTTACACCATCTTTGATCATCGGCACTTTAACAACGATATTCGGGTGAATAGCGGCCAGTTTCTTCCCTTCTTCTACAATAGCGTCAAAGTCGGTAGCAATAACTTCTGCACTGATATCACCACCATCTACCATTTCGCAGATGGTTTTGTAATGATTAATGATAGCTTCCTGTCCTTTGATGCCTTCTTTAGCCATCAGGGACGGATTAGTTGTAACACCATCTAATATTCCAAGATCGTGAGCTTCTTTTATCTGGGCAAGATTGGCTGTGTCTATAAAAAATTTCATAAATCAAAATCCGGTTAAAACGGACTATATATTTTGAAAATTTGAAGATACCTGAAGATTTGTAGGCCCCCTTCAGGGGGTTAGGGGGAAAAAAAGGCAGGCTACTCACATCGCACCGCTCAACCACCTACTCTTGCTGCCTTCCGGCCCTGGGAGGGTTCAGCAGGAGCTGGTCGTGTAAGACCTGCCGCCGCAAAGATAAGGAAGCGAAACTAATAAGGAGTGTGTACACTAAAATTAGAATCAGAAAAGCGAAGAATTGAATTATTCTTTACAAGTGCATGATAAAGCGGTTTAGTCTCAGCAAGGCTTTTTATCCTATACTCACCTTCCCACCAAAGTATTTAACTGTGCCGTACCAATAAGTTCATCCGCCCTTGCCCCAAATGGCCTGAAGTAAACCAGTACGGTATAATTGTTCTCCGTATTGGTAAAATTGCCTTCTGTATTATCAAAGGAGAAACGGTTACCGGGCTTCTTCCCTGCATCGAGTGTGATATAAGAATAATTATAATACCCTTGTTTTAGTAATAGCGTTTTTTCATAAACTCCTTTTTCTTCATTAAACAGCATGCGGGAAGAATCATTGGGCAAATAATTCGTAAGCTCACCAAAAACATAGACATCCTTTCCAGCATATTGCCTGCCACCTGGTGGTATGTATGTAAAAGTGGTATAGGCATAATCGCTTTGCCAGTAGGGATTATTACTATCGGTATTTTCAATGGTATAAATGCCGTTCAGATCGCGGTAATAAACATAGATCTGCTGCTTTCTTTCTGTATCGGGCTTTACAAATACTTCCGTTCTCGCATCGTTAGTATCCACCAGCTTTTGCATCCTGTCGCTCATCAGCCGCAGGCTGCGCAAATCTATCCAGCGCCATTCACGGCCAGCCTGGAAACTTGAAACATCATCATTGTATTCAAAATAATTACCCCTGTAAATAGTGGGTCGGTCAAGATAAGCGGCAGTTGGCCAGATATTATTTTGCAATACCACTACTTTCATATCCTGCGGTGACATCGTATTAATTCTTGCATTAGCTGTATTCAACATTACCTGTATCCGTTGATCGGTACGAAAGAATTGTGAGCTAAAGGGCTGCTTGACCTGCGCTGCAATAGAAACCTTATTATCCACTACCAAAAACCGTTTGGTAAAATAAAGATCCGAAGTGTCACTGTTTAAAAAAACTTTTAGCAGGTAATTACCTGAACGGGTTGGCGCTGAGCTACGATCAGGGAGAATAGCCTGGTAATGCGTGTACTTTGTAAAAGAAATAGATGAATAGCGGTAGGTGTTTATCCTTGTTGTCTGGAAGCCGCGGATATAATCAAATGTTGGCAAATTAGCCGGCGTCCAGTCGGCATTGCAAAGCTGGAATGTATAATAATAATTTTTAACGTCGGCGTCAAAATCATCAAAATGAAGTTCCAGTTGCTCGCCACTGTTGAGCGAAATAATCGGGTAGCTGTAGATATCGCCGTATTTAAACAACTTGGCTGTATGAATATTGGGCTGATAAATATGATCGGCTATTTGTGCATGGCATGTAAAAAACAAGCAGATTATATAACAAAGAGAAAGAATTTTTTTTCGTTGCTGCCCGGGCCGTTGCCCCGGTTCGTGTCTCCACGAATCGGAATTAATGATAGTTGGAATGGTTCGTGACACGAACCATGGCGCTAGAGAAAGAGTTTTTTTCATCCTGTATCGGTATAGTAAATACGCAATATTGCAAAAAAAGCTTAAATAAGCAGATAAATATTCCAATCAGCTTATTTTTGAAGCTAAGACAAACATTTTAATTTGAAGGTTGCAGGCTTTATAGCAAACCGCATAGCATTTAATCAACAGCGATCCTTTTCCCGGTTCATCATCCGCTTGTCCATTGTAGCCACTGTTATCAGTGTGGCCGTCATGATCATTACACTGGCATTCGCCAATGGCTTCCAGGAACAGGTTAGCCAGAAAGTATTCAGCTTCTGGGGCCATATCCGTATACAGGAAAAACAGCCATTCAAAGCATTGATAGCTGAAGAAACCCCGCTTATAAAAAATGATACCCTTGTTGATGAGATCAGGAAAAATCCAAACGTTCAAAGCATCCACCCTTTTGCAACAAAGTACACGATACTGAAAACAAAAGATGAAATAGAAGGTGTGTTATTAAAAGGATTTGACAGCAGTTACAATTTTGAGCATCTGCAACGATTTATAAAGGAAGGAAGACCTGTACAATTCAATGACAGCACGTACAGCCGTGAGATCATGATCTCTGTTTATACCGCCAATCAACTTAAACTAAAAGTAAATGACCGGATACTTATTTATTTTATCCGGCCTGATGGCACTTTACGTCCTGATAAATTAACGGTAACCGGCATCTATAAAACAGGAATTGAAGAGTATGATAAAACATTCGCTATCGGTGATATCAAACTTATACAGCGGCTCAATGACTGGCAGCCTACTGAAGCAGGCGGCTATGAAATTTTTTTAAACGATTATACAAAAATAGATAAGGTAACGGAAGACATTTACTATATGGATAAATTCCCGCTTACCTGGGATACACAAAGTATACGAAACATCTCTCCCAATATTTTTGACTGGCTCAATATGCAGGATGTCACCCGGAATGTGCTGATCGGTTTTATGATCATTGTGGCCGTTATCAATCTTATTACCTGCCTCATCATTTTAGTTTTGGAAAGGATACAGATGATCGGTGTTTTAAAATCGCTGGGAGCTACCGACTGGACGGTACAGAAAATATTCCTTCGTCACTCACTCATCATCACCATTACAGGTATTATTATAGGTGCCGCTTTAGGTCTTGGCATATTATACCTGCAGGAGGCTACGGGCTTTATAAAATTACAGGAAGATGCCTATTACCTCAGCCAGGCAGCTGTGAAGATCATCTGGTGGCAGGTAGCCGCTATTTGTATCGGTACTTTACTGGTTTGTTTCCTGATCTTAATGGTTCCTACAATACTTGTAAAAAAAATACAACCGGTGAAGGCGATAAGGTTTAGTTAATACCCGTTTCTGGTTTCTCGTTGACCGTTGCCCCGTTTCTTTAAACAGTGGATCACTTACCCGTTTCGAACTTTGCTCATGGGAGTAACGAGTAACCAGAAACGAGCTAACGAGAAACGAGTTAAACAACATGCGCCAAAATAATCCCCGTAGCAACCGCTGCATTCAATGATTCCGCTTTACCAACCCTGGGAATAGTGATCTTTACATCCACCTGTTCAAATATCTCAGCACTGATACCTTTTGATTCATTACCGATTACAATAAGGCCTTCGGTTATTTTTTTCATCGCCATTACGTTCTGGCCTTCCAGCGCAGCAGCATAAATGAAAACATCTTTTTGTTCTTCCAGCCAGGGAGCAAGATCGGTATACAGCATTTTCACCCTTACAATACTGCCCATGGTAGATTGTACCACTTTCGGATTGTACATATCAGCGCAATCCTTACTGCAAATGATCTGCTTAATACCAAACCAATCGGCTATACGAATGATGGTACCTAAATTACCGGGATCCTGGATGGTATCAAGCACCAACGAAACAGTTCCTTTTGTTGGAAGATGGTCGGCTGTTTCCGGTTTTTTTACTATTGCAAGCACTTTATTAGGTGTTGCGAGCTGTGAAATTTTTGTCAAATCGTTTTCATCCACCTCAATAATCTCTACACCGTTACAATCGTTCCCATTAGCTGCTACCCAGTCGTGCAAGGCGTATAGCTGCAGTATGTTTGCATTGGCAGATGCTAATAGCTCTGCAATGATCTTTGGCCCTTCTGCTACAAAAACTCCTTCGGCATCTCTTACTTTTTTCTGGCCTAAACTTTGGATATATTTGGCCTGCGATTTACCAAGCATTGTTGTTTCAATTTATTTATGTTATCGGGCAAGCCTTTATTTTATAGAAATCCCTGCAAAGCAATTGTTGCCGTATCAATTATTGTAGCGCTTGCCTCCTGCACGATTGTAAAAAAGTACCAGCCGGGAAAGCCCTTTGTTTATAAAACAAATATCAACTTAATAGGCAACTTTTCAAACGAAGAAAAAGAAGGATTGGTTTCAGGGCTGGAAGATCAGCTGGATGATAGCATGCAGGTAAGAAAGCTGGATAAATTATTGTGGAGCGTCATGAAAAGCCCACCCGTATATGATAGCAGCAATGCGGATAAGTCTATCATCTTTATGCAGGCATTGCTCAGGTCATTGGGTTATTTCAGTGATTCCATTTATTATGACCATATTATTAAGGCGCAGAAAGATCAGTTACGTACTACTGTCACCTTTAATGTAAAACCAGGCAAACAGGTTCATCTTGATTCGGTCAATTATAATCTCCGGCAAACCGATCTGCAGCATATAACCGACTCAACCATACAGCAAGCCTTTATTAAAAAAGGAGATCCCTTTGCAAAAAACCCAATTTCGGCAGAGCTGGACAGGTTAACCGACCTCTACCGTAATAGCGGTTACCTGCGTTTCACCAGGGATGAACTCGTCGGGTTATGGGATACATTGGACGTTTCTCTCCTGCAGCCCGGTATTGACCCTTTTGAACAACTGGAAATCCTGCAGAGGCTTCGTGAACGACGTGAAAACCCTATCGCCAATCTTGAGATACGTTTAAGAAATATTGACAGCGTTAAGCTTACCAAATTTTATATGGGAAATGTAACGGTGTATCCCGATTATATAGCCGATACAGCCGGATTGACCCGAAGAGTAAAAGTAGTGGAAGGTATCACCGTTGTGCAGCACCGCAACAGGTTTAAACCAAAAATATTTCCCCCGAATATTTATTTACCTAAAGACAGTCTTTATCGCCAGCGCAGGTATATCCGGACTATCAACCGCTTTAATTTATTAGGCACCTGGCGGATGGTAAATATTGATCAGGTCCCCCGTGGAGACACCGTTGATTTTGTTATACGTCTTACGCCGGCTAAAAAATATTCATTTAATACCAACCTTGAAGGCAGCATCAATCAAAGTGCTTTTGCTGGAAATCTTTTTGGCGTAGGCGTAAACGTAGGTTTGCAAAACAGGAATTTCGCAAAAGCGGCTAACATGACGAATTCCAATCTTCGTTATGGTATTGAATTAGGAAACATAAAAGGTGGTGGTCAATTTATACAAACACAGCAGGTCAGCTTCAGTCATAATATTTATTTTCCCCGTTTTGTCCCCGGCTTTAAACTTATACCCGAAAACTACCGTGATAATTTCAGAACTCTTTTTTCGTTCACTGCTGCTAATACGGAAAGACGTTTGCTTTACAATTTAACTACCATCAACGGGTCATGGGGTTATGAATTTCAACGACGGAAATGGTTAGTCAATGTGAGGCTGCCCAATATTGAATATTCATACCTTTTAAAAAGAGATAGTTTAAATAACCTCATTAAAAGAAACCCATCATTGCGTAATATTTTTACTGATGGATTCATTTCTTCTATCATCGCCAATCTTACATTGAGTGGCGGACAAAAAAACAAACTGAATGTCTTTCGTGCCAACCTTGAACAATCGGGATTGCTGACAGGGATCATTCGTAATTCTTTTTTAGACAGCCAGCTTTACCGTTTTATCAAATTGGATGCAGAGTTTGCGCACCTCATAAGGTTCAACAAATCGTCTTTAGCTTTCAGGGCATTTGCAGGTGCAGGCTACGAATTCAATTCAACACGCAACCCCGAAAAAAGAAACAATCTTCCTTTTTTTAAACAATACTTCAGTGGCGGCCCCAACAGTATGCGGGCCTGGGCCTTGAGAAGATTGGGGCCTGGCTCTACCCTAAAAGAGTTCAAAGACTCTTTAGGAACACCTGACCGTTATGGTGATATACAACTGGAAGCTAATGTAGAGTACCGGTTCCCAATCGGAAAGCCTTTGGGCATAAAAGTGAATGGGGCTTTGTTTATTGATGCAGGTAATGTATGGTTTATGAAAAGTGCTGCAGACAGGCCACCAGAGGAAATATTCAAGCTCAGCAGGCTTGGTAAAGACATTGCTATTGGCGCCGGAGGCGGTCTTCGGATTGATTTCGATTTCTTTGTTATCCGCTTTGATTATTCTTACCGGATAAAAGATCCCAGCCCTGCCCTCTCCGATGCCGTTTATCAAAACAAATGGTTTAGCTATCCTTTCTTTAAAGGAGCACAGTTTCAGTTAGGTATCGGGTATCCGTTTATCTTCTAGAATCTTTTCGGCGCAAACATTACTATTTATTTCCTTTTTCTTTTAAGAGATCACCCTTTCACCTGCTCAATCACAGTTTGCAGTATTTTGAATAGCTGTTTATATTTCTATTCAATCACCCTATTTTCCTGAAAAAACAAATGCAGGATTAATTCTTTCTTAAAGATATTGATTGGCTTTGAGCCAGCTCTTTAACCGCTCCATCCAACTGTCAGAAGTTGTTTTGTTGTTCATCCCAAAGCCATGTCCTCCCTGCGGGTAAAGGTGTATTTCCGCCGGAACTTTGTTTCTTTGCAATGCTTCATAATATTGCACACTATTCCCTTTTTTTACACCTCCGTCATCAATGGCATGCACCAGGAAGGCAGGCGGTGTTTGCTCATTTACCTGCAGCTCATTTGAATATTCCTTTATTTTTTCGGGTGAAGCATCTTTCCCAATTAAGTTATTCCTGCTTCCAATATGTGTCAGGCTATCCGTAAAACTAATAACCGGGTAAATAAGTAATGAAAAATCAGGCCGCAATGAAATATTATCGGGGTTATCAATTACCGGTTTATTAAAATGAGTAGAAGCAGTGGCAGCAAGGTGGCCCCCTGCGGAGAAACCCATGATCCCGATCCTGGTGGGATCTATATCCCATTGCTTTGCGTTTTGCCTTACTAATTGTAAGGCTCTCTGTGCATCCTGTAATGGCCCTGTTTCTTTATTGATCATGATAGAATCATCAGGAAGCCGGTATTTTAATACAAAGGCGGTGATACCCCAGCTATTAAACACCTGCGCAACATCACTCCCTTCATGTGATGCAGCCAATATTCCATAACCACCTCCCGGACAAATGATCACGGCGGTTCTCCTGGCAGAAGGATGCCCGGTTTTATACATCGTTATCGTTGGAACAGAAACATCCTTTATTCGTAAAATACCATTCGTTGTTTCGGCTGTTTCATTATTAACAGTTGGTTTGCTGTTGGGAATTTTATCATACAGCGGAATGGTGAGCTGGGCATACGAAGACCCACATAATAGAACCTGCACAAAAAATATGACAATTAATTTTTTCATTTAAACTAACACGGAATGATTGGCTTGCGTAACCATCAGGTCCATACTGCAATCACCAGGAGATTTATTCGTCGTTGTGCTTTTCGTTTTCAGGAGTCACTGTCTCTACAGGAGTGATATTTGTAATGCTCAACTGCAAATCAGAATTGAGAGCTATCGTATAATGGTTTTGACGGAGAAGAGCTCTTGACACCTCATCTTCAAGCAATACTGTTACGAGGTCTTTTGCGGGAACAGATTGACTAATCGTGGTAAATCTTCCTTTTACCAATTCAACATTGAATGAGCAGGCAGGCTTCCGTGTTTTGTTACCCTTTTCAAAATCTATACGGTTGAGCCCCATTTTTTGCTCCGCAGCAACTGATTTTTTCAACAATATTCTAATGACGGGCAGGTACTTGTTCCAGATATGCGTGTACATAAAAGATCTTATTTAAGGTAAAAAATCAGAGCAGGTGGCAATGCAAAAGTACTGATGAAAAAAAAGAAAACCGGATTTAATTGTCAGAAGTCCATAAAATGCAAGCCAGCCCTCATTCAGAAGACTCACAATCTTTCATATTAAAATAAAATTGATCGCTTTCAATGAGGCAAAATGACCATTTATCAGCCCTTTATCCTTGCTATTTACTGATAATATAAAATTGAAGGATGACAAACATTCAATGCTTAACTTAAAAGAAACAAAATCTCAACAGGTCAGCCTAAAACTATCTAAATGAAAAAAAATATTATTTGCTTAATTCTTACAGCCAGTTCCTTTTTTTCACAGGCACAACCAGGTAAAGAAGAAGTAATGAATGCTGTTAAAGACTATGTTGATGCCTTTTATTACGGAGATACCGCTAAAATACACCAAAGCATCAGTGTGAATGTAGTAAAATATGGTTACTATATTCCCAAAGGGAAAACGATATACGAAGGCGAACCGATGTCATTTAAAGAAATGATTGATTACGCAGCCGGAGTAAAGAAACGTGGTCCTGGTCCTAACGTTGAAAAATTTCCCAAAAAGATTGACGTGTTTGATGTACAGGATCAGACCGCAAGTGCCAGGCTCACTGCATGGTGGGGTACTGATTATTTATTATTGGCAAAACTGAATGATCGCTGGATGATCACTCATGTCTTATGGCAATCGCCGCCGCCAAAGAAGAATTAATAAACCAAAATCCTTATTTTAGATAACTAAAATAAACCAATGCCAAAACAATTTTCCAGATCAGCAACTGGTTTTATGGTTATTATTGCTATAGTGGCATGGCTGGCTTTAATTCTTCAATTATACATCAGCATCAGGAATACTTCTACCAATGGGCTGACACGATTGGTAGCCACCTGGAATTTTTTTAGTTATTTTACTGTTCTTACCAATTTACTGATAGCGGTATGCTTAAGTTTCATTTTAATTAAGCCGGATTCTTCACCGGCTCGCTTTTTTTCAAACCCTGTAACCCTCGCCGCTATCGCTCTATATATTTTTATTGTTGGCCTAACCTACAATATACTTCTCCGCTCTGTCTGGGCGCCAACAGGTCTTCAAAAATGGGTGGACGAAACATTACACGTAGTCGTGCCCCTTCTGTTTTTATTTTTCTGGCTGTTTTTTGTTCCCAAAGGATCGTTGAAATGGATACATCCTTTCCGCTGGCTTATATACCCGGCTGTGTACCTGGTATATGCTTTATTACGGGGAGAGTTTTCAGGTTTCCATGCTTATCCGTTTATCAATACTGCAGAATTTGGGTACACCCGTGTTTTACTTAATGCAGGCGGGCTTATGATCGTATTTATTATTGCCGGCCTTTTACTCGTAAGCACGGATAAGCAAATGAGCCGCCGGGGCAACAAAGTATTTTCCTGACTCCTTTAATACATAGCCGGTTAGTAGTTATTTTTAGCAAAAAAATATTGCATGATCTCTTATAATCCCAAAGATTGGTTTACTTATATAGCGGAGATCATCTGATGAATTGCAGAAAATCCGGAATGCTTAAAATCAATTTTAAGAATACAAATGATTTTCTTTTTTATAGATTAGTTCATCCGGTTTATGTTTCTCAATATATTTAAGGCTTAAATAAAGCATGATGCAAAAAAAAATCTGTTTAGTTATTCTTTCTTTTATTGCTATGGATTCGTGGAGCCAGGCATCGTTGGATAAATTAACCGTTGAAAAGATCATGAGAGACCCTAAATGGATAGGCACTTCTCCTTCTTCCCCGCAATGGTCGGTTGATGGCAAAACCATTTTTTTTAACTGGAACCCTGAAAAGGCTTTGGCCGATTCGCTATATTATATTACGCTGGATAATAAAACACCGGTAAAAGCGACAGTTACCCAAAAACAAAACCTGCTTTCCGGAAATGCACTTCAATACAATAAAGCGAAAACAGCATATCTCTATGGTAAGGACGGTGATATTTTTTATACAGAAATAAAAACAGGAAAGACACACCGTATCACCGAAACCACAGAAAGTGAAAACAACCCCCAATTTTCTTTTCATGATTCCAGGATCGTTTTCAACCGAAACCAAAACCTTTATGCATGGAACATTGCAACAGGCGAAACACAGCAACTCACTAACCTGAAAAGCGGTACGGTGTCATCAACAAATTCTGCGGCAACAAAAAGCAGCAGTTCTTCATCAAAAGGGACAAGTGAAACTGGCAACCAACAGGAATCATGGCTGAAAAGAGATCAATTGCAATACTTTGAAGTACTCCGGACAAGAAAAGAAAAAAAGGATAAAGCTGATGCGTATACTAAAAACACAAAGCAAAAAGAATTGCGCAGCATCAGCATTGAAGACAAAGTATTGCAGGGATTGAATATAAGCCCCGATGGGCGGTTTATCAGTTATCGCTTATCAAAACCCGCAACAAATACAAAGAGTACCATTGTTCCAAATTATGTAACCGAGACTGGTTTCACTACAGACATTCCTGCAAGAACAAAAGTGGGTGCAGAGGAAGGAAGTTCTGAATTTTATATTTATGACAGGGAGGAAGACACTGTGTTTGTTATCAAAACGGATTCGATTCCCGGCATTAAAGACCTGCCTGATTATATAAAAGATTATCCAAAACAACTGGAAGAAAAAACAAAAAAAACAGGCAATCGTGCAGTTACTATTATGGGACCTTATTGGTCGCCCAATGGGAAACATGCTGTAGTTGACATCCGTTCGCAAGACAATAAAGATCGCTGGCTGATGTTGTGGGATACAGCAACCAATAAATTAAAATTATTGGATCGTCAACGGGATGAAGCATGGATCGGCGGACCGGGTATGTTTGGCAGTTTGGGATGGGTTGATGAAAATACATTTTGGTTTCAGTCAGAAGCAACAGGTTATTCTCACCTTTATACTGTTAATGTAATAAACAGGGAAAAGAAAGCTCTTACGGAAGGAAAATATGAAGTACAAAGAACACAACTTTCAAAAGACAAAAAATATTTTTACATCACTACCAATGAAGTGCATCCGGGTGAACAACATTTTTACAGGTTGAATATTGCATCCGGGAAAAAGGAAAAGATCACAACACAGACAGGCGCTAACCAGGTAACCCTTTCACCGGATGAAAAGTATTTAGCCATCCTCTACTCCTACTCTACCAAACCATGGGAATTGTACTTACAGGAAAATAAAGTAAATGGTAAGGCTGAGCAAATAACCTTTAAATCTCAAAGTGATGAATTTAAAACCTATCCGTGGAAAGATCCTGAAGTAATAAGTTTTACGGCAAGAGATGGCGCAACAGTATATGCAAGATTATATAAGCCTGCCAATCCTCATCCTAATAAACCGGCCGTATTATTTGTACATGGCGCAGGCTATTTGCAAAATGCACATAAATGGTGGAGCAGTTATTTCCGTGAATATATGTTCAATAATATGCTGGCAGATAATGGCTATTATGTGCTTGATATTGATTACCGGGGCAGTGCCGGCTATGGCAGAGATTGGCGCACGGGTATCTATCGCCATATGGGCGGCAAAGATCTATCTGATCATGCAGATGGAGTAAATTATCTCGTTAAAAATTTTGGTGCGAATCCAAAACATGTTGGCCTGTATGGTGGCTCCTATGGTGGTTTTATCTCGTTGATGGGAATGTTCACTGAACCCGATGTATTTGCAGCTGGCGCAGCATTGCGTCCCGTTACTGATTGGGCAAATTATAATCACCCCTATACATCCAATATATTGAATGAACCCTATGCGGATTCTATTGCTTATAGAAAAAGTTCACCCTTTTATTTTGCAGAAGGGTTGAAAGGTGATCTGCTGATCTGCCATGGAATGGTAGATGTAAACGTTCATTACCAGGATGCCGTAAAACTAACTCAGCGTTTAATTGAATTAGGAAAGGATAATTGGGAGCTTGCTTCTTACCCAATGGAAGATCATGGTTTTGTAGAACCAAGCAGTTGGACTGATGAATATAAACGGATATATAAATTGTTTGAACGAGTGTTGAAGAAATAGCCTCATCCCGACCTTCTCCGGTGGAGAAGGCCATCTACACACAGCCCTCGCTTTTCGAAAAGGCTGATAGAATAAATACTCTCCGAAAATGCAGAGTAGAGATATAAAGCTGATGTGGTAGAATAAAAAGTTTGGCTTTGCAATGTAGCGCCGCTCCCTCTCCAACCGGAGAGGGAGCAGGAGGGTGAGGCCTAATAGCGAACAGAACCCTGATCCGCCGCGGCGGACGCAAGGGGCGATGATCAGGGAACCGAAAGCTGATAACACCAAACTATTTCTACTGCCCGGCATACAATATCTTTCAAATAATGAAGAAATATTCAGCTCACGGGGAACTATAAACTAAAAACCACAAACCGTAAACTTCTATATATTTGTACCTCAACAAAAAAGGTTATGGCGAAACAAATAGAAGATTTTGATGCTAACCTGGCGGGTGAAGAAGGAAAAACGGAAGAGACCAAGAGTAGTTGGTTTAAACGTATAAAAAAAGGTATCAATACCAAGACCTCAGAAAAAAAAGAAACCCCGGAGGGGCTATGGACAAAATGCCCCGACTGCAATTATATCTGCACTATTTCCGAGCTCCGCGAACATTTGTTTGTTTGCCCCAAATGCAGTTATCATCATCGCATCAATAGCAGTGAATATTTTGATATTCTTTTTGACGACGCTGCATATACTGAACTGTTTGAAAACATACGCAGCAAAGATTTTTTAGAATTTACTGACCTGAAGCCTTATAAAAAAAGACTGGAAGAAATCTGGAGTAAAACGGATCTGAAAGATTCAATGCGGGTGGCTGTTGGAAAATGTGGCGGCAATGATCTTATAATAGCCTGTATGGATTTTGAATTTATTGGTGGATCGCTGGGCAGTGTGATGGGAGAAAAATTTTCCCGTGCGGTTGACTATTGTATTGAAAACAAAATGGCTTATATGGTCATCAGTAAAAGTGGTGGAGCCCGTATGATGGAAAGTGCTTTTTCGCTGATGCAATTGGCAAAAACAAGTGGCAAGCTCTCTCAACTGAGCGATGCGAAACTGCCGTATATTTCATTACTGACCGATCCTACCTTTGGCGGTATCTCTGCTTCATTTGGTATGCTGGGCGACCTGAATATAGCTGAGCCTGATGCTTTGATCGGTTTTGCGGGCCCAAGAGTCATTAAAGAAACGAT
>JAKFEJ010000202.1:0-2090 GCA_036675745.1 Chitinophagaceae bacterium | reverse complement strand
AGTTTTCATTGCCTTAGTCAGCAGGAGCCGGCTGTTTAAAACGGAACACGGATTTCAGGGATTGGATAGATTTACACGGATTTTTATTTGTTGAGCCCTCATTGGTCAAAGCAGTCTTTAATGTGCGCCGGATTGAAAGATCAGGTAAATCGGAACACACGGTTTTCTTCCTTGTTAATCCTTTTAAATCCTTGCTATCCGTGTTCCAAATTCACTAACTTGCACAGCTTTTTCAAAATAATAAAATGGTGGACCTTTCTAATTTTGACCCTAACAGTGTCAGCAATCCCAACAATAATATCTTTGGCCTTCCCACTACAGAAGACGATGCAAGGGTTATAATTATCCCGATCCCCTGGGAAGTAAGCGTAAGTTATGGAGCCGGTACCGCCCGTGCCCCCGAAGCCATTTGCAAAGCAAGCCTGCAGGTAGACCTTTTCGATCCTGAAGTACCTGACGGATGGAAACAAGGTTTTTATATGCGCCCTATTGACCGCAAGCTTCTGATGAAAAGTGATTACCTGCGGAAAGAAGCTGAATTATTCATTGATTATATTTCCAAAGGCAATGAGGTAAATGATAACCAGTTCATGTGCAAGACGCTGAAAGATGTAAACGAAGGCGGCATTTTTTTAAACAACTGGGTATATGAACAAACAAAGGTTTTACTGGAAAAAAATAAATTGGTTTGTTTATTAGGTGGCGATCATAGCGCACCGCTTGGTTTTTTTAAAGCCATAGCAGAAAAGCATGGTGAGTTTGGCATTTTACAAATCGATGCTCACTGCGATCTTCGTGAAGCTTATGAAGGTTTTAATTATTCACATGCCAGCATTATGTACAATGCTCTCAATGAAATTCCGCAAATAACCAAAGTTGTACAGGCGGGTGTCCGTGATTATGGCGGCGATGAGTGGGAGTATATAAAAAACAGTAATTTTCGTGTTATCACTTATTTTGATAAAGAAATAAAAACACGACAGTTTGAAGGCGAGACCTGGAAACATATTGCGGAAGAAATAGTCAGCAAACTGCCGCAAAACGTCTATATCAGTTTTGACATTGACGGACTGGATAGGAAACTTTGTCCGCATACTGGTACACCCGTTCCCGGTGGCTTTGAAACAGAAGAAGTATTTTATTTATTCAGAAAAGTAATAGAAAGCGGCAGAAAGCTTATTGGTTTCGACCTGGTAGAAGTAGGTACCAGCGATAACGACTGGAATGCGAATGTAGGCGCCAGGGTATTGTTTAAGTTATGCAATTTATTGCTGGCAAGTAATAGTTAATTTTTTTTATACCAACTGCAGTAATTCTATTGGACTTCGTTGCCCGTCCGAATGGTAGGCCGGGTGGACGTCGCACTCTTGTACTTTCAGATCGCTATTCAGCTATGAAGAAATATGAAATCGTTTTACAGAATAAAAAGACAAAAATTTATTCCACAATAAGCTGGATGATTATTACATTAAATTTTATTTCTTTTATTTATACCGGTATTTCAGGATCAGCGAAAAACACATTATATCCTTTCGCAGGAGCCGCAGTACTATTGATCCTTTTCATTCTACAGCCATTATCCAAAAGAGCAAAAGATAAAAATAAGTTTATTCTCTTCTTTGGGTTTATTATCGCCACCTGGCTGTTAATGGGGCTTTATTGGCCCTCTGTTATCAATGCATTGCTCTATGTTTTCTACACTATTTCAACCCGCCGGTTAACAGTTGCAATCAGCGAAGCAGATATTATTTATCCCTCTTTTCCCAAAAAAACAATCAACTGGAATGATTTAAATAATATAATCCTGAAAGATGGCCTGCTTACCATTGATTTTAAAAACAATAAACTGGCACAGGCGGAAGTCATCCAAAGCGACAATGATTCTGCTATGAATGAGCAGGAATTTAACGACTTTTGCAAAAGTCATTTGACCATTGACTGTTGACCATTGACTATTCACTTTTTGACCTATTTGACTTTTATGACTCTTACTCAATCCCCATATATTCTTTATTCCGACGGAAAAGGAAACATTTTTGAAGACACTTCATTATATACAACCGGTCGTAGTGGCTGGGATGCATTGCCTG
>JAKFEJ010000078.1:0-2092 GCA_036675745.1 Chitinophagaceae bacterium | reverse complement strand
ATTTTTTTCTTTGGAGTTACCAACAATATCACCGGTATAAGGATTGACCATATAAGCTATACCGCCCCGGCTGTTATCGCCTTCTTTTTTTATATTAAACTGGTAAGTACGTTTAAGATCAGCCGGTATCGTAATGCCGGTTATTGTTCCACCGGATTCAGCTTTTATTTTTTCTAATAAGGAGTCAACAGGTATGCGTTCTTTTCCTTCTATAGGGTTTATTTTATATAAATGAGGAGCCGCTCTTTCCGTAAGTTCCGTATTGAACACATAGACCGTACCGCTGAAACATACGGCAATAACGATCAGGCCACTTGAAAGACCCAGCCAGAGATGGATATCATTAAATAGTTTCCGTACTTTTTGCCAGGTAGTTTTTTCAGGTAATGGCTTGACCATAATCTTTGACTAATTGTTCCTGTTTTATATTCTTTTTTTACGGCAAAAGGGATCACCGTGAAGTGTCCCTTTTGTATATTATTCCTTCGTTTTCTTAGAATTTATATGCAACCGTTGTTATAAACTGGCGTGGTGCAATTGGATTGATACTGTAATTTTCATGAACATAGTAGTTATATGTATTGGCTAGATTGGAAACCTTGGCCAATAAAGAAAATCTTTTAATACTGTACCCCGCAGATAGATCAAGGGTTGTAAATCCATCAACAGGAATCAATCTTGAATAATTCTGTGCCTGTTCAATTGTATTATTCCATCCGCCGAAACGATCACCCACATAATAAACTGCGGCACCCAGTTTCAGCCTGTTAAGAGCGCCGTGGCTGAAAGTATAAAACGCACTGGCGTTGGCAGTGTGTGCAGGCGAATTTACCAACCGCTGACCGGTAATATAACTTCCCTTGTTACCGGGAGTTTTAGTATAGCGCATGTCGTTATAACTATAGCCCGCCATAACAGAAAGACCTTTGAGGAAATTTGTCATTACATCAAGCTCTACACCATTACTGGTTGTTTGGCCGGTAAGTTCTTTCAGATTACTATTGTTATTAGGGTTGCCATCCTTATCAAACTGTGCTGTTTGCGCCAGGTTATTGTTGATAATTTTATAAGCAGTCAGGTTCACCGTCAACTTTCCATCAAAGAAAATGTTTTTCACACCCAATTCATACTGGTCAATAATAGACGGTGGTAACACGTTATTGTAAATATCAAGACCTGAGTTAACCGAGAATGAATTGGAATAGCTTGCAAAAAAAGAAACGTTTGGTTTAAACCTGTATACCAACCCAACTCTTGGAGAAAATGCATTGTCTGATCGAAATTTTCCATTTGCCACTGAATCCCCTTTTTGCAGATAAGTGGTTGTATTAGCAGGAGACTCCTGTAATGACCAGCGGATACCTGCGAGCAATTTGATCTTTGGTGTAATGCTAATCAGATCCTGCACATAGGCGCCAAACCTGTTTACAGGTGTTTCCACAAATGTCACTCTTGATGCAACGGGAATATCAGTACGTCGTGCAAATTTGTTTGGATCAAGAATATTGATACTATCGTAGATCTTGCCCTGGATATCGTAGTTGTAGGTGTTAGTCATATAATGATCAGCATCGACACCCGCTAATAGGATATGCCCCACTTTACCGGTTTTAAAATTACCGTTGAGGTTTACCTGTCCTGTAAAATATTTTTCTTTTGTATCAACACGGCCCAACGGCCGGCCCCAGTCACCCTGTGCATTCGCCTGTATTCTTTCCACGGAATAATAATCCCTTTGGAATTGCTGATAAGAAACAACAGTATTTAGTTTCCAGTTTGCATTAAATGCATGATTCAACGTAGCAGATGCTGTTGATTGGTTCGTTGTATTATATTGCCAGGAAGTACCCATGAATCTTGAACGTGGCACATCGGCAATAACAGTATTGCCAAGCGATCCGATACCGAAATCAGGAGTAAATTCATGTTTCAGGTAATCACCTTCTACAATCAATTCGGTTCGGCTGCCCAATTTAAAAAGTAATGAAGGGTTTACATAATAACGTGTTGAAGATACCTGGTCACGATAGCTGTCAGTTGATTCAAATGTTCCGTTTACACGGTAAGCGATTTTATTGCTGATCGGGCCATA
>JAKFEJ010000193.1:0-2097 GCA_036675745.1 Chitinophagaceae bacterium | reverse complement strand
GCGGCCGTTACTTCCCGCAATACCGATGATGTAAAAGACATAGTAGCACAATACCCGGATACGGCTATTGCCATCAAACTGGATGTAACAAAACCAAATGAAATAAAAACCGCTGTACAACAGGCTTATTCATCTTTCAAACAAATAGATGTATTGGTGAATAATGCGGGCATCGGTTATTTTGGCGCTATAGAAGAAAGCGAGGATGATGAAGTACGTCGTATGTTCGAAATAAACTTTTGGGGCCTTGCCAATGTGACCAAAGAAGTATTGCCCATTATGCGTAAGCAAAAGAGCGGGCATATTATCAATATATCTTCTCTTGCCGGTATTGCTGCTTATCCCGGAATTGGTTTTTACAATGCCAGCAAGTTCGCAGTAACAGGTTATTCGGAAGCGTTGTCAAAAGAAACAGCACACCTCGGTATAAAAGTTACTATTGTTGCACCCAGCGGTTTCCGGACTGACTGGGCCGGTCGTTCAGCCAATAATAGTAAAATAGTAATAGAAGATTATGCGCCATCAGCACATACCAATAAAGACACGATCCGTAACAACAGTGGCAAACAACCTGGCGATCCTGTTCGTGCAGTTAAAGCCATTGTAAAAGCGGTGGAATCGGCGAATCCACCCTTACGCTTGTTGTTAGGAGCGGGAGCATTAAAAGGCAGCCGTAATAAAATAGCGGAACTGCAAAAAGATTTTGATGCCTGGGAAGAAACAACCTTAGGCGCCGATCATCCGAAAGAATAGTGATTGAACGTTGGAAACAAATCTATCCATTCCTTTTATTTCTTTTTAATATCGTTAATAGCTTTTAATAATGATCCAGAATCTTTACTATCGCCCAGCAATTGCCAGATCATTACACCGCCGGCTTTATTATCAATAGCAAAAGAAACTTTTTGTTTGATAGTTGCTATGCCATTGTAATAAATAGTTCCGCCACCTGTTACTGCAACGGTATCTTTATTTTCCGCACCAGGAAAAGCAGTGATAATATCTTTGTACTTCATACTTTGCGGAGCTCCGTTACCAAATCCATAACCATAGAAAGGAAGTCCGATAAACAATTTCTCCGCAGCTATCTTTCTTGTTTGATTAAAATAATTAAAATCATCCTGCGCCATCGTAAAAGGAGAATGCTGGCCGGGTTTATTCAGGTTCCAAGGGCCTGTTTTATCGTATGACATGATATTGATAAAATCGTATAGCTGGAGAGTACTGTCACCGATAAGATCCGAATTCCATGAAGCCAATGCAGCCGTCATTAATTTATTCTTTGCTTTCAAAGCGACGGAAAGTTCGCTGACAAATGGTGCATAATCAGCATTGACAAGCGCATTTTCGAGATCTACATCAACACCATCAAAATCGTAAGTTTCAGTTACCGCTACCAGGCCTGCTATAAGATTGGCCCGTTTATCATTTTTTAATAGACCACCGAGATGAGCAGGCGGCCCGCCACCACCAATAGAAAGAAACACTTTCACATTTTGGCTATGTGCTTTTTTAATTACCTGGTAATAGGTATCGTTGGCAGGAAAATTTCCTGCTGTGTCAGGATTAATAAACGCAAGGTTAAGATCGGTGATCTTTGTAAGATCAATATTATTTATAGCTTCTATCCAGTTATGAGAACCCGGTAAGTATCCTAATACACGAAGTTTTTTTTCATTAGTAGTTTGTGATACTATCGTCTTATTGTGACAGGCTATCATGCCTGCCGCTAACATCAGCATGCAAGTAATCTTTTTCAGTTTGTTCATACGATAAAATATTTATTGATCATGGGATTTTAAGATGGTAGGTAATAGCGACAAATGTATAGCGTATAACTAACTTTACAAGATCAGCAAAAAAAGTATAATGGATTTTTATCAGCAACAGGCAATTTCAGAATTAAAAACATGGCAAAAACAAATGCTCCGACGACCTTCTTTTTTTAATAACCTTTCTAAAAAAGCACAGGATAAGGTCAACTCATGGATACCGGAAAAAGTACATAATGCCGTTACTGTTGCTATCAAGCAAATGATACGTGGTGTTTTATTCGGTTCAAAATATACGACCGCCGATCCCCTGCGCAATGCCAGC
>JAKFEJ010000195.1:0-2097 GCA_036675745.1 Chitinophagaceae bacterium | reverse complement strand
TCATCCATGAACTCCTGCGTGGCAAGCAATGCCGGATTCGGCATTCTTTCATATGCACGGGATATTTCTATTTGCTCTTTATTTTCATGAATTTCTTCAAGGCTATCCGTATGGCTGGCAAATTCATCCAGCTTATTGTGAAGTTCTTCCTTCAACGATATATTAATCTGGTTTGCTCTTTTTGCAACGATAGCAATAGATTCATATAAATTACCTGTTTTTTTTCTCAGATCGTCCAGGCTTTTTGTCTCCACATTATTGGCAATACCAGCACTAAGCTGACGTCTTAACTTGCTCATTTCTTAAATTTTTAATATTTGTTTGAGATAAATTCAAATAATCTTCAGCTTCTTTACGCAATTTACTTTCTGGAAACCGGTCAACGAAATCCTCACATTCATTGATCACTTTTTCAAATCTTTCCGTTTTTTTCTCTTCAATACTCATTTCCGCAAACCGAAAATACGATTTTATGATCATCAGTTTGTATTCATCCCCTTTCCCGGACTCAGGGTAACCATTCAGCAATGTAGTAAATGCGACACCGGCAGCACGAAATTGCCCCATATCAAAATATAACTTAGCGCTTTTATAATCCTTGATCTCCAGTTTTGCCCTGCATATATCTATTATTTCAGAGGCTTCTGTGTTTCTTGCCGATCCCGGATGCGTATTAATAAAAACCTGCATCATTCCCATTGCCTTTATAGTATTGGTTTGGTCCAATTCAGGCTTAGGAGACTGTTTGAAATAGCTATAAGCTCTCATGTAGTCCATCTCTTCCGCTTTTGGACTATTCGGGAATATTTCCAAAAAGGTTTTAAACAGATTTTCTGCATTCATGTAATCGGCCTGGTTATAAGCACAATAAGCATATTTATAATAAATATCCTGAAACTCGGCCCTGGTTTTATAAAAGGGCATTACATCTTCATAGAGTACCTGCGCTTTGCTGTACTTTTTTTGTACAAAATATTTTTCAGCAATCCTAAGCTTGTATTCAGCATCAGGACTTTTCAGTACTTTATTAATGCTTTTTCCACAACTGCTAAGAAAAATGGCCGCTATCAATACAGGTATAATACGCATAAAGGTGTGCAAAGGTAATAGATACAAACAAAACTTATATAAAAAAGATAAGCTGCCAAAACCAGGCAGTTAAGGTTTTGATAAAGCGAAATCGTGGATTATAAGATTATTCTGATTTGGCTGATCAGGATAACTATAATCCGCGAAATCCTTTCCTATCCTTTGCTAAATCCGTGATTAAAAAAGCCCTTCCGAAATTTCGGAAGGGCTGTCTATCAGCAAAAAGTAATCGCCAATTTCTTATTTCTTGCGAAGGTTCGGGTGAGGAGGAGCCACCATAGTTGGACCTTCTTCTCCTTCAGCAGCACCACGCATATCTACTGTATCGCAATCGCCACCTTCCTGGCCATAGTTAAAGATAAAACGATCAGCACTCAAACCTTCTTTTTCAACCAGGTAAGTGATCACTTTATTTACATGATCCCAGCTTAATTGCTGCTCTTTTTTGCTTGAAGAGCAATAACCGATAACAACAACTTTACACTCTGGAGCATTGCGCAATTTAGCCGCAACAGTAGCCAATACAGCTTCATTATCCTTACTTATAGCATTAGATCCTTTTTTGAAAGAGATACTTGGTAATGCGCCTAATTTTTCAGCGCAAGCATTAGCACCAGCTTTAATGTAATCTTTAAAACAATCTTCGCTTGGGCAAGGACATTTACCAACGCCATCAGCATCAACAGGCTGGCAAGAGGTTGGAGTTATCAGTTCTTTGTCTTTAGAATCAGGAACTCCGTCACCATCAGTATCGCGGCTTACACCATGAGAATCAACAGGAACGCCGGCAGGAGTTTGTTCCTGGTCAAACTGATCTGTAACACCATCACCATCTTCGTCAGGTAAAACTGGTTTTGGCAATCTCATCAGGCGAGGGTTACGAATTTCGCTATATGCATAATCCAGTGGGTTCAACCACCACAATGGCTCAACAGATTTAGCTCCAAGATTAAAGTTCAAACCTACTGTAGCATAATTATATGAATCAAAATCACGTGTAAGATCACC